>CACHCA010000001.1 GCA_902578265.1 uncultured Pelagibacteraceae bacterium
GATCAAAAAAAAGTTTATTGGAAAAAATCAACAAGTACAAAAAAAATAATAAAATAATTGCTGGATATGGAGCAACATCTAAAAGTACAACTATAATGAATTATTGTGGTATTAATAATGATGATGTCATATTCATATGCGATACAACCCCTGAAAAAATTGGAAAATATACTCCAGGGACTCACATTCCAATTGTATCTATGAAATATTTTTACTCTAATTTACCAGATGCTATTTTTTTATTTGCATGGAATCACAAAAAAGAAATATTTAAAAAGGAAAGAAAAATAATTAAAAGAGCTAATTGGTTTGCTCATGTTGAGTTGTAAATGAAAATAATTTTTACAGGAGGATCTGGAAGATTTGGTGAGGTTTTTAAAAAAAAAACAAACTTTAAAGACATACTTTTTCCAACTAAAAAAGAATTGGATATTTTAAATTTTAAGAAAATTCAAAAATATTTATTTAAGAATAAACCAGATATTTTAATTCATGCTGCTGGCTTATCTAGGCCAATGGATATCCATGAAAAACAAATAAATCTTAGTATAGATAATAATATAATCGGCACATGTAATTTAGTTAAAGTATGTAAAAAATTAAAAATTAAATTAGTTTATCTATCAACCTCTTATGTTTATCCAGGATCAAAAGGGAATTATAAAGAAACTTCCCCTTTATTACCTTACAATAATTATGCATGGTCTAAACTTGGGGGTGAATGTGCAGTCCAAATGTATAAAAATTCTCTTATTTTGAGAATTTGTATGACAGAAAAGCCCTTTATTCATAAATTTGCATTTAAAGACTTAATTACAAATTTCATTTTTCACGAGGATGTGGTGAAGATTTTTCCAAAACTAATTCAAAAAAGGGGAATTATTAATTTAGGTGGAAAAACAAATTCTGTTTATGCATTTGCAAAAAAATTCAACAAAAATATAAAAGGTATAAAGGCAAAAAAATTATTAGGAAAAAAAATTCCACTTAATCATTCCATGAACCTAAAAAAATTAAGAGAGATAATTAATGATTAACTTTTGGTCATATAAGAAAGAATATCAGAAAAATAGAAGAAGAATTTTAAAAAGAATAGATAAAACATTAACAAAAGGTAGTATTTTTTTTGGTGATGAATTAAATAAATTTGAAAAAAAATTTAGGTCCAAATATAAATCAAAATATGGCGCTGCTGTAAGTAGTGGCACTGATGCCTTATTAATAGCTCTTAAGTCTATTGGAATTAAAAATGGGGATGAAGTAATTACAGCATCAAATACAGCAATACCTACAATTTCTGCCATTATTAATTCTGGAGCAACTCCAAAATTAGTTGATGTTGGAAATGATTATCTAATTGACTGTTCCAAAATAGAAAAAACTATAACAAAAAAAACTAAGGCCATAATACCAGTTCATCTATATGGTCAATCATGTGACATGATAAAGATAATTAACATTGCAAAAAAACATAAATTAAAGATTATTGAGGATTGCGCACAAGCCCAAGGAGCAACTTACAATCAAAAATTTGTGGGTACGTTTGGTGATTTGGGTTGCTTTTCATTTTATCCAACAAAGATACTTGGGGCTTATGGAGATGGTGGTTTCATACTAACAAAAAATAAAAAATTAAATGAAAAAATTAAACGTTTAAGATTTTATGGTATAGAAACTATTAATAAAAAAAATAAATTTTTTAATAAATATTATGCCAATGAGAATGGTCAGAATTCAAGAATTGATGAAATTCAATGTTCGATTTTGAACATAAAACTGAACTTTGTAGATCAATTTATAAAAAAAAGGATTATATTAGCTAATCAATATTTAAAAAATCTAAAAGACACAAATTTAATTTTACCAAAAAAAAATTTAAGTAATAAACATGTTTATCATTTATTTACAGTTTATCATCCTCTTAGGAAAAAAATAATCAAATTACTAGATAAAAAAAAAATTAAAACTAGAATTATTTATCCTTATGCTATTCAAAATATGAAAGCTTATAGACATTTATTTCTTAACAAAAATCTGAAAAATTCTGAGATAAAATCTAGGGGCATTTTTTGTCTTCCATTATATCCAGAAATGAAAAAAACTGAGGTCAACAAAATATCTAAAGCAATTAAAAGTATTTTAAATTCTTTATGATTTTAAAATTTTAATATATCTATTAATTCTCATTTTTTCTTTAAATGAGAAAAATAAATTTCTGTGAAAAATTTTTCTTATTATTTTAAATGTTAAGCTTTCTTCACTAATTTTACCAAAAATTTTTTCAAATCTTTTTAATGTTATAATGAAATCACCTTTATGACGATAATCTGTAAAATAATATCTTAGTTGTTTATTATTTTCTAATAGTTGAGAATATTTTAAACTTTTATTTTCTGTAATATCAATTTCAACTATAGAGTCATGAAAATTGATTTGCTTAATCTTCTTCGAATAATAATTTAAATTCTTTTCAAGCATTGGGTTTCTTCTATGCATATTTTCAATCAGATAAAAACAAAAATTTATAAATGAATATTTTGAGGGGTTCTTAAAACCTTTTTTTTTCATAAAACTCGTGTGTGTATCCTCAACTATAATTTTTCCACCCTTTTTTATGTGTTGTATTGACTCCATAAAAGTTGTGATTTGTTGAATATTTTTATGACCTCCATCATCTAATAGAATGTCGATTTTACCCACTTGTTTATAAAAATTTTTCCAAAAATTAGGATTTGCCTGATCGCCAATAAATATTTCAAATCCGTGTTTTTCTAACTTTTTTGCTTCTGGATTAAGCTCGATTCCTATAATTCTGACTTTATTTCCAAAAAATTTTTTCCACATAAACAATGATCCACCGTTACCCACTCCAACTTCAACAAAAATAATTTTTTTATTTACAAATTTTTTGAGAATATTTGAATAAATATTAAAGTAATTATCCCACTTAATTGAATACTTTGGTGATGATTTAAAAAGTTTTATAAATTTTTCCATTTCAAAATTATTGTAAATATTTTAGTGACTCTTGCCAAATAATTTTCTGTAAATTATTATCATAACTTACTTTTGAGCTTTTTACCTCTTTGAGCTTATCAAAATACTTACCATTCACACCATTTAAATTTTTTGAAGTAGCAATATACAACGGTGATAACGAAGCTTTTTCATTGCTAATTGCAAATAAATTTTTAACAAATCTTATTAAAAAACGGTAAAAATTTTTATTATTATTTCCAAAATTTGAATTAACAAAACCTGGATGTAAACAATTGCAGTTTATATTTGTATTCAGCTCTTTTTTAAATGAATATGTTATAAGGATGTTCAAAAGCTTTGACCTGCAATAAGCCTTCCACCCAGTATATTTAATTTCATTTTGTAAATCATTTATGTCAATATCGTAATTTTTATGTACATTTGATGAAATATTTATAATTCTGCCTATTTTTGAATCTTCTAATTTTTTTTTTAATCCTAATGAAAGTTGCAAATACGATAAATGATTTAATGCAAAAGTTTTTTCTATCCCTTCAGAATTTAATTCCCTTTTGTCAAAAATTGCTCCTGCATTATTAACCAAAACATCAATTGAACTTAAATTGTTCATTTTGTGAATTAATTCATTTATTTCTCTTTTTTCTGATAAGTCGCATCTAAAAAATTCTAGCTTTGAATTATTCAAAGAGTTTAGGATTCTTTCAGCCTTTTTAGTATCCTTTCCAACCATCTTTACATTATGGTTTAATGATAAAAGATTTTTTACTAAAGCTAATCCAATACCGTCTGTTCCACCAGTAACTACAATATTCATAATAAAAATTAGATATTATATAATTTAGATTTTAAAGAATACTTTAAAATTTGGAGAATTTTCTTCAAATTAAAATAATACTTATAATAAGCTAAACTTTTTAAATTGCTTACATCTTCTTTACTTAAATTTTTATGATTGAATGTAAGATTATATTGATTAAAATTTTCTAATTTAGTTTCAGTTATAATATCTTTAAATTCATTGTAAGCTGGTGTTCCTGGATAGGGAGTAAAAACACTGAATTGAGAATACAAGCTTGGAAGATACTTTGCGTATTCTATAGATGCGATAATAGTATCTTTAGTATCCTCAGGGTTACCAATAATAAACATGGTCTTTACTTTAATTCCTGAGTCTTCGCATTTCTTAATTACTTGAAATTGTTTATCGTGTTCTACGGTAAATCTCTTCATATCTTTTAAAACAAAATGACTTGAGGACTCAACACCTACATAAGCTAATTTGAGTCCTGCTTTTTTTAATAAGGGTATCATTTCATCATCTAAATTATTTAAATGTGTTTCAACCATAAAAGTAATATTTAATTTTTGACTAATAACCTCATTGCAAAATTCGATAGTATGTTTTCTATTAATTGAAAAAACAGGATCACGAAAAACAAATTTATTAGCGCCAAGCGCTTTTTTCCAATATTTTATTTCCTCAATAATATTTTTTACAGATCTTGCACGTACTTTTCTTCCCTGTTGTAAAGGGTATGTGCAATAAAAAAAGCAAGAATACGGACATCCTCTAGTTGCTAATATTGGTATGGCTACTTTTTCTTTTAAACTGAAAAAATCATTTCTCAATCGATATTTTTTTGAATAACTCAACCAGTCTGGATAAGGCAAGTCATCTAAATTTACAGGTGAATAAAAATTATCAATTAAATCTTTATTTAAAAATAAATTATCCAAAAATTTCACATTCAATTTTCCTTCTTTATTTAGGTTATAAAAAAAAATATCTGACTCATTCTTAACGACAACTGTATTTTTTTTTAAATATTTTTCTTTCATTGTGTTTGCAAATATTCCAGTCACAAATATTTTTTTATTTTCAAACTTAGACAATGTGTTTAATTCAGTCTCATGAGCAATTATAGACGATGGAAAAATTATATAATCACAGTCCAAAATTTTTTTGTCATGTAAGTCTCTTGTATAATGAACTTCATTATCCTTTTTTAATATTGAACTTATAATCATCACTTCAATTGCAGGCATGCCAATACTTTGATCTACATATTTATTAAGGATTTTTGAAAAAAACGAATTACCAAAATCATTACCAGTGCCATAACCACCCGCAGTATCTTTAACTAATCTATGTTTTTTATCAGGGTAAACATCAAGTATGACAAATTTCATTCTAATTTTTATTTTATATTCTAATTAATTTTAAAACAAATTATTTTAATTTGATTTATTTAATAAAAAAAAATAGGTTTATTGTTAATCTTATAAATATCAATGAATTTTTTTAACACAATATTTAGCAAAAAGAAAAACGTAATCTTATATTCCACTGTCATTTTTACATTCGTCTGGTATATCATTTTTGGATTTAATTTAAGCTATGAACCTTATGTTTGGGACGACTTACATTTTTTTAGAGAATATACTAATGATGAATTAAAAAATATTTGGATTGGTAATTGGGATAGTGATGGAATAGAAACTCCAAGTTACAGACCATTTGCTGTCTTGTACTATCATTTATTATATTTGATATTTGAAGAAAATACTTTTTTGCTGAGAAATTTTATCATTTTTGAAGCTTTTATTTTGGTATTAATATCAAATAAGCTATTAACTTATTTGAATTTTAATAAATCAACAATATTACTTTTTACTCTTCTTATAATTTTTTCAAAAATTTATTTAACTTTAATTTCTTGGTTTACCATAAGTGTACTAATTTTTGTCTATATAATTTCAGTCTCTTCAATTTTGTTTTTTTTGATCAGTATAAAGAGTAGAAGCAATTTATATTATTTTTTATCAATTATTTTGACGACAGTTGCAGTTTTAACTAGAGAAGAACTGTATATCATGCCAGTAATTTTATTTTTTTTATTTTTTTATTTATACAGAATTAATCTCAAAAATTTTTATTCTTGCTCTATAAAAGTTTTTCCATTTTTATTCATTGTTTTGATACACATGTATTTAAGAAAAGAATTTATACCTGAAGCTGAACATCTTCAAATCACGGGGTATACAATTAAATATGGAGAAAATTTTTTAAATTTTGGTGGCTTAATTAAGGCTTTTAAATCATCCTTCTTGCCTATGGGATATTTAAGTTCAAAATATTCTAGTTTAGCGCAATCTATTTTTGCGTGGGTTTGGATTATGGTAATAATAATTTCTACAATTATTGTTTTTATTAAAAAAAAAATACTATTTAATTTTAAAAAAATTTCTATTTTAATTTTATTGATTTTAATATGTTGTTTGCCACATCTTACCGTAGCAAGATCTTTTGGAATATTCTTATCAAGTTTTTTTGCTTTAGCTTTAATAGCAAAACTTATTGACTCACTTTTTTCTCTAAATAAAGATCAAAGTGAAAAAAAAAATTATCTTTCAATTTTTTTATTAACTCTATTTTTATTGTCAGGAGTATTTGGAGGTATATATAGATCTGTTGAGCATGCTAAATCAATGAGTCAATTTTCTTTGAGTATCATCAAATTTGATGCATTATTTATTTATGGATATAAAAATGAAAATATTAATGTATCAATACCCAAAAAAAGATACTTACAAAAAGTAAGACACCTTGAAGAGCTTGAAATATATAATTTTAAGTGGGGAGATGATTTAAAAATTAGATCTGAAAAATTGATTAAGAGTAATTACGAACCATTATCATTTTAAATTTATAGCATGGGTTTATTGGTAGCGGGAAGTGGGATCGAACCACTGACCTCGGGCTTATGAGTCCCGCGCTCTAACCAACTGAGCTACCCCGCCGTTTATTTGTTGTTGATATATACTACTTATTTTTTTTCTTTTAAACATGAAATTCACCTTAATCTATCAATGATTAATTACTGTAAAAAATTAATTGAATTATAAATTTAACTTTCTCTAATCAAATCTATGATATAAGATTAACTAGTTGCTATTAAATACATAAAAATTAATGTGAGAATACTTAGAATTACTCTAGCTTTTAAGTAAAAGAAATGAAACATAAAATTAACTATGTAATTAAAAAAACTGTCAATGATTTTCTTAGGCAGATATTTGGATTTCACATAACAAAATCTGATATTAATTCTTTTGCTATAAACCCAATTGCTCTAAAAATATTTTCAAAATGTAAGTTAAAGTATTCTGATGAAGGATTTTATTTTCTTAGTCCAATGCCTACCACTAAGGATTTAAATGCTTATTATACCTCTACTTATTGGGACTCAAGAGGGGCTAGTATCGGAAAAAATTATGGTATTAGCACTCGTGATATTGTTCACTACAGAATCTTAAAAGAATTTATTCCACATAAATTAAAGGAGGGAAACGTTTTTGTAAATTTTGGTGCTGGGAATGGAGGTGTCTCAAATCTTCTATGGTTAAATGGAATTGATGTATTAAACGTTGAGCCGAGTACGATACCCAAATTTTACAATGAAAGATGGAAAACGGTAAAGGAAATAAGTGAAGTTCAAGACAATTCCGTTGATATATTGTACGGCAGCCATAGTCTCGAGCATGTTCAAGATATTGATACCTTTAAAACCCATGTGTCGAGAATTTTAAAGGCTGACGGATTTGTTTTTTGGGAAGTTCCAAATGCAAATGACCCTAAAAATGGAGCGCAAAATAATCACGTTGATATACCTCATACTTATTATTTTCAAAAAAAATTTTTTAATAATTGGTTCTCGAAGTTACTTTTATGCGATGCGTATGAGCAAAGTCAAAAATTTGATATAATTCAAGACTGGCAAAAGTATAAGAATGAAAAAGGCTCAGTTATAAGAGCGCTTGGACAGATAACCAAATAAATAAGTTATAAATAAAAGTATTTTTATTAAAATTTACAATAAATGTATTAACTCCAAATACATCTAAATAATTAAACGATTTATATAAAATTTATTTTTTAAGAAAAAACTACTAAACCAAATAAAATTAAGCCCGTAGAAGCCGCAGCTGAAAAATAGAATTTTTTTTTTATTTCTTGTTTTCTATCAAGCTTAACTCTGTTAAGAAGAACATTAATGTCTGTAACTCTAGTTTTATTTTTTGGAGTCTCAGTTTCTTGATACTTTGAAACTAATTTTCGCTTGATTGAATTACTTAGATATTTCATTTGAGGTAATTAAGCATCATTTCGATTTTTAAGCAAATAAATTACAAAGATAGGTAAATACCCACCACAGCTAATAAAACAACACATAGTGAAAAAATAAAAATATTTTTTCTTAACTCCTTGCCTTGCTCAGCTTCAAGTTTTGATTTTAAAACGTTGATATCGACCCTGCCTGAGCTTATTTTATTAGGATTTAAAGGCTTTTCAGTTACATCAATATCATTTGGGGTCTCGATATTACCAGTATTATCTGTAAAGCCTTTAGATGTCATGAGCTTATTAAACCATAATATTTAAAAAAAACAATTTTTTTGAAAGTTCAAACTGGGTCAATAATAAATTGACACATGTCCAATTTGGGTCTTTACTGCTCCCTTTATAATTTATGAGCATTCAAGAAATAGATTTTTCTAAAACCCTCACTGATGATCAAGTCTATGAGTCTATTATGTCTCATTATTCTACTCTAAGCAAAGATTGGATATCTCACCAATGGAATTGGATGAATAATGTTTATGCATCATTTAATGATCATTATAAATATATGATAGTAATTTCTTTGGTTGAAAAAACTCTTCAATTTTATGACCAGATGAATATTCAGTATTCTTATGATGAATATTACTCGAAATCATATCTTCAAATAGAAAAATTTAGTATTACTGAACTTTGTGAAAAATTAGATTTACCCAAAGAAACGGTTAGAAGAAAAGTTTTAGAACTTGAAAAAGAAGGAGTTATAACGCGTAATAAAAAAAAAATAATCATTAATGGAAAAGCATACAACTTCATCAAACCTGAAAATCAAATAAAATTTTCAGCAAAATATATTTTTTTAGTCTCACAAGCTTTAAATAAAGACAAAGTTTATTCAAAAAAACTTGATCAAAAAATGATTGAAAATATTATAAAAAAAAAATTTAGCTTGTGTTGGAGATGGTTTTACAGAATGCAAATACCTTTAATTATAGGATACCAAAAATTTTTTAAAGATCTGTCAACATTCCATATTTGGGGAACAATTTGTATGAATCAGGTTTTAAATGTGTCAAACCAATTAAATTCAAGTAATGAAAAATCATCATTAGATTATTTTGCTACTAATAACATTCTCATAGGAAATCTAGGGGCAAATACAGGTATAAGCGCAATGTCAATTTCTGACATGACAAAAATTCCTCGAGCAACGATAATTAGAAAGTGTAAATACTTAATTAAAGAAGATTTAATAAAATTAAATGAAAAAAAACAATATGTGTTAACTTCTATGAATTTTAAAAAAATTTTACCTTATCAAACAGAAATTTTTAAATACAAAGCTAAATTTATTCGTAAAGTTTTAAATCTCCTTGTAATATCTTAAAAATTATGTTCTAGTATATTGTTGCGGAAGTACTTAGAGGGGTCATGGGTATAGTAACAACAATTGCACCATTTGCGTTAGCATTAATTATGTTAGGGCTTGGTGCGTCATTAACAGTAAAAGATTTCACAAGAGTTTTTCAGCATCCAAAAGAATTTTTTGTTGGTTTAATTTGTCAATTAGTTGTTCTTCCAATCATAAGTTATGTATTGATAATTATTTTAAAGACTCCCGTAGAGTTAGCGTTAGGGGTAATGTTGATTGCAGCTGCGCCTGGTGGTGTAACTTCAAATGTGCTAACTAAATTTGCAGATGGCGATGTTGCACTTTCTATTTCTCTTACTGCTTTTACTAGTTTAATAAGTATTGTTTCAGTTCCTTATATAGTTTTTTTATCAATTGATATATTTGACATTACTTATGTTGAAAAAGAAGTTTCAATGCTTGGTATATCATTGAAAATGTTTTTTATAGTTACTGTGCCGGTAATAATTGGAATGATTATTAGAAAATTTTTTAGTGATCTAATAGAAAATAATATGAAAATTATAGAGAAAATATCTATAGGATTATTTTCAATTGTTTTTATTGCTATCTATATTCAGGAATGGGATAGTATTATAATGTTTCTCACTACAGCAGGAACTATTGCTTTAATTCTGAATATTTCCATGATGGTCATAGGTTTCTATGTTGCTAAATTTTTTGCATCAGGTGTAGCTCAACAAAGATGTATATCTCTTGAGTGTGGATTACAAAATGGGACGTTGGCTGTTTTTGTAGGCACTCAATTATTTGGGCAAAATATGACCTATATGGTTCCGACGGCAGCATATGCTTTGATAATGATGTTGACTTCTGTTTTTTTTGTATTTTTTTTAAGAAATAGAACTTAATTATTTTTAAAATTTGTTTGTTTTAAAGGTTTGTAAATCACCTCTATTGGATATTTTTTTTTCTCTACTTCAATAAACAAATCTTTGTTGTGAAGTTCATCATTTGAAATTTCATTATTAATATAACCAAATGCTAAATTTTTCCTAAAATTAAAAGAATAATTACCAGATGTTGATCTACCTATAATCCTATTTTTTAAATAAATAGGCTCATCATGCAGCAATAATGGCTCACCTGGTTTGCTATCTTTTAGAGTAAACATTGCAAATCTACTTTTAATTTTTTCTTTTTGAATTTTTTCTAAAGCTTTTTTGCCAATAAATTCATCATCTTTTTTAGAGCTAATTGTGAAAGTTAAACCTGCTTGATATTGATTTTCCTCTGGTGAAATATCATGTCCCCAATGTAAAAATCCACTTTCCATCCGCATAATATCCATGGCGTGCATACCACAATTCGATAGGTTAAAATCTTTTCCTTTATTAATCAGTAATTCATAAATTTTTTTAGCATCTTTAGATTTAATATATAATTCGTAACCTAATTCACCAACATATGACAATCTTTGTGTCCAAATTTTAATTCCATCAATTATGATATATTTTGCTGTACCAAATCTAAAATTACCATTTTCAAAATTATCTTTTGAAATTGATTTCATTAAATCTCTACTTTTTGGTCCAAAAACTCCTAACACGCAAAAATCATCTGTAACGTCTTTCAACTCAACATCTTTAGCAAGATGTTTTTTTATATGAAATTTATCTCTTTCTCGCGTAGCTGCAGAGCTTATTATTCTAAAGTGATCTTTTTTGATACAAACAACTGTTAAATCTGTTTCAATTCCACCATCTGAGTTTAACATATGTGTATAAATACATTTTCCAGCCTCATTTTTAATATTAGCCGTGCAAATTTTCTGTAATTCCTTGTGAGCTTTATCAGATTTTATCTCAAATTTTGAAAAAGGGGTTAAATCAAACAAACCAACATTTTTTATAGTATTATTTGTTTCATACTCTGCTGAAGGATACCAATTTTGGTAGTTATAACTGTAATCATATTCCGTTTTTTCTCCGTCTAAAGCAAACCACATTGGTCTTTCGTATCCACCAGAAACACCAAAACACGCACCAAAACTTTTTAATTCATCATGATATGGAAGTGTTTTTATATTCCTTGAGGTTTTATGTTGTTTAAACGGCCAGTGCATTCCATATAAATCTCCTAAAGACTCCGTAATTCTTTTTTTAATAAAACCTAGCTCAGAGTGAAATTTTTGAAATCTTTTGATATCATAGCAAAAAATATCTTCATTAATATGTCCATTGATTAACCATTCAGCGGTAACTTTACCAACACCTCCTCCGCTTCCAATTCCAATACTATTTAACCCACAGCAAACAAAAAAGTTTTTTATTTCAGGAACCTCTCCTAGCAGTGTATTAGTATCTGGAGTAAATGACTCTGGGCCTGAAAAAAATTTTCTAATTCCTGCTGTTTTTAAAACTGGAAATCTTTTTATTGCAGTGGCTAAGTAAGGTTCAAAATGTTCAAAATTCTCTTGAAATTCTCCAAACGAAAAATCCTCTGGAACTTTATTACTTTTATCCCAAGCTGGAATAGATTGAGACTCAAATATACCAACTAATATTTTTCCAGCATCTTCTTTTATATAAGTTCTATTATCAAAATCTCTTATCACTGGTAAAGTTTTTGAAAGATTTTTAATTGGCTCAGTGATAATATAAAAGTGCTCTGCTGGATAAAGAGGTATACTTACTCCAGCTTTTTCTCCAATTTGGCGTGACCACATTCCAGAAGCTAAAACTATATACTCACAATCAATTTTTTGACCATTTAATTTTACTCCAGAAATTTTTCCATTCTTGGTTAAAATTTCATTGACAGGAGATTTCTCAAAAATCTTTGCTCCTTCCATTCTAGCTGCTTTTGCCAACATATGTGTTACTCCTGATGGATCTGCAGCACCATCACCTGGCATTAAAATTCCTCCTAAAACTTCGTTGGTATTTATGATTGGATAATCTTTTTTAATTTGATCTTTATCTAAAATTCTTACATCAACATCAAAAAGCTGGGCTGTTGTTGCTTGTCTTTGAAGTTCTTGCCATCTACCTTTATTTTCAGCAATTGAAAGTGCACCGTTTAATCTTAATCCTGCTGAATGATCAACTTTCTTTTCAAGTTCTTTATATAAATCCAATGTATATTTTCTTATCTTAGTTATTGCTGCTGATGGACCTAACTGACTCACAAGACCAGCTGCATGCCAGGTAGTGCCTGAAGTTAACTGATCTCTCTCTAAAAGAATTGTATCTTTCCACCCAAATTTTGCTAAATGATAAGCAACAGAACAACCAACGACCCCACCACCTATCACTACCACCTTTGTTTGATTTGGAATTTCTTTACTCATAGAATTTATGATATATCAAATATAATATATTTGATAATTAGAATTTAATAAATGAAAATTATAGTTACTGGATCATCTGGCTTTATCGGTTTTCATGTTTCCAAGAAACTTCTTGAGAGTGGTAACAAAGTTCATGGGGTGGACTCAATGAATAATTATTATGATATTAATCTAAAAAAAGCTAGATTGAGTATACTTAATAAATACAAAAATTTTTCATTTTCAAAAACAAAAATTGAAAACAAAAAAAATGTAGACAAAGCTTTTAAAAAATTTAAACCAGTTGTTGTTATTCACTTGGCCGCACAAGCGGGGGTAAGATATAGCATTGAAAAACCTAGGGTTTATTTAGACTCAAATATAACTGGTACTTATAATATTATTGAAATTTCAAAAACATTGGATGTAAAGCATCTAATTATGGCCTCAAGTTCTTCAGTTTATGGAGCAAATAAAAAAATTCCATTTAAAGAAATAGACAAAACTGAAACTCAAATGAGTATCTATGCTGCAACAAAAAAATCTAATGAAAGTATGGCCCATGCATACTCTAATATATGGAAAGTTCCAATTACAATGGTTAGATTCTTTACAGTTTATGGGCCGTGGGGTCGTCCAGATATGGCTTTATTCAAATTTACTAAGGGAATACTAAATAATAAAAAAATTGACATATATAACAATGGTAAAATGTATAGAGATTTTACTTATATCGATGACATAGTAAGTGGAATAAATTTATTAATAAAAAAAGTACCTAATACAAAACAATTAGGAAAATACAAAGACGACAGTCTTTCCCCTATTGCTCCATTTAGAATATTAAACATTGGAAACACAAAAAAAGTATATTTATTAGATTTCATTAAAGAAATTGAAAAAGTATTAGGAAAAAAAGCAAAGAGAAACTACATGCCTTTACAAAAAGGTGACGTAAAGCAAACTTTATCCAATACAAATTTATTAAAAAAAATAACTAGATATAATCCGAAAACAAATTTTAAGACTGGTATTAGAAAATTTTTGGATTGGTATTTAGAGTATTATAATTAAACTAGCTTTGAGGGATCCGCGTAATCATAACCAAAAACTTCTGCTACTGCTTTATAGGTAACTTGACCCTTAAAAATATTTAAACCTGCTAAAAAATTTTTATCTTCAGATAAAGCTTTTTGATAACCTTTATTAGCAAGTTTTACTAAATAAGGAAGTGTAACTTTATTTAATGCAAATGTTGAGGTTCTTGGGACTCCACCTGGCATATTAGCTACACAATAATGAACGACATCATCAACTATAAAAGTTGGGTCTCCATGAGTTGTTGGTTTGCTAGTTTCAACACATCCTCCTTGGTCAATTGCAACATCGACTATAACTGACCCTCTCTTCATAGATTTTATCATTTCTTTACTGACTAACTTTGGTGCCTCTGCGCCTGGTATCAAAACTCCGCCGACTACTAAATCAGCTTCTGCTACTAATTTTCCTAAATCTATTTTATCACTTAACTCTGGAATAATCTTATCTCCAAATGTTTGAACCAATTGTTTTAGTCTCTTTTCAGATTTATCAACTATATGAACTTTTGCTTTCATGCCTGTAGCAATGGTTGCTGCATTTTCACCCACTACTCCACCACCAAGAATTAATACATTTGCTGGCTCACCCCCTGGAGCACCACCTGGAGCACCACCTAATAATATACCTCTGCCTTTTTGATTTTTTTCTAAACAGTGAGCTCCAGCTTGAACAGACATCCTTCCAGCAACTGCACTCATTGGTGCTAATAAAGGAAGTCTTCCATTATCATCTGTGACTGTTTCGTAAGCAATATTAATACTTTTGGATTTTATTAATCCCTTGGTAAGTTCTTTTGCAGCAGCTAAATGTAAATACGTATAAACTATTTGATCTTCTTTAATCATCTCAACTTCAGTTTTTTGAGGCTCTTTGACTTTTACAATAATATCTGAATCGTTGAAAATATCTGAAGCATTTCTTGCTATTTTTGCACCAGCTTTTATGTATTGATCATTATCAAAGCCTGCTTCAAAACCACCATTATTCTCAACTAAAACATCGTGACCTTCTGAAACTAAAACCTTTACACTATCAGGTGTTAATCCAATCCTAGTCTCTTGAGGTTTTATTTCCTTGGGTACACCAATTTTCATTAATGAAATTTAATTTTTTTTACTTTTCGCGTAATTTGTAATTCCCGTTCGAAGCTTATCTATAATTTCATCTATGTGTTTTTTTTCACAAATAAACATTGGTGCAATAATTAAACAGTCTCCTGTAGCTTTGAAATTTACTCCTGCATCATAACAATGTTTAAAAGTTGCTAAACCTGCTTTACCAGGTCTTCCATCTGTTTTGATATCGATACCACCCATCATTCCATATCCTCTGATATTATCTACTACATCAATATCTTTTAGAGAAAATAATCCTTCTTGGAAATAGGGAGCTAATTCTTTTGCTCTATTAAAAATATCCTCTTTTTCAAAAATATCTTGTACTGCTAATGCTGCTGCAACAGATACTGGTATTCCTGAATAAGTGTAACCATGGAATAATTCTATTGCACCTTTAGGAGAATTATCCATAACCGCATCATAAATTTCTTCTTTACATGCAACAACTCCAAATGGAACTATGCCGTTTGTAGTGGCTTTTGCCATTGTCATTATATCTGGTGTTACACCAAACTCTTGAGCTCCAAATGCTGAACCAGTTCTGCCCCAACCTGTAATTACTTCATCAAATATTAAAAGTATTTTATGTTTATCACATAGGTCTCTTAATCTTTGTAAATAGCCAACTGGAGGAACTAAAGTTCCAGTAGAACCAGCAATTGGTTCAACAATGCAGGCTGCAATATTTTCTGAACCAAAATTAGTACAAATTCTCTCTAAGTCATTTGCAATTTCAGCACCTGTTTCGGGTTGACCCGATATAAATTTATGTTCATCTAAATGAGTATGTCTCATATGAACAACTCCTGGCATTAACACACTTGCGTAAGCTTTAACGTTATTAATCATTCCTCCAACTGAAGTTGCTCCAATATTCATGCCATGGTAAGCACGTTCTCTTCCAACAAATCTAAATCTTTGTCCCTCACCTCTTGCTTTATGATATGCAATACTAATTTTAATTGCCGTTTCAACTGCAGTAGATCCACAAATTGTGTAAAAAATTTTATTCAAATTTCCTGGAGTATGTTTAGAAATTCTAGTTGCTAATTCAAACGATCCACCAAATCCTTGTTGAAACGGTTGGCAATAATCTAAAGTTTGTAATTGATTTGTTATTGCATCAATAATTTCTTTTCTACCATGTCCTAATGGATTACAGAATAATCCTGAGCTCGCGTCGATTTGGGTTTTACCTTGGTGATTTTTTAAGTATACACCTTTTGCCTCTACAATTAGTTTTGGATTTTCTTTAAAATCTTTATTGGATGTAAATGGCATCCAATGTTCGTTTAAAGAATTTGGTACAGATGTTCTTTTTTCTGAGCTCATATTAAAAATTTAAAAATGGTTAATTAATGAATCCTTAGACTAATTAAGTCCAATAAACCACCAAAATAATTGTCACAACTTAAAGTTGTGTAACTAGAATGAGCATTTTTTTGTTTTACATCTAGGTCAATTTAATCTTAAAATTAGAACATATAAATAAACAAGGAAGAGGAAAAATGAAAAAAATAATTAGTTTTATTCTTGGATGTTTTGTAGCTCTTAATCTTTCAATTTCAGTTGCTAACTCAGCAGCTAATGAAGTTAGAGTTGCTTACTTCTTAGAGTGGCCAAGTCCAAATCTAGAGGATATGATGAAGAAAAACTTCGCTAAAGCTCTAGGAGTTCCTGTTAAATGGACAAACTTTACTAACGGTGGTGCAATGACTGATGCTATGTTAGCAGGAGATATTGATATCTCTTACTCTCAAGGTTTAGTTCCTTTCATTAACGCTGTAAAATCTAAAGCTCCTATTAAGCTTGTAGATGTAGCTATGGAATACGGAATGGGTGGTACTACATGCGTAACTTCTAATGCTTCTGGTATAACAAAAGCAAATGCTACAGAGCTTGAAGGTAAAAAAGTTGCTGTACCATTAGGAACAATGGCTGAATACGTTTTTGATGAAAGTATGAAAGTTGTTGGTGCGGACAGAAAAAAAATGGATATCATTCAAATGGACCCTGAAGAAGGAGCTGCTGCTTTAGTAAGTGGTGATGTTGTAATGGCATGTTTATTTGGTGGTAACTCAATTAAAGCTGCAACCGCAGTTGGATCTAGATTACTTACAGTTCAAGAAGCTAGAGACGCAGGTATCTTAGGTATTGATATCACTTCAGTAACTACCAAGTTTATGAAGGAAAACCCAGGTATGCTAAGAACTTTTATTGAAGTAACTCATGAGGCTAATGCGAGATATAGAGCTGGTAAAAGCGATATGAACTCAATGTCAAAAGCTTCTGAAATGAAAGTTGCAGATATGAAAGAAACTTTAAGTGGCTTTAAATTTCTAACACCTGAAGAAACTAAACAATCTATGGAAAGTGGAAATCTTGATGCATTCTTAAAAGGAATGGGAACACCAAGAGGAAATGTAGATACTAGTTTCTTACCTTTATAATCTAAGGGTAATTAAAATTTTAATAGGCGCCAATTGTAATAAATTGGTGCCTATTTTTTTATTAAAAATTCAAATATAAAGTCTCTTTATGAGTGATTTAGTTTCACAAAATCTGAATATGATTTTTAAAACTCCTAAAGGAGAAACTGTTCACGCATTAAAAGATTTAAATTTTACTCTCAAAAAAGGAGAGCTTCTTACAGTTCTTGGGCCTTCTGGTTGTGGAAAGACCACATTGCTAAACATTACTGCAGGATTTATTAGACCAACTTCTGGAAGTATTACTCTAAATAATAAAGAAATAGATGGACCAGGAGTTGAGCGAGGAATGGTTTTTCAACAAGGTGCTTTATTTGAATGGCTAACAGTTGCTGAAAATGTCAACTTTGGATTAAGAATGAAAAAAGAAGATCCAGTTGAAACTCAAAAAAAAGTTGATGAATGGTTAGAGATTGTTGGATTAAAAGGTTTTGGAAACACTCCAACTTATCAACTATCTGGAGGAATGCAGCAAAGAGTTGCTCTTGCAAGATGTCTAATCAACAACCCAGATTTGATTTTAATGGATGAACCATTGGGAGCTCTTGATGCTCTTACAAGAGAAAAAATGCAGTCTCTAGTTTTAAAAATTTGGAAAGAAACTGGTAAAACAATAATACTTATTACTCACTCAGTTGAGGAGGCTTTGCTTCTTGGTGAAAGATTATATGTGATGGCTCCAAGACCAGGAAGAATACATAAAGAATATAATCTACCATTCGCTTCAATGGGTTTAAAAGAAGATTTAAGAGAAATCAAAAAAAATAAAGAGTTTTCACAAAAACGAGAAGAAATCCTTGAAATGATCTGGAACATGGAAGAGGAAATTATGGGGAAAGATAATTAAATGTTAACTCAAATATTAACTTTTCTAATATTCTTTGCCGTAGTCGGCTGTATTCTTTACGGAAGAAGATTGATTAAGACTGAAAAAGTAGACGCTGTATTTGGAAATCCAGAGAGAGCATTAGGTGGTACTCACTGGGTAATTGTTGGAAGTAGTTTTCTACTTTTAATTTGGCTCTATTATTCTTGGGATATTGCTAAAGGATTTTATCCTAAATCTGCCAACGAGTTATGCCAAGTTGCAAAAGTTAATGACTCTTTGCTTGGATTAAAATATCAATTTCCAATTGAAGAAAGAGAGTTCAAAAGTACTTCTCAAATCAAAAAAGAGAATAAAAACTTAAAGATAATACAAAGTGAAATTCAAAATTCTGAGGAACTAAATAGCCAACAAAAAACGATACTAATTAGTTATATAACTAAAACTAATCAACTTATTCCATTACTTACAAATGAGGATTTATTGGAGATTGAGACTCAACAAAAAATAGATGATATCACTGGAAAAATTAATCTATTAACTGAAAATTTCCAAAAACCTGATTATCCATTTGAAAGTGAGCAAGAACTCAATGAGCGACTTAAAGCGGTAGAAGAAGAAGGTGGTTGGGGTATCACGAAAGTAGATGCAGGCTCAGGTTCTATTGAAAATACATTAGAAGTGCCTTTAGTGCCTGCAACGTATAGAGGTTTGAAGTTTCACACTGCTGCTCAAGAATTAAATTTAATTAGTGATGAATTTTTTAAGCTAAGAAATCATAACCCTCAATTTAAAAATAAAATTAAAGAGCTTAAAGAGGAAATTAAATCTTATAGAAAAAGTTTAAGTGATAGTGAGGAATTAGCTTCAACATACGCAAAAAATATTGTTAAGATTGCTAGAAGAATTGAATTTGCAAGTATCTACCCTCCTAGTGCATTAGATAATATGCAGGCAGCAATTGTTAAATTTGATAATGCTCAAAAAAAAGAACAAGGTGGTTTGAGATTAATCGATATTTTCTTATTTCCTGCTGGAACTATCGTTGCTAGTGGTCCAAGTTGTTCAGAGCAGGGTTCAGGTAGATGGCTACCTAAACCATCAGATACTTTTAATAAATTCATATTAATGTCAAAACCTAGTGTTGGTTACAAGGATATTCCTCTATTGTGGATACAGATGGTTGATGTGAGTAAAATGATTGGCTTCATTTTACCAGATTGGATTGCAGATATCTTGCCGGGTGAATATCCTGTTCACACTAAAGATGGAATAGTAAAACAGAATTTCAAAGGTGGAGTTTTAAAGATTGTAACAGGTGATTTTAATTTATTTAAGATACCTGTTCCTTATGGACATATTTGGGATTCTTTTTTAAGAGTTTTTCTTGGCTTAGTTTTTGGAATTTTAATTGGTGTACCGCTCGGTCTATTTATGGGATTAAATAGATTCGCAAAAGGTTTTTTTGATCCTTTAATTGAACTTTATAGACCGGTACCACCTCTTGCTTGGGCACCTTTAATTATTTCTGTATTAGGAATTGATAATACTGGAAAGGTGTTCTTATTATTTATGGTCTCTCTATCTATAATGATAATTTCAGCTAGAGCTGGAGCATCTGGAACACAACTATCAAAAATTCATGCGGCTCATTCATTGGGAGCATCGAAGAGACAAATATTAAGACATGTTATTTTTCCTAATTCCTTACCTGAAATTCTAACAGGTATTAGAGTTGCTGTTGGAATGTGTTGGGGAACTTTAGTTGCTGCAGAGTTTTTAGCAGGAACAACTGGAATTGGTTTTGTAGAAAACGTTGCAAAAAAATATTTTCAATATGAAGTAATCTGGATAACAATATTTATTATGGGAATGCTAGGATTGTTATTTGATATTACCTTAAGGAAAATTATTGATAAAACAATACCTTGGCGAGGCAAAGGTTAATGATTTTGATCAATTTTTAATAAATTATTTACATAATCAGTAAGTTTGATTTTACCAAAGTATCTGTGAACTTTATTAGATAGATTCATTTTTGTTAATGCAGACGCATATCTTTCACCGGGTCTTTTATTTAAATACTTTATTCTAGACTTAAACATTTTTGCAACCTCAATTATTGAGTGACTTTGTTTACTAGAAATGCTGTAATGTCTATCAAGATTTTTTTTCCAAGCTAAATAACAAACTCTAATAGTATCATCTATATGAGTAAATCTTCTTGATTGATTTCCAGGTCTAACAACAGGTAATGGTTTTTTATTTTTATAAGCTTCCTCAAAAATACCAATTACAGTAGACATTTTTCCTTTAGAAATTTGTTTTGGTCCATAGACATTATAAAAATATATAACCTCGAATTTAAAACTAAACCATTTTTTTAGGTTTTCTAATAATTCCAAATTTTTTGCTTTTGTAAAAGCATATGGTGAAAGATTTTTATCTTGTCCTTTATTTCCTAAAGATGCAGATGTAGCTGAATAAATTAATTTAATATTATTTTTTAAACAAAAGTTAAATACAGAGTTTGTTCCAATTGAATTTGAGTCTATGCACTCATTCATATTTAAAAAACTTTGATAAATTCTCGCAAATTCACCGAAATGAAAAACAGTTTTTATTTTTTTTGGATATTTTATTACCTTGTTAATATCTTTAGTATTTGCATTAAAATATTTAACTCTATTATTTTTAAGATGATTTTTTCTATATCCAGAAGAATAATTGTCTATACTAATTATGTTGTATTTCGTTTTATGTAATAAAAATTCAATTAAATTAGATCCTACAAAACCTGCACCACCAGTGACTATAATGGTATTTTTTTTTATCATAAATTTCTTATAGTTTTTATTATCATTTTAGCAAGCTATAATAGTTTATTTAATCAATCCAAGATTTATATTTTTCTAAATTATCTTTAATGTAATTTGGTAAAACATTTAAATTAACTTTCGTTAAATCAAATCTATTATTTTGTTTTTTTTCATTTGATGATTTCGTATCTATTAAATGATCGTAATTTATGAATTTATTTTTTATTTTGTATTCTATCTCTTTGAGGTTAGTATCTCTTAATTCAAATTCTGAATGCATCTCATCATTAAGATATTTTTTTAAAAGCCCTTCTGGTGTTTTTAAGTTAGTAAAATGCCAACCACCATCATTTATAATTTTCAAATTTTTATATTTCATTTCAGAAAATAAGGTGTCTAATCTAAAAATATTATATTTTTTATTTTTTATATTTCTTAACCATGAAATATTTTTCAAGTTTTTTAATTTACAGGCTTTACTTCCAAACCAATCCACTCTTGGATATGCTAGGTTGAATTTGTAATAAAACAATTTTTGCTTAAAAACGAGAATTTTCATTTTATTTTTTTTAAAATCCACTTTAGATAAATTTGGAATTTCATCGTTATCACTATAAATTATATAATCATTTTGATCAGCCTCATCCAAAGCTTTAGAAATGTAATTTCTTTGGGCTTCTATTCTATCTATACTACTTTGTCTCAACCAATGTGGATTTTTTTGTGAGTTTATATTTTTTTCTACTGGATCTTTATTTAAAACTAAGTGAATAATTTTGTCCTCAAATTTAGGGTAATTTTTTTTATTAAAGTTAATATTTTTTTCTTTTCCACTATGTGAAAATGTAGCTTCACAAACTACAAATTTATCAACAAAATGATTAAGAATATTGAATCTTAAATCCATCATCATATCTTCTTCAAAATATGTGGTACAATCAAATATCTTCATTTTTTTTTATAAATAATTGCTTTTATAAATTGTTAGATTAATAAGTTAAAATACTCTAATAATAATAAATATGAGCATATTTTTTAGTAATCCACCATGGTGGGAAGGTAAAGAAAGTAGGGGTTTTCTTCGTAAAAAAAGATGGAGAAGGGGTGTAAGAGCTGGCTCAAGATGGCCATTTACATATTTAGGAAGATGTACTCCAGACAACCCTAGAGCACATGACTACATACCCTACCCTTTTTTTCTTGGTTATGCGACAACATATGCTGCTAGTAAAATTGGAAATGATAAAGTTTTTTTTAGAGATAGCATAGCACTTTCTGAATCATATGAAAGCTTTTATAAATACTTAGATGAAATCAAAAATAAAATTGAATATTTTTTAATTGAAAGCGCAACACCGTCTTGGGATCATGACTACAAACTTATTAAGGAAATAAAAAGAAAGCATCCACACTTAAAAATAATTGTTTCAGGACCTATTTCAACATCAGGTCAAAAATGGGATAGTGATATGATTCATGCTGTACTTAAAGGTGAATATGAAAAAAATGTTTTAAAAGTTTTAAATGGAAAAGATGGTGTTTTTAATCACGATCTTTTAACAAAAGAAGAGATGAATGAGGCTCCTTTGCCATACTACGACAAGTACATTTATGACAAATATTTTGATGGGAATCCAATTCCTATGAACAAATTACACCCTCAGGCACACATTTGGAGTAGTAGAGGTTGTCCATTTAAATGTATTTTTTGTGTTTGGCCTGCAGCGATGACCGGCAATGATCCTCATGGAGATGGCAAAAGATCTGTGAGACAATACACTCCAGAATATATAGATAATTTTATTAAAGAATTGACCGGAAGATTTAAATTTGAGGCAATATATTTTGATGATGATACTTTTAATATTGGCAACAAACATACAGAAAAAATGTCTGAGGTAATGTCCAAGTTTGATATTCCATGGTTTGCAATGTGTAGGGCAGATACATCAAAAAAAGAAACATGGAAAACAATGTCAGATAGTGGTTGCCGAGGGGTAAAACTTGGTGTCGAATCTGGAAGTCAAGTGGTTGTAGATAAAATAGTAAATAAACATCTGGATTTAAAATACGTGCAAGAAGTAGTTTCTTATATTAGATCTTTAGAAATGTCTGTTCACGGTACATTTACATATGGATTACCTGGGGAAACTAGAGAAGATATGATAAAAACAAAAAAATTTATTCATGATACTGATTTTAGTACAGTTCAGGAATCGGGCACTGCAGAAATAGAAGGAACACCTTTACACGCTCTTATAAACGAGGAAAAACTTACTACATATCCTGGGGCTATTGCAGATGAAAATTATGATAGACAAAAAGATGGTGGTAAAAAGTGGCAGAGCTTAGTTAAAGAATTACAAAATAATTAAGTTTGAAAAAAAACATCTCATTTTATGTTCCTGCGTATAATGCTGAGAAAACGATAAAAGACTCAATTACATCAATTCAAAACCAATCGATTTTACCTGATGAAATTATTTTAATAGATGATTGCTCGACAGATAAAACAGTTAAAATAGTAAAGTCCGAATTTTCCAATGTTAAGATTATATTAAATAAACAAAATATGGGTCTTGGATATAATCGAAATCTAGGTATTAAAGAAAGTAAAAACGATATTGTTGCAGCAATAGATGCTGATGTAATTTTAGATAAGTATTGGTTAGAAAAATTAATGCCTGAAATTGAAAAAAAAAATGTATCAATGTGTGGTGGAAAAATGGATGAATATCTCTTAAATAACAAAATAAATTTGTGGAGAGCAAAATATTACAGTCAAAACTGGGGTAACAAACTTGTCTCTAATCCTCCGTTTTTGTTTGGGTGTAATACTATACTGATTAAATCCTTATGGAAAAAAGTAAATGGATATGAGGAAAAATTTAAAACTAATGGGGAAGATATAAATTTTATCCAAAAAATAAAGTCAGAAACTGATAGTCAAATTATCTATCAACCAGAGGCAAAATGCTTCCATTTACAGGATGATAATATTGAGTCTTTATCAAAAAGAGTCTGGAGATATCATTCATTTGGATATAAAATTAAAGAGCCTTCTTTCAAAAAATTCATAAAATTATCAATAAAACAGACGAGATTTTTTCTCCAAAGATTATTTAGAAGTTTAATAGAATTTGATTTAAGTGGTATTACTATTTCTTTTAAAGTATTTGTTAATTTTATCAAACTTGAATACGTTTTATTAAATAAAAACAAATGAAAATTCTTATTACAGGTGGCTGTGGTTTTGTGGGAACAAACTTAGCGCTATTTCTTTACTCAAAAAGTTATAAAATAGATTGTCTTGATAATCTCTCGAGAAAAGGTTCAAAATATAATTTAAAACTCTTAAGAGATAAAAAGATAAGAAACTATAACTTTGATATTTATAATTACAAAAAAATACAAAAATTACCCAAATATGATTTAATTATAGACTGTTGTGCAGAAGCTGCTGTAGAAATTTCAAAAAAAGATATTGATGGCGTAATTAATACAAATTTTTTTGGAACATTAAATATTTTAAAAAAAGCTAAAAAAGACAAATCTAAAATTATATTTCTTTCATCAAGTAGAGTTTATCCAATCAAGGATATTAACAATATTATTAAAAAAAAAATTATTTCCTCAAAAATAGAAATAAAAAAAACTTTCGGGGAAAATGATAATCTACAAGGCCCAAAAACTTTATATGGTTTGAGTAAATTATCTTCTGAGATGCTGATAGAAGAATTTGCATATGCTTTTGGTTTAAAATTTATAATTAACCGATGTGGAGTTATTTCTGGACCTTTGCAATTTGGAAAACAAGATCAAGGTTTTGTGAGTTTATGGATATGGAGTCATTTGAAAAAGAAAAAAATGAAATATATAGGTTATGGTGGTTTTGGTAATCAAATTAGAGACGTATTACATATTAGAGATTTATGTGAATTAATAAATTTACAAATCAGAAAAATTAATAAAATTAACAATAAAATCTTTACTGTAGGTGGCTCAAAAAAAAGTTATACATCTTTAAGACAATTAACTTATATTTGTGAGAAAATTACCAATAATAAGATTAAATTCAACAAAGTTTCAAAAACATCTATTTATGACATACCATATTTTATAACCAATAATAACCTTGTAACAAAAACTTATGGGTGGAAGCCAAAAAGAAGTATTTTAAAAGTTGTTAGTGATACTTTTTTGTGGTTAAAAAATAATGAATCAATAATTAATAAACATTTCTAATGTCATTAGTAATTATTACAGGCTCTACAGGATTAGTTGGATCTGAAGCGGTTAATTTTTTTCATGACAAAGGTTTTGATATTATCGGTATTGATAACAATTTAAGAAAGTTTTTTTTTGGAAAAAGTAGTTCTACAGTTTGGCTTAAATCTCAACTTTTAAAAAGAAATAAAAATTTTAAAAACTATCATATAGATATTAGAAATTTTACTGGCTTAGAAAATATATTCAAAAAATATTCAAAAAAAATATCTGTAATAATACATTGTGCAGCTCAACCATCCCATGATTATGGAAAGAATTACCCTTTCTTGGATTTTAATGTAAATGCAACAGGTACACTTAATCTTCTTGAATTAACAAAAAAATACTCTCCCAACGCTCCTTTTATTTTCATGTCAACTAACAAAGTATATGGTGATAATCCTAATAAACTAGATATTATTGAAAAAAAAACAAGGTGGGAGTTAAAAAAAACGGACAAAAATTACAAAGGTATAAAAGAAAACTTTTCTATAGATAACTCGACACATAGTTTTTTTGGTGTTTCAAAAACTTATGCAGATTTAATAGTCCAGGAATACGGCAAAAACATTGGTTTAAAAACAGTATGTTTTAGGGGTGGTTGTATCACTGGTCCAAATCATAGTGGTGCATCCCTTCATGGATTTTTATCTTATTTAGTAAAAGCAAGTTTAAAAATGAAAAAATACAATTTAATTGGTTACAAAGGAAAACAAGTGAGAGATAACTTACATAGTCACGATTTAGTCAATTGTTTTTGGGAATTTTTTAAAAAACCAAGATCAGGAGAAATTTATAACATAGGTGGGGGCAGATTTTCAAATTGCTCAATAATCGAAGCTCTAAAATTAGTTGAAGAAATTACAAAAATTAGAATAAAAAAGAATATACTTAAAACTCCTCGAATAGGTGACCACATATGGTATATTTCAGACACATCAAAATTTAAAAAACATTTCCCTAAATGGAAACAAAGATATAATACAAAAAAAATTATTGAGGAGCTTATTGATAATTTCAAATGAAAAAAAAATTATCAAATAACTACAAAGATATTATATTTGACATAGGTGCTAATGAAGGGAATGATGGTTTAGCTTTTTCATTATTATTTCATGACTCTATTATTTATGCATTTGAGCCAAATCAAGATTTAATTAAGATCATAAAATCGAACAAAAAGAAATTGGAAGAAAAAATAGGTTATAAATTAAATAATTATAAATTATTTAATCAAGCTATTTCTAATAAAAATACAAAAATCAATTTTAATATTTCAAAAAATATAGGAGCACATTCTCTTTTTGATTTTAACAAAAATTTATATAAAGTAAAAAGACATCAGAATGGATATGAGGTTTTAAAAAAAACTAAAGTGAATGTTGTTCAATTATCTTCATTTTTAAAAAATAAAAAATTTCGTAGAATAAAATATCTTCATTGTGATGCACAGGGATCTGATATTAACGTATTAAAAAGTTTAAAAAAATATATTAAATATCTTGATTACGGAGTTGTTGAAGTTTCAGCAAAAAAGAAAAGCAACTTATATAAAAATTCAAATAACAACCTTTTTTATTTAAAAAGATTCCTAAAAAAAAAAAATTTTCTTATTTGTAAAATAGATTCTAATGACATTTATGATAATGAATTAAATATAAATTTTAGAAATAAATCTTTAGCAAATGATAATTTTTTAGACGCTAATAAAAGATTTAGATTAAAATTTTATCAAAAATTTATTCGTAAAATAATTATGCGTCATCGCAAAGTTTTTTTATATCAACTTTTTTTTAAATTATTACATGCCAAATATCGTCAAACTTAAAAGAATCATAAAGGAAATTTTTATCAAGAGGGGGCTTAATTCAAATCATAGTAAAGAATGTGCTGAAGCAATTATTAATGCTGAATTAGTTGGAGCACACTCACACGGTCTCTCAAGACTTAAAATGTATTGTAAAAGAATTGATAAAAAGTTGATTAATCCTAAACCCAAAATTAAGATTAAAAAGATATCTAATTCCGTATCTTTAATTGATGCAGACAACTCTATTGGTTTTATATCTGCAAATTTAGGAATTAAACAAGCGATTAAAAACGCAAAAAAAAGTGGAATAGGATTTGTGGGTATCAAAAATAGTAGTCATTATGGTCTATCTGCTTTTTATGCTGAAAAAGCTGTTAAGAAAAATTTAATTGCTATGATTTTTACTAACGCCCCACCAGCTGTAGCGCCCCACGGTGCATCAAAAAGTTTATTTGGTACTAATCCAATTTGTTTTGCTGCCCCATTTGGAAATAAAGCGCCATTTATTTTGGATACATCAATTTCTAAAATTAATAGAGGAAAAATTAGACTTGCTGAAAAAAATAATCAAAAGATACCCGTTGATGTTGCATTGGATATGTATGGAAAACCAACGACAGATCCAAAAAAAGCACTTAATGGCGTTCAACTACCCATAGCTGAATTCAGAGGGTCTGGATTGGCTTGGATGGTAGATATATTAAGTGGGGTTATAACTGGTGCACATCATGCAGGAAGAGTAAAAGATCCATTCGATGATTTTACAGGACCACAAAATGTTGGACATTTATTTTTTGTTTTTAAACCAAACCTATTTGTCAAAAACTATAAAAAAAGAATTAAAGAGAATATTCGAATAATTAAAAAATTACCAAAAATTAAAAATGTCAAGGAAATTTTCTATCCAGGTGAAAATAGATTTAATATTTACAAAAAAAACTTAAAAAAAAATATTCAAATTAAAAAAAATATAAATAAAGATTTAGAGGAACTTTTAGCTTAAAAATTTTTTATACATTTTATTAATTTGATTTTTTACTTACTATTCCATTCAATCATTCTTTTAAGACCGTTCTCAAAAGAAATAAATGATCTATATTTAAATTCTTTTTGATATTTTTTAGATGAAAGTTTTAGCACAGTATATTTTGAATATGTATATATCAAATTTTTTTTTTTAATTTGTATTTTATTTATATTAAAAATATTGGATACATGTCGACAAATTTCATAGACAGATTTATAATCTTTTCCAGAAACATTGTAGATAGTTGATTTTCCATATTGAATAATATTAAGCAACATCATAGTAATGTCTGCTATATATCCCCAGGTCCTAACAGTTTTTCCCTTATCATAAATATAAATTTTTTTTTCCCTAATGGCTCGTTTTAAAATTTGAGGGATTACTCTTGGGTCATCTAAGTTTTGGCCTGGACCATAAGTATGCCCAGGTCTTGCAATATATATAGGTAAATTATATTTTTTCTTATATATTTTACACATTTGTTCAGCTATCAATTTTGAGCTCGCGTAAATCTTTTCTGTTGGAAATGTTCCAACCCCTAATTCTGAAATTTCACTTATAACTTTAGATTTTTTTTTTGGTAATGCATAAACTAATGCAGAACTAAGATACAATATTCTAGACTTATACTTTATTGAGTGATCTAGAATTAATTTTAATATATTAATATTTAAATTTACTGTACTTAGTTCATTATTTTCCCACTTTTTTGGTTGTCCGTAAGTTGCGCAGTGAAAAATAAAATCAAATTTTTTGGTTAATACTTTTTTTAATTTTTTTTCATTATTTAAATCAAACTTATGGAAATTTATTTTTGAGCTATGGAAAATTTCCTTAAACAATCCTTTTGGTTTATTTAAGGATATTGATGTTATATCACATTTAATAAAACTTAAAGTTGCTTGAATATATGATGCTATAAAACTGTTTCCTCCTAATATTAGTACCTTAGATTTATTGAATCTTTTTAAGCTTGTATTTTTTAAAATATATCTACAATCATTTTCAACTACTTCATTTATCATCAAATTATTTGTAATTTTTCATTTCTTGTGTGATCATTTCATCAATTAATTGATCAAAGTTTATTTTAGGTTTCCATTTAATTACCCTTCTAGCTTTTGAATAATCTCCCTTCAAATCATGGACCTCATTAGGTCTGAAGTATCTCATATCTTGCTTAATCACTATCTGTGACTTTTTTATATGGCCCTGATCAGACATTGATATTGCATACTCAAGACCATTTTGATGCCTCTTCCAAATACATTTGATATTCAATTTTTTTAACACTAAGTTAACAAGATCTTTAACTGAGTAATTTTTTCCTGTAGCAATTACAAAATCATCAGGTGTTTTGTGTTGTAAGATTTTCCATTGAGCCAAAACAAATTCTTTAGCATGACCCCAGTCTCTCTTCGAATTTAAGTTACCTAAATATAGACATTTTTGATGACCTTTTAGGACCTTGATTATTCCAATAATTGTTTTTCTCGAAATAAAATTCTCTCCTCTTCTAGGAGACTCATGGTTGAACAAAATACCATTAGAAGCAAAAATTGAATAAGCTTCACGATAATTTTTTGTAATCCAAAATGAATATAATTTTGCAGTTCCATAAGGTGATACAGGTTCAAATCTACTTTTTTCATTATAAGGTTTATCTGGGCTATTTCCAAATATCTCTGAGGTCGATGCTTGGTAAAATTTCATTTTTCTTTTTTTATCTATAATTCTTATCGCTTCTAGAATTCTAAGAGTACCGATTGAGTCTGTTTGAGCTGTATACTCTGCTAATTCAAATGAAACTCCAACATTACTTTGAGCAGCCAAGTTATAGATTTCATTAGGTTTTATTTCGTTAACAAGATTAAAAACATTCGAGAAATCTGTAACATCTCCATATTTTAGTATTAAATTTGTTTTTAAATGGGGGTCCTTATAAATATGATCAATTCTTGTAGTGTGTATTAAACTGGTTCTTCTTTTAACACCATAAACAACATAATTTTTACGTAATAACAATTCAGCTAAGTATGATCCATCTTGACCAGTAATACCAAAAATTAACGCAATTTTTTTTTTCATACAATATATTTATAATTATTTATCTCGAAAAGATAGGATTGGTTTTTTTGTAGGCCAATTATAATTGATTCTTTTATCATTCCACTTAACACTTATTTGATTTTTCACATCATTATAATTTCCTTTGAAAGAATAGTCATACGAATAAATACAGTCTTTACTTAAACAAAGCCAAGAATTTAAAAACATAGGAGGTATTAATAAAGAATTCCTATTTTTATCATTAAGGATAAACGACGAGTATTTAAGATAGTTTTTTGAATACTTTCTATAATCTACTATAACATTTAGCACTTGACCTTTTATACAGGAAACTAATTTCCACGATTTTGAGTCTCCATGGAACCCTCTTAATACATTTTTTTTTGAGATTGTTAGCTTACTTAAATTTATTGATTTATCCATCAAAGTTTTTTTATCCCATTTTGTCCATATTTGTCCTCTAATATCCTTAAAAATTGAAGTTTTAAAAATTTTTACTTCTTTTAATTTTTTATCTGATAAAACTCTCATAATTTGCACATTAAATTAATAATAGTTATAATCAAATTATTTATTACAACGAATAATGGATACAAAAACAAAATTATTATCAATAATTTTTTCCTTTAGAAATGAAGAAGGAAACATAGAACCCTTAGTAAAAAGAATTTCTTTAACAATGAAAGAAATTAAAAACTGGAAATATGAACTAATTTTCGTTAATGATGACTCAACGGACAAATCTGAGAAAATTCTAATAAATCTTCAAAAAAATAACCCGATAAAAATAATCAATATGAGTAGAAATTTTGGAGTTGATCCTTGTGTATTAGCAGGTTTTAGAAATTGTTCTGGTGATGCAATTATTTATTTACACTCTGACCAACAAGATCCTCCTGAACTTATTCCCAAACTCATTGAAAAGTTTGAGGAGGGTAATGAGATTGTTCACACAGTCAGAACTAAAAGGAAAGGTGAGGGAAAATTTAGAATGTTTATCACAAGCATTGCTTATTGGGTAATTAATTCCCTTTCAGATATAAATCTACCAACCCAAGCTGGAGATTATAAATTAATATCTAAAAAAGCACTTGATCATATTTTAAAACAACGAGAATTTAGACCATATGTTAGAGGTTTATCAGTATGGGTTGGTTTTAAACAAGATTTAATTTTTTATGAACGAGAGGCAAGAGGAGAAGGTGAATCCAAAATGCCTTTACTTTCTTCGGGCCCAGTGACAGATTTTATAAATGGTGTTACGAGTTACTCATTAAAACCTCTATATTTAGGAATATTCTTTGGATTTATGTCAATAATCATTTCCATTTTACTAATCATCTATGCTTTATTCTTAAAATTTAATGATTTAGCTATACCAGGTTCAACTAGTATAATTATAACAATATCTTTTTTTTCAGGAATTTTGCTTTTTACTTTAGGAATAATGGGAATTTATTTAGCAAGAATATTCGAACAGACTAAAGGCAGAGAGCAATACGTAATTAAAGAAATTAAAGACTATAAACAAAATAATTAATGAAGAAAACTTTACCTTGGTTAAGTCTTTTAATCGGTATAGCTTTCAGTACAATAATATGGAAGTATATTTCCCTTCCCTACGATAATACAAACCTCATTATAGGTGAATATTCTTTAAAAAAGATAAATCCAATCAATGATAGCTTAAGAGGAATTTTTTTTATTTTTTTTCCACTATTTCTGTACTTAATTTTTTATTTAAAGCAAAATAAAGAATTATTTTCCTCAAAAATTTTTGAAAAAACTGAGACTCTTCCTAACAAAAATATTACTTACCTAAGCACTATTCTAATTATATTCTCTATTCTTGAATTTTATAGTCTTGACTATAATAATTTTGTTAGTGAGTTAGATAGTCATCATGAAGGCACCTATTTAACTGCCCAATTGAATGTTCTTTCAAAAAATAAATTCTGGTCAGGAACATTTTTTGATTACGGTTTTTTGGGAAATTCAATCGGATTATTTTTCAATATTTTTTTTGATGATTACTCTATAGGAATCCAAAGATTTGGTTTTAAAGTATTAATATTAATAAATAAGATATTTCTAATATTAATTTGTAGAAAAATAGTAATTTGCTTAAGCAAAGAAAATAGAAAAGAATTTTTATTTTTAATTTTTACATTATCTTCACTTTCATTAGCAAGTTTTTATGAAGATATAACACCTATTCATTCAAGAATATTTTTATTTCTAATTTTTACTTTTTTAGTTTTTAATGTCATTTGCTCAGAAAAAAATAATTTAATTATAAAATTACTTATTGGATCTTTTTCTGTTATTTCAATAATATTTTATTGGGATATTGGTACTTATATAAATGTTCTTTTATTTATTTCATTAATTTATCTGTTAGTGGTTAAAAGATTTAAAGATTTTTATCAAATATCTCTTGGAATATTCCTATCATGGATAATATTTACAATTCTAGTTCCAACCAATGAATTTAAAGACCTAATAGATCAATATATATTTATAATTAATATTTCAGATTATCTAATTGGCATGGAATATCCAGAACCATTCTCCAATAAATCGACCAGACATACTAAAGCTCTATTATTGATTATTTTAGCTGGTGTTTTATTAATTAACTTTATTTTCAACAAAGATAAAAAAGAAAGTTTGCAATCAAAATTCTTACTCTTCTTTTTATTTGCATCTTCGATTATTTTTTTTAAGTCTGGTTTGATGAGATCAGACACTCCTCATATCAAGTATACTTCTGGGATTTATACACTTTTGATATTTTTTTTTATTTCTTATTATTTTGTAAATTATACAAATAATATAAAGATATTTAATAAATTTTTTATTTTTTTTAAAAATAGAAATTTTTTTTTAATAATATCAAGTTTAATTTGTTTTTTAGTGATTTTAAAAAATAATTACTCAAATTTAATTTATATATTTGATACTGAAAAAAATTTTCAAAAAATCACAAAAATTCAAGATAATAAATTTTTGAGTAAAAATTATTTAGATTTTTTGAATTTTTATAAAGATTTAATTCAAAATGAAAAATGTGTTCAGCAATTTACAGATGATAATGCAATTCCATACTTAGTAAATAAACCAACATGTACTAAATATTTTTCTCACGCTCATGTTATTCAAAATTGGACTGAAGATAATTTTATAAATGAATTAGAAAGTATTAAACCTAATTATATCGTTTATTCATCAGAAATAAATTGGTTTAAAGATAGAAAGAATGCTCCAAATGCTGATAAATATATTTTAGATAATTATTACTTATTTAAAGACCTTTCACCTTGGATCATTTATAAAAAAAATTAAATCACATATTAAAAATTGACTATGCTGTTTTTTAAAATATCTTATAAAGATTAATTATGCTTTCATATAAAGAAATAATTGTTCCTAGTAACTTGTTAAATTATGCACATAAAAATAAAGGTGTAAAAGCAGGTATTGTTAATGCAGGAAAGCCTTTACCGATGCAATCTGTGCAAGATGCAGTTAACGAAAATTTAATCGAACCAATATTTATTGGTAATGAAAAAGAAATTCTTAAATGTGCTAGTGATTTAAAATGGGATATTTCTAAATATGAAATAATAAATGAACCTGTTGAAAATAATACAGCACCAATCGCTACAAAACTTGCTAGTGAAGGAAAAATTAGAATCATAGTTAAGGGTCATATTCACACAGATGTTTTAATGAAAGAGGTTTTAAAAAGAGAGTACAACTTACTGGGTAAAACAAGGTTAAGTCATATCTGGCATATGACGTTAGAAAAAGACGATAAACCACTAATAATTACTGATGGTGCTTTAAATGTATTGCCAAATGTAAAAACCAAAATGCATATCTTAAAAAATGTAATTAATTTTTCTCATAGAATTGGAATTGAAAGACCAAAAATTGCAGTATTGTCTGCTACAGAAGAAGTTTTAGATAGTGTGCCAAGTTCTAAAGAGGCTGAAGAAATTACAAATCTTGCAAAAAAAGAAAATTTAAATGCCGATGTATTTGGGCCTTTGGCTTTTGATAATAGCATATCAAAAAAATCTGCAACTATTAAAGGTATTAAAAATGATGTTGCGGGAATTGCTGATGTTTTATTAGTGCCGAGTGTTGAGACAGGTAATGCATTGGTAAAAATGTTAATATATTTTAGCGGTGCATGTGCTGCGGGAGTAGTTGTAGGTGGTAAAGTACCTGTAGTAATTACTAGCCGCTCTGATGAAGCACCTGCTAGACTAGCATCAATAGCTGCAGCTGTTGTTGCGCTAGATTAAATGTTTGATTGCAATAAAATTAAATTTGTCATAAATAATTTATCAATTATAAAGATATATTAATGGCTATAACTTATTTAAAAAAGTCTCAAAAAACTTCGTCCACAGACGATAATAAGACAACTGGAATAGTTCAAGATTTATTAAAAAATATCGAAACGACAAAAGAACAAGGCTGTATCGATTTAACTAAAAAATTCGATAAGTATGATGGGGATATTATAGTATCAAAAGATAAAATTGAGGAAATTAAAAAAACGTTAGATCAAAAAACCAAAGATGATATTCAATTTTCATTTGACAGAGTTAGAAAATTTGCCGAAGCACAACTTAAGAATTACGGACAAGATTTTGAGGTAGAACTTTCTGATGGTTTATATGCAGGTCAAAAATTAGTCCCTGTTAATACAGCAGGCTGCTACATTCCAGGTGGAAGATATGCTCATATTGCGTCTGCTGTAATGAGTGTAACTACAGCAAAAGTTGCTGGAGTAAAAAATATTATTGCATGTAGTCCTCCTAAAGAAGGTGTTGGTGCCCACCCTACTATTGTATACACAGCTGATCTTTGCGGTGCAGATGTTATTTTAAATTTAGGGGGAGTTCCTGCAATTGCAGCAATGACCAATGGATTATTCAAAAATCCCCCAGCAGATATAATTGTAGGACCAGGAAATCAATTTGTAGCTGAGGCTAAAAGAATTTTATATGGAAAAGTTGGTATTGATTTGTTTGCAGGACCAACTGAAATTGGAATTATAGCTGACGGTAAAGCTGATCCAGAAATTGTTGCGGTAGATTTGGTAGGACAAGCAGAGCATGGATATAACTCACCATGTTGGCTTTATACAACTAGTAAAGAATTAGCTGAAAAAGTGATGAAAAGAGTTCCAGAATTAATTGCAGAACTTCCAGAAGTTCCAAGAACAAGTGCTGACGCAGCCTGGAGAGATTATGGTGAAGTAATTCTTTGTGACACTGATGAAGAAATAGTGAAAATTAGTGACGAATATGCACCTGAACATTTAGAAGTGCAGACCGAAAACTTAGAATGGTTTCATGAAAGATTAACAAATTATGGTTCATTGTTTGTGGGTGAAGAAACAACTGTTGCATACGGCGACAAATGTTCTGGTACAAATCATATTTTACCAACTAAAGGTGCTGGAAGATACACTGGTGGATTATTTGTTGGAAAATTTATTAAAACTTTAAGCTTTCAAAGAATGACAAAAGAGTCTACTAAATTAGTTGGTGCCGCTGCAGCTAGAATTTCTAGATATGAGGGAATGGAAGCTCATGCAAGAACAGGAGATGTAAGGCTTAGAAAATATGGTTTTTCTAATTAATTCTCTGGTACAAAAATTAAACACAATCCATTATTACAAAATCTTTTTCCAGTAGCAGTAGGTCCATCTAAAAAAACGTGGCCATGATGTGCACCACAGTTTGCACAATGATATTCAATTCTTTTCATTCCAAAAGAAAAATCAATCTTAGTTTTAAAAGCACCTGGCAAAGCTTCAGAAAAAGAAGGCCAACCTGTTCCACTATCGAATTTTGCTTTTGATGAAAATAACTTTGCTCCACAATTTGCACAATGATAAAAACCTTCTCTTTTTTCTTTAAGTAATTCACTGGTAAATGGTCTCTCAGTGCCCTCATTAAACATTATATCTTTTTGGGCTTTACTAAGATCAGGATTAATAAGTTTTTTTGTTGCTGATTTTAAGAATTGATAAGGTAATGACACAAAAAGTATAGAGAGACCTAACAATTTTAAAAACTTTCTTCTTAGTATCATCTAAAATAAGTTAATTCAAAATTTTCTCAGCGCTTTTTTCTTCAGCGCTTTTTTCTCTAGCTTTGTTTTTTTTGTAAGCTAGTTTTGATCTCTTCAAATTAATTAAATCAGCAAATTTGTGATTTACATCTCTATGACCTGCCTCGTCATCTCTTATCACTCTAACAACATCTTTAAGCGTCGCATGAAGTGGTAAATTCCAATAATTTATAGCAATAAGAGGAGCAGGTTGATCTGGAATAGTTCCTGCTTCAAGTTCATTTAAATACTCAGTATAACTAATTACCGCCTCTTCTTCAAAATATCCAACAATCCTGTGAGCAGTTCTTTGAGAGACTAGATATATAATGGCATAAGTTACAATAAATATAAATTGAGCTACCATTATTATAAACCTTTCCAGAGTTGTTGGTTTTGCAACATGTATAAAAGTCATTAAATGCATTCGTTCATTTTCAGCTTCATCTAGTAAAGTTTTTATCCAACCCTTATCATCCTCAATTTTTCTAAGTGATTTTAAATGTAGTAACATTCCGGCTACCATTCCTGGCACAGCGGCAACTGTTTCTAATACAACAGCTCTATGGCCATATCTTTTTTTAAAAAAAGTGTCCGCGAGTAATCTTAAAAATTTAGTAAAAGATAAAGCAACCTTGTCACTAAAATTTTTTGGTTGAAAGTGTTTATTTAACTCATTCATAATTATAAAATAATTACTAAAAGAGATTTTAACATGCGTTATAATTGTCATTCAAATATGCTACTTTACAATAGAAAATATGCTGTTTCTTTTATTATATAGACAGTAAGCAAGGTCATGAAACTGATAATAAAGCCATTAATATATTTCCATGTTTTATCACTCTGAGCATATCTTGAAAAATATACCGATGAATAACCAAGTAAAAAGAAAAATATAAAAGATGCTACAGAAGCGCCAATACCAAAATAAATTTTTTCGTCAAATAAAAAATTTTTTGAAAAATTTCCTAAAAAGAAAACTGTATCGGAATAAACATGTGCATTTAGGTAAGTGAAACCAAGTGTCTTTAATATAATCTTAGCACTAGTGGTCTCTTTTTTTTCAATATTGAAATTAACACTAACACTAAAAGATTTAATTTTTGAATATATGAAATAGATTAAAAAAATTATTAAACAGATGTTTAAAGTTAGCTCTACAAAAATATTAAAATATTGATGAAAAAAGTGGAATAAAAGAATACCTGAAAATATTAAAATTAAGTCTGAAATGGAACAAATTAAACAGACCAAAAAAACATACTGCTTTTTGAGCCCTTGTTCTATTACAAAGATATTTTGAGCACCAATCGCTAGAATTAAACTAAGCCCGGTAATAAAACCTAATACCAGGTATTCCATCTAAACCGAAATTATTCTGGATTAGCTGTTAAAGTTTTAATCTCTAGAATATTTTCGTTAGGGTCTTTCACAAAAAATGTTTCTTGCTCGTATTTTGTTCCTTTAAATCTTAGATAAGGTTCATCATAATACTTTGCACCTTTTTCTTTCAATCTATTTTTTAAAGTATCAAAATCTTTTCTTGATAAATGAACTCCAAAATGTGGAACAGAAACGTTACCCATATCTACATCGTGTCTCTCGTTATCTAATTTATGCTCACTTGCATGGAGAGTTAATTCATTTCCCCAAAAGTCAACATCAGCCCACTCTTGTGCTGAATTATCAAGTCTGCAGCCTAAAGTTTCACTATAAAACTTTTTTGCTGTTTCTAGATCTCCGCATGGGATTGCTAGATGAAAACAATTAGTATTTTTGTACATTATTTCTCCTTTAAATACTGTTTAGAACCACTATATAGACATTAATTATTTTTATCAAGCTGACAAAATTATATGAATGATTTTTTACAATCTATAATAGACAGAGATCCTGCGGCAAAATCTAAGTTAAGTCTTATCTTAACTTACCCAGGGGTTAAGGCTATTTTTTTTCATAAAATTGCAAATTTTTTTGCCATTGCAAAATTTGATTTAGTTGCAAGAATCATTTCTCAATTTTCAAGATTTTTAACAGGAATAGAAATTCATCCAAAGGCAAAGATTGGAAAAAATTTATTTATTGATCACGGTATGGGAGTTGTTATCGGCGAGACGTCTGAGATTGGAAACAATGTTACTATTTATCACAATGTTACATTAGGTGGAATTGCTCCAAGTATAAACACTAATGATCAAAGAAATACTAAAAGACATCCAACTTTAGAAGATAATGTTGTTGTTGGATCTGGTGCTCAAATTTTAGGACCAATAACAGTTGGTAAAAATTCCTTAATCGGTGCAAATGCAGTAGTTACTAAAAATGTTCCAGAGAAATCAATAATGGTAGGAATTCCAGCTACAAGAGTTGGTGATGCTACAAAAGGATTTCAACCTTATGCTGTTACTGATAAAGATAAAGATTAATGTCACAAATAAAAAATAATTTTATCGAGTCGGTTGGCAATACGCCTTTAATAAAATTAAAAGCAGCCTCAGAGATCACTGGATGTAATATTTATGGAAAAGCGGAGTACCTAAATCCAGGTGGATCCGTTAAAGATAGAGCTGCTCTTGCACTAATAAAAGATGCACAAGAAAAAAAACTAATTTCAGAAGGTGGAATTGTTGTTGAAGGTACTGCGGGTAATACTGGGATTGGTTTATGTCTTTTAGGAAATTCCTTAGGTTATAAAACAATTATTGTAATGAATGACAACCAAACCCAAGAAAAAAAAGATACTTTAAAAAATATTGGTGCAGATCTTAGACTAGTTCCACCTAAGCCATACAAAGATGATGGTAACTATGTAAAAGTTGCGGGTCGTCTTGCTGAAGAATTAAAAAGTACAAATAACAAGGGTGTAGTTTGGGCAAACCAATTTGATAACACTGCTAATGCAAAAGGTCATTACGAAACGACTGGACCAGAGATTTGGGAACAAACTGATGGTAAAGTAGATGGCTTTGTCTGCGCATCAGGAACTGGAGGCACTATCGGTGGTGTAAGTAAATTTCTAAAAGAAAAAAATAAGAATATAAAAATTTATTTATCAGATCCAACAGGCTCTGCACTCTATAATCATATTATGAATGGTGAACTTAAAGCTGAGGGTGGATCAATAACTGAAGGTATTGGTTCAAGCAGAATAACTAAAAACTTTGCTGAAGCTAAAATTGATGGTGCTTTTTCAATCAGTGATCAAGAGTCTTTACCCGTGCTTTATGATTTAATACAGCATGAGGGGTTAAGTTTAGGAACTAGTTGTGGAGTAAATATTGCAGGTGCAATTAGATTAGGAAAAGAGTTAGGTCCAGGAAAAACAATTGTAACAATTCTCTGTGATAGATCAGATAAATACAACTCAAAGATGTTTAATAAATCTTTTTTAAGAGAAAAAAACCTTCCCATTCCTAGCTGGTTATAATAACGCATACCAGGCATGTAACAAAACAGTTACATTTTTATATTAATATTATTTAACGTCGGGAGATTATGAAAAAAATTATTATAATTTTATCTTTTTTCATCTTTACATCTGCTAATGCAGGAATGAGTGATAAAGATAAATCAAAAGCATGGGATTGTGTAGGTATTTATATGGCCAACTACTTTCTTCCATCAGGTGAAAAATTTGAGTACGGAATGAAAGAAAAATCAATTTCAACTGTGAAAGTTTTAAAAACCTATGCCCTTGAAATAGGTATACCAGAAAAAGATTGGGATGCTGGAGTAAACAAAGCAGTAGATAAACATTATGGTTCCAAATACGACAAAGCTAAAACTGACAAATGTCATACATTTGTTGAGGCTTTAGTACCAAATGGAACCGAGAGAGTAAAAAAAGTCGTTCAAACTTTATATTAAAAAGGAGATAAATGAAAAAAATTATATTCACAATATTGTTTTCAATGCTTTCAACCACAGCATTTGCTAATTCAGGAAAAATTAATTTGGAAGGTTTTGGATCATGGGATATTACCGCGATAAACGCTGGAAAAGGAGATTTAGCAATTACTTATGACGGAATAGCAAGTATGAAGGATAAAAACGGTGACCAAGTATTTAATAATGTTTCAGTTCATTGTGTTGGAGGATTGACTACCCAAGGTGGAAACTTTGTAGATGAAACTGGTATGTGTAGATTTGATCTTTTTGATGGTGAAAGTGTATTTATAAAATATACTGGTAAGGGAACTACAGGTGTAGATGGATCTGGTGCATTTGTATTTGTAAGAGGAACTGGAAAATATGAAAATATCAAAGGTAGTGGAACCAGTAGTAGAACTAATCTAAAAACGAAGAAAAAGGGTTTTGCATCAACTTTAAATATATTTAAGGGTGAGTACACATATTAATAATCAATAAAGGAGTATTATGTCAGAAATAAAATGTATAAATTTAGGATATGTTGTTCCAAAAGATAAGGCTGATGAGGTTCTAGAATTATTTAAAACACATGCCGCATGGATGCAAGAATTTTACTCAGACACAAATGATGGTTCTAAGTATTTAATAAGTTCATTTTTCACAAAAGCAGATGAATTTGTGAATCCTGCAGACCCAAGCCAAGGATTGACTGGAAATGTTGTTTTTACAATTAATGAAAGATTTACATCAATGGATAGTGTTAAACGTCACGTGGAAAATGCAATGAAAAATGATTACTTTCCAAAATTTGGTGAAATAATGGAAAAATATGGTGTTGCTCGAAGCTTGGGTGGAGAAATATATCATTCAATAAGATGAGATTAAAAAAGGAGGAAAATGGAAAAAGAAATGTTAGTACATCTAAAACTTAAAGAGGGTAAATTAGAAACTTTCATGGGTTGGATGCAGTCAGATGAAGGTATGAGTGTCAGAAAAAGTGTTGCTTATCCTGAAAAAACTATTGGGGCTATGATACCAGATAAGAGTGGGATGTTATTCAAAGTTAATGTTCATAATGAAGCTGGAATGAAAGAATTTGTAACAGGTAATAATCCTACTGCAAAAGCTATCTATGCAGAGTGTGTAGAGAGTGCTCAGTTATTTGAACTATCTAAAATAAATTTATAAAGGAGAAAATATGAAAAACTACATGGTAACTCACACTTTCAAATCAAAGGAGATGAAAGATAAATTTTCAGAGACAGTTGCATCAATGAAGATGGAAGATATTGTAAAATCAATGACTAGTGAAGATGCAGCATGTCAAATGACTTGGAATACTCCAGGAGATACAATGCAAATGTTTTGTTGGTGGAAAGGTAAAAATCCAGAGGCTATTAATAAACAATTAGCATCTATGAATGACTTTTTTGAACCTCATAAATTTACTGAGTGCACAGATGAAGTAATGGATTACAACGCCTAGAATAGGCCAAAACTTTTTTTAATTAAATTTAAGAGAAAAAAAAATGAAAGTAATTTACACAAGAACAATGAGAGTAAAAGATGATGGTTTAGGAAAAGCAATGGAGATTGGGAAAGGTTTAGCTGCAGTAAGAAAAAAACATTACCCCAATCATGATGTTTATTTCTCTTTTCAAATGGGTGGAGACCCAAGAACAATAAGAGAGACTTTAATTGGACCTATGTTTGAGGGTGATAATGAGGCTGACGCTAACATGTCTGCTGATCCTGAATATATAAAACTTTTAGAGCAATTAAAAGAAGTTGCAATAGAAGGTACTATTGAAGATGAAATTAGACCAATATTTAGTTAAAGGTTTTTAATCATGTTAGAAAAATTTAATGGAATAATCTATTTATCCTTATTTATAATTCACTTTGCAGGTTTTGCTTACTATGGATTTAGGTGTGTGTTTCAAACACAGTCTTTTTTAAATCAATATGGTATGCATGATACAGGAGCAGGAGCTGTAAGATTTTTTGGCTCTATTTTTATTGGTTCTACTGTGATGGCCATTTATGTAGGATTTATTCGACCTGATGGCTTGGAGGCAACTTGGGCATTTTTTAATTTAATATTTTTACAAAACCTTTCAGCGTTTATTGTGGGTTTCTATAGTACAAAAATTAACAAACTTGGGCACACCGATAAAACATCAGATGAAGCAATTTATGCACCAATGTTTTTGACTATTTTAAGTGCAGTGCTTTGTTATGGTTTATCTGATAAAATCTACGTTTAATGTCAGGCTACGCAATATTCAATATTGAGATAAAAAAACCAGAAGAGTACAAGGAATATGTAGAAAAAGTTAAACCACTGGCCGAAAAATTTGGTGGAGACTATATAATCCGTGGAGGTGAAACCAAAGTTTTAGAAGGAAATTGGGAATATCCTAGAACAGTTGTCATTAAATTTCCAAGTTACGAAAAAGCTTTAGAGTGGTATAACTCTGATGAATACAAAACAATTAAACAAATCCGTTTAGAAAACTCAATTGGTAACGGAATAATAATTAAAGGAGTATAAAATGTCGATATTAAAAAGATATACTGATGCAATTGATAAGAAAGATGAAGCGACAATGAATGAACTTTTACATGATGATTTTAAGTTCACAATGCATAAATCTGGAAATTCTTTAGGAAAAGCTGATGTTATAAAATGGGCAATGAGTGGTGATATTAATCAAGATAAGGCAAGAGTTGTATATGAAAATGACGAGGTAGGTGTACACCATTCTTTAGTTACATTTAATGATGGAAATGTTGAAGCTGTAATGGCAGTCTATAGATATGAAGATGGAAAAATTATTAGTTTAGAAACTGGCGCTACTCCAATGTCTAAATAAGTGAAAAAAATTTCATTCATTTTTATTTTTTTCTTATTTTCATCATCTTTATTAGCTGATGATAATAAAAAAGAAATTGATAAATTATTCATTCAATTAAAAAGTGCTTTAAATTTTGAAAATTCAAAAAAAATAGAGGATAAAATTTGGGATCTTTGGACTACTCACCCAACTAAAAATAATTTAACAAAGTTATTAGCTGATGGGTCATCTGCAATGATGGATAATAAACTTGATGCTGCATATGATAAATTTACTGAAGTAATTGAGCTTGATCCTAATTGGGCAGAGGCCTGGAATAAAAGAGCAACAGTGTTATATTTAATGGGTAAATACGAGCTATCACAAGCTGATATTGACAAGGTACTAAAGATAGAAAAAAGACATTTCGGTGCACTAACAGGCCAGGGTTTAGTTCAAACAGCTTTAAAAAACTACCAAAAAGCTATTGATAGTTATATTGAAGCTCATAAAGTTCATCCGTTTATGAAGTCTCCTATGATTATGATGGAAAAGCTTCAAATTGAATTGCAAAAACAAAGTATTTAAAAATGTTTCCAAAAAAATATTCTAACCTTTTATTTATATTAGTTATGGGATTTGGGATGAGTCTTTTAATGACACTAATAATTACTTATATAAATACTGGAATGGATAATGAGTATGTCGACCGTTTTTTTAAAGCATGGTCAGTAAGTCTTCCAATTGCAATAATTGCTGCCCTTCTTGTAGGTCCCCCGATTAAAAAATTGGTAGATAAAATTACCAAATAAGAATATCTTTTATTTGTGAGTAACGTTATAGCTTTTCTAATTCTTATACTTGCTGTCATATTAGGAACTGCAGCAAATAGTTTTGCAAAAAGTGCAAATGGTTTCACATTGTTAGTTCCTAGTTTAATTACTGCAATCACAATAATTGGTTGTATGTTTACTCTTTCAATAGTGATGAAAACTATACCTGTTGGTATTACCTACGCATCTTTTGCTGGTTTATGCATAGTAGCGACTTCAATTGTTGGAATATATAAATTCAATCAAGTGCCTGATCTATTCACAATCATTGGTTTGATATTAATTATATCAGGAGTCTTAATTGTTAATCTGCTGGGTAAAACAGGATAATTTATGGCAAATTTATCTGGTTATATCTTTTTAGCTTTAGCGATCCTTCTTGGAATAACTTCAAATGGTTTTTTAAAATCAACTAATGGATTTACAATAATTGGGCCAACTATTTTTTGTATCATATCTATAGTTGCTTGTATTTTTTGTTTATCTAAAGCTATGAATATTATCCCAGTTGGTTTTACATACGCAACATATGGAGGTTTAACGATTACTGCAGTAACACTGTTTGGTGTTTTTAAATATCAGCAAATTCCAAACCTTTATGGGATTATTGGAATAAGTTTAATAATTATTGGTGTAATTCTTTTAAATACTTTGGGTAAAACTAGTTAGAAACTGGTTTTAAAATTTTAAGCATTTTTTTATGTAAATTATTATTAGCTGAGCAAATAATATTTCCAGCTTTCTTGGCATCATCATTTTTCCAAGTCGAGACAATCCCTTTTGCAGCCTCAATAATTGGTATTAAGGCATGAATATCCCAAATTTTATTTCCACATTGAATAACAACATCAAGTTTACCCTCGGCAAAATGAGAATAACTTAAAGCATCCGAACAGGGAAATTGCATTCTTTTTAAAATTTGAGGAATTTTTTTTTGTTTATTTAATGACAGACTGCCGTGAAAAGCTGCAGACAATTTCATTTTAGAATAAGTTGCTTTTTGGTTTACAAGTATTTTCTTTTTCTTTCCATTTTCTGAAACATACGCAGAATTAAATGAGGTATTAAAATAAAACTTTTTAAGAATTGGAAAATTAGCAAGACCTACGACTGGGTTACTTTTATAATTTAAAGATATCAAATTACTCCAAGTTGGATTTCCTATCACAAATGATCGAGTTCCATCAATGGGATCTATAACCCATGAATAATCACTTTTAGTTTTTTTATAGCCGAATTCTTCACCTATAATTTGGTGATTTGGAAACTTTTTTTTAATCTCATTTCTAATGAATCGTTCAAAAGCCCTGTCAGCAGTTGTTACAGGGTCATAACCGCTTCTAAGTTTATTCGATACTTTAAAGGGTTTATTTAATTTAGAGTAATAAAATCTAGTTAATTTCTTAGCTAAACTTTCAATGAACTTAGAATAAAGTTTATAATCTGATGATTTTAAAATTTGCACAACGCTCTAATACTATTTTATTACTATTGATTAAAGCAAAATTTTAAATAATGATTCAAAAATACATGAAATTAGAGTTAAAAGATAACAAAGTATTTTTTGAAAATAAGGGTCATAAAAAAGAGATCCACCCATTTTGGCTTAGAGAAAGAGTTAACGGAGAAAACTTTGTTGATAAGTCTACTCAACAAAGATTATTTGACCCAACTAAATTACCAGAAAACATTCAAATCAAAGATTTAAGCTTAAATAGTAATTTTTTAGAAATTAAATTCAATGACGGGGCTTCAACGAAAATTGCTATAGTTGATATTTTTAAAGAATTTTCAAATATTAATGATGTGAAACAAATTGAAAAAATAAAATGGGACTCTTCATTTAAAGATCAAAATACTTTCAAATTCAAAGAAAATTTATTTGAAACAGACGAAATGTACAAAGCCTTGATTAATTTTTATCAATATGGTTTTGTAATTTTTAAAAATGTGCCGATAAAAAATAATTTTATTATAAACTTTGCAAATTCTATAGGAAGTGTGAGACGTACAAACTTTGGTGAATTCTTTAATGTAAAATCAAAACCAAATCCAAATGACTTAGCTTACACCTCTTTGCCTTTAGCTCCTCATACTGATAATCCGTATAGAAATCCTGTGCCATGTATTCAAATGCTTCATTGTATAGAAAATAAAGTTACAGGAGGTTTATCAACTCTAGTTGATGGATATACTGTTTCTGAAAAACTTAAAAAAGATTTTCCAGAATATTATAAAATTTTAACTGAAGTAAAAATACGTTTTCAATTTATTGATGAAAGTGTGATTTTAGAGGATTGGGCTGAAATGATTCAGTTAGATGAAAACAGCAATTTCAAACAAGTACGTTTTAGTCCAAGATTAGATTTTGTCCCTTTAATTGACAAAAAAAAATTAGATTTATTTTATTCTGCAAGAAAAAAAATATCTGAACTCTATAATTCAGAAAATTTTAGAATAGAATTTAAACTTCTTCCAGGGGATCTGTTAATGATGGATAACTATAGGTTATTGCATGGCAGAACCACTTATGATGCTAATGAGGGAAATCGTTTTCTTCAGGGATGTTATATTGATTATGATAGTACTGAGGGCAGGCTAAAACATTTAAAAAGAAAATTTAATTATTAGAATAAATTTTCTATCTGTTTCTCAGCCTCTTTTATTGATTTTTCATAATCTAGGGACATTTGATCAGCACTTACTACCTCTACTTTTTCTATGCCAAAAAAATTTAAAATAAACTTCAACCAAGGAGTTAGAAAATCCTCATTGCTATTTAGCTTTGTCCCACCCGAAGTAATTACTAAATAAGCTCTCTTATTTTTTAGTAACCCTTCCCTTCTTCCATTGGGTTTAAATCTAAAAGTTTCCCCTACTCTTGCTGCAAGATCCGACCAGGCTTTTAAAGTTGCTGGAGGTCCATAATTATAAATTGGAGCAGAAATGATAATAATATCACTCTCTTTTAATTCTTTTACAAGTGTATCTGAAAGTTTGAACATTTTTTTATGTGTCTCTGTTTGATCTTTTGGATCTATTTTCATCCCTGACTCTGTTAAATTAGACACAAAAACCATTTCATCATTTAGATCTCTATAAATAACTTCATCATCAGGTTTTTTTAATTTATCTAAAAGTTTTTTTGCTAAAGCTCTTGAAGTTGAACCATCTTTTCTAGCACTAGAGTCTATTTGATAAATTTTCATAATTTAATTTACCCAAAATTTTGTAAGAATGGAAAAATATTTAATAAATAATATCCCACGGCTTGCAATTGATTAGTTAATATCAAAATACCAGTAATTAATAGAATTATTCCACCTATTTTTGAAACTAAATTGATATTCTTTCTAAAATTTTTTGAAAAGATAAGGAACCTTTGTATTAAATAACCTGATAAAATAAACGGAATAGCTAATCCAATAGAATAAAAAGATAACAATAATATTCCTTGGCTTAAACTTTCCTCAGTTGCAGCTAAAACTAAAATAGATCCTAAAATAGGTCCAATGCATGGTGTCCAACCAAATGCAAATGCCATTCCTATTAATATTGGGCTAAATACACTTTTGTTAATATTTGTTTGAATTCTCTTTTCATAATTTAAAAACTTTAAATTTATTATTCCAATTATATGAAGCGATAAGATTATTATAACTAGTCCTGCGGCCATTCTTAATTCATAAGAATTCTCCAGAAAAATTTGTCCAAGAAAAGTTGAAGCTGCTCCAAAAGTTATAAAGACTAAAGAAAAGCCAACTGTAAATAGAATAATTGGAAATAAATTGATGTTCTTTTTATCAATAAGTTCATTTATAGAACTTCCAGAAATATAAGAAATATAACCAGGTATGAGTGGTAAAACGCATGGTGATAAAAAACTTATCAATCCAGCTCCAAATGCAATAATTAATTCAATCATTATTTTTCTTCTACAACTTTCAATTTTTGTTCTCCAAGATTATCTACTCTTAAAATCATTTCATCACCGTTTTTTAAATAATCTGGTGGACTCATTCCCATCCCCACTCCTGCAGGTGTGCCTGTTGTGATAATATCACCTGGCATTAAAGTTATAAATTGACTGATATGTGAAATTAAAAAATTAAAATTAAATATCATTAAACTGGTATTTCCAGTTTGTCTTCTTTTTCCATTAAGATCTAAAGATAAATTTAAATCAAATAGATTATCAATTTCATCCTTTGTTACCAAATACGGACCCAATGGACCAAAAGTGTCTCCAGATTTACCTTTTACCCATTGACCACCTCTATCTTTTTGCCATTCCCTCTCACTTATATCATTACAAATACAATAACCTAGTACATGTTTGTGAGCTTCATCCTCTTTAACGTATTTAGCTTTACTTCCAATAATCATTGCAATTTCAACTTCGTGATCTAAAGACTTTGAATTTTTTGGTATTACAATATTATCATTTGGTCCGACAATACAATTTGGAGATTTATTAAAAACAATTGGCTCTTTTGGAGCATCAGAATTTGTTTCCTCAGCATGTGCCTTATAATTTAAACCTATTGCGATAAAATTTGCTGGTTTTATCACACAAGGTCCAATTCTCTTGGTGCTTTCAATTAATGGAAGAGAATTTAAATCTAGCTTTTTTATTTTATCTAAATTTTCAAAATTCAAATTTTCTGGTGTAAAATCTTTTAAAATATTTGATAAATTTCGAAAATTGTTTTGATTGTCAATAATTGCAGGTATTTCCTTGCCATGCTCACCAACCCTTAAAAGTTTCATCAATTAACCTTTAATACCAAGATGAGTATATTTAATGTTTAGATAATCTTTTATTGCCATTGACCCACCTTCACGTCCATAACCACTTTGTTTAATTCCACCAAAAGGTGCTTCTGCAATAGCTACCATAGGTGTGTTTACAGCAACTGAACCTGTTTCTAATTGCTCTGACGCAAGATGTGCTGTCTCCATTGAGTTGGTGCATACATAACTACACAAACCAAGCTCATGATTATTAGCTCTTTTAATTACATCATCAAAAGATTTAAATGATAACATTGGAACCAATGGCCCAAAAGGCTCTTGTTTCATTATCGTAAAATCATCTTTTACGTCATCAAATATTGTAGGTTCATAATAAAAACCTTTATTAAACCCAGAGGGTCTTTTTCCACCTAGTAAAACTTTTGCACCTTCTTCTTTAGTTTTTTCAACTAATTCCTCTATTTCGTTTAGCCTCTTTTTTGTGGTTAATGGACCTAATTGAGTTGAAGGATCCATACCGTCACCTATTTTCAATTTTTTTGTTTTCTCGATAAATAAATTTACAAATTCGTCCTTTTTTCTCTCGTGAATATAAAATCTGTTAGGCGATATACAAACTTGACCATTGTTTCTAAATTTAGCAGAAATTGCCATATCAGCTGCCTTTTTAATATCAGCATCATCAAACACAATAAAAGGTGAATGACCTGACAACTCCATTGTTACTCTTTGAACTTTATCTGCAGCTTGTTTTAATATTAGCTTTCCAACTCTCGATGATCCAGTTATAGAAATTTTTTTGACTATATCTGAAGCTATCAATTGTTGAGCGATACTTGGTGGATCACCTGATAAAAGATTCACTACGCCTGGTGGGACACCACATTCTCTACATATATCAACCATCTCCATTACAATTCCTGGAGTTATTACATCGGGTTTAACTATAACAGAACACCCAGCCGCTAATGCAGTTGAAATTTTTCTAGCAGATAATACTGCAGGAAAATTCCAAGGTGTTAATGCTGCAACAACACCAACTGGTTGATAGTAAACATGTACTCTTGTATCCTCAAATCTACTTTCAACAGTTTGTCCATAAATTCTTTTTGTTTCTTCAGCATTCCATTCAAAAATATCTGCAGCACCTCCTATTTCACCTTTAGCTTCTACGAAAGGTTTTCCAACTTCTAATGTCATCCATTTAGCAAGCACATCTTGTTTCTCTCTCATTTTGTCTGCTATTCTTCTGATGATGTAAGATCTTTGCCAAGGAGCAGTTTTTTTCCAGACTTCTAATCCTTTTGCAGCAGAATTTAATGCTCTATCAACATCCTCTGGCGTAGCTTTAGAGGCTTTTCCCAAAACTTCTTCATTTGCTGGATTAATTACTTCGTAAGTTCCTCCATCTGATGATTTTTGCCATTTACCATCGATAAATTGTCCAAATTTTTCGTACATAAATTCAATTTAGCATTACTATAAGTTGTGTCTACTATGTAATTTTTACACATTAATTATCTCTGATTAGATGATACTATTATTAAAAAAAGGAGTTCAAGATGAAAGCATATATAATGGGTAATTACACTGAAAAAGCTTTTCAGGGTTTTTTAAAAGATCCAACGAGTGATAGAAAAGCTGTTGTAGAACAATTAACAAAAGCTATGGGTGGAACAATGCATAGTATGGATATTGTTAGAGGTTCTTATGACTTTGTAGTTGTTACTGAAGTTCCAAGTTTTGATGATTTTGCAGCAATTAAATTGGTTGTTGAAGCATCAGGAGCTGTAAAAAACTTAACAATGCTTGAGGCAATTGATTTTACAAAAGCTACAACAAAAGCTAGTAAAATTGGTTACAAAGCCCCGGGTCAATAATCTTTTGGTATAACTTCCGGCTGCGGACTGGAAGTTATATTAATTTTTTTTTAATTTTGAAGAAAATTTAAGATTTTCATTATTAAATTTTGAAGAATGTTTTTGGATAAAATCATCCATAATTTTTACTTTTTCATCTTCAAATTCAGAAACTTTTCTACTATTTAGATCAACATATAAAGCGAGAACTTCTATAGTTGAGGCGAGAAACTTTTTTTCTTTATGAACCATTTCCATTTTATATTGCAGTCTTTTTTTATCGTGATCAAAATAAATTAGATTAACATCAACCTCATCATCAACTTTGAGCTCTTGATTATAGGTAATATTTGACTCTACAATCATTGTGCTTTTACCAGTTGTTTTTGCTGAGTGCTCTCCCATTTTGAATATATTATTCAAAGTGTCTGCTCCATATTTATCAAAGATCAAAAGATAATATGATACGTTCATATGATCATTATAATCTATCCAATCTTTAATGATTTTTTGAGAACTTAAGTAAACAGACATAAAAAATTAATGAATAATTAATTTTTCTTTGGGTCGTTATCCACAACCAGACAAATCTCAGATTTTGTCAAAAATCTTTTTCCAGTACCATTATCTAATGAAAACATTCCACCAATGCCATTAACAGCATCTATTGTTAAATCAGTATGTTTCCACTTTTCATATTGGTCATCGTTCATGTAAAAAGGCACTCCCCCAATTTCTCCAAGTTTTACATCACTAGAACCAACCATATACTCATTTCTAGGATAACACATTGGTGCACTTCCATCACAACATCCACCAGACTGGTGGAATAATAGCTCTTCACCATGTTGAGCTTTAAGCTCTTCAATCAATTTTAGTGCTGAACTTGTTGCTTTTACTTTCATAAAAAATATGGCCCGTGATTCCTCACGGGCCATTATATATTAGATTATTTTTAAAAGAAGCCTAATTTCTTCTCACTGTAAGACACGTGAAGATTCTTCACTTGTCTGTAGTGGTTAAGCATCATTTTATGAGTTTCTCTTCCGATACCAGATTGTTTGTATCCGCCGAATGCAGCATGTGCAGGATAAGCGTGGTAACAGTTAGTCCATACTCTACCAGCTTGTATTTCTCTACCCATTCTGTAAGCGATATTTCCATTTCTAGTCCAAACACCAGCACCTAAACCATAAAGAGTGTCATTAGCAATTTGTAATGCTTCTGCCTCATCTTTAAACTTAGTTACTGATACAACTGGTCCAAAAATTTCTTCTTGGAAGATACGCATTGAGTTTTTACCCTCAAAAATAGTTGGTTCGATGTAGTTTCCTTTTTCTAAACCACTATTGATTTTTGCAACATTTCCACCACATAGAACTTTGGCACCTTCTTTCTTACCTAAATCTAGATAAGATTTGATTTTTTCCATTTGTTCTAATGATGCTTGTGCTCCAATCATTGTTTCCATTTTCAAAGGATTGTCTTGTTTTACAGCTTTTGTTCTAGCAATAGCTTTCTCCATGAACTTATCATAGATAGACTCTTGAACTAGTACCCTGCTTGGACAAGTACAAACTTCACCTTGGTTTAATGTGAACATTGCAAAACCCTCTAAACATTTATCAAAGAAGTCATCATCTTTTGCCATGACGTCTTCAAAGAAAATGTTAGGAGATTTTCCACCTAGCTCCAACGTAATTGGTATCAAGTTTTGTGATGCATATTGCATAATCAATCTACCAGTTGTTGTTTCACCAGTGAAAGCAATCTTTTTGATTCTTTTTGATGATGCTAGTGGTTTTCCAGCCTCTAAACCAAAGCCACTTACTACGTTAACTACTCCTGGAGGTAATAAATCCCCAATTAGTTCCATAAGTAACATGATTGATGCTGGTGTTTGCTCAGCTGGTTTTAGCACTACACAGTTTCCTGCTGCTAAAGCTGGAGCAAGTTTCCAAGTTGCCATTAGTAATGGAAAGTTCCATGGTATAATTTGTCCAACTACACCTAGTGGTTCTGGAATGTGATAAGAATATTCACTGTTACTGATTTCAGCAACTGAACCTTCCTCTGCTCTGATTACTCCAGCAAAATATCTCCAATGATCTATTACTAGTGGTAAATCAGCAGCCATACACTCTCTAATTGGCTTACCATTGTCTAAACATTCAGCTGTTGCTAATACATTAAGATTTTTCTCAATGACATCTGCAATCTTAAGAAGAATGTTTGATCTTTCCGTAATTGAAGTTTTTCCCCAAGTTGGGAAAGCTGCGTGAGCTGCATCTAATGCTGCATCTACGTCTTTTTCATTTGATCGTGCAACTGAACAGATTACTTCATTTGAAATCGGAGATGTATTATCAAAATACTTTCCAGATTTTGGTTCTACAAACTTACCGTTAATGTAGTTCCCGTATTTTGCTTTGAACGGGAATTTTACCTTCAAATGAGAAGTATCTAATACAGATGACACTTTCATAGCTTCTGCACTCATTTTTTTTACTCCTCTTGTTTTTTTTGTTGATTTAAGCTTATTATTTTTTCTAGATTTTTTAGAACGCTTCTTAGTCGCAGACTTTTTTGTCCTAATTTTTTTTCTAGAAGATTTAACCAATTTAGATTTTTTTTTATTGGTTTTTGGCTTAGCTTTTTTCTTTCTTTTAGTAGCCATAACTAATTAAACTCGTAATATTAGTACATGTCTATTTCTTAAAATCTTATTTACTACCTGCAATTGAATGAACACAACATCTTGTGTTGAAATTTTGAGTGATTAATATTTTTTTTTCTATAAGTAGTCATTAAATATGGACCAAAATTTCTTTAATAAAGTTAGAATTTTAGATGGTGGTATGGGCCAGGAACTACTTGCTAGGGGTATGGAGCCAAATGGTACATTATGGAGTGCTAACGCCTTACTTCAAGAAAAATACCACCAACTTTTATTAGATACTCATTTAGATTTTATTAAAGCAGGTGCAGAAGTAATTGTCACTACAACTTTTACAACAAGAAAATCCCGGTTAAGGGATAATAATGTTTTTGATAAATATGAATATCTCAATAAAAAAGCTGGAGAAATTGCTCAAAAAGCAAAAGAAAATTATCCTAATGTTTTAGTAGCTGGTGGTTTGCCTCCACAAAATTTAACTTATGAAGCAGATAACAGTGCTGATGATGAGATGAGAGAAAATTTTAATAGTCAAGCAAAGCTATTAGATCCATATATTGATTTTTTTTATTTTGACGTCTTAAGCAGTGTGAGAGAATTTAAGATTGCTGTTGAAAGTATAAAAGAATTTAACAAACCCTATTTATTAGGTGCACATATTTCTGAAGGAAATCGTTTACCAAGTGGTGAAAAAATTACAAAAATTATTAATGATATAGAACATTATAAATTAATGGGGATTATATTATCTTGTGTCTCACCTGAAAATTTTGAACTCAATCTTGAAGAAATAAAAAATTTAGGAGTACCATTTGGATTTAAATTGAATGCTTTTATAAAAACAAATTCAAAACCTAATTATAACGGTGCATATAAAAAACATAAAACAGGAAATCCAAATGAATTTCTTGGTGTAAGAAAAGATTTAACTCCAGAAAAAATGCTAGAATTTGCAAAAAAATTCAAAGATGCAGGAGCTACAATTATTGGTGGTTGTTGTGAAACTACACCTTTACATATTAAAGCTTTTTCTAAGCTTAAGTAGTTTTTTTGTAATCAGCTTTTCTTACAAAATAAATTCCAACTGAAACAGCGATTAAAGAAATTAATACTTTTGTGGTAATTAATTCTTTTAGAAATATATAACTTAAAATTGTTCCAAAAATTGGAATTAGATATGACACTTGAGATTGGAAAATTAAACCATTATTAACTAAAATTCTAAAGCGTAACAACCAAGCAATACCTGTTGAAACGAGACCTAAATAAATAACAGAAATAGTTGAGTCTAACCTTGGTGATAAATTCCAAGGCTGTTCTATAAAACTGACAAGTGGTATTAAAATAATTGTAGCCCAAATTAATATAGATCCAGTTACATTTTCATTTTTTTTCTTACTAATCTTTAAAGTTAGTACACCGCCAATCACATAACAGGTTGAGCCTAAAAGAATTAATAAAGCGGATATAAAATTATTTTCATCAATCAATAAATTATCTGAAAACAAATAAAGTATTCCTGAAAACCCTATTAAAATTCCAAATGTTTTAATAAAATTAAACTTTTCATTTGTCGTATAAAAATGACCTAGAACAGTTGAGCTTAAAGGTGTTGTTGACATTAAAATTGCTGCTAAGTTACTTTGAACTGATTGAACTCCATAAGCTATCAAATAAAAAGGTGCTACTAAGTTTATAAATCCAATCATAGCAAACCAATGCCAGTCTTTCGAGAATGCTTCTATTTTTATATTTTTATAGTAACAAAGTAATAAAACTGGAATGGCTCCAAAAAAAACTCTTAAAAATGCAATTGTAACTGGACCATATGAGTATGTTGCAATTTTAATATTAAAAAAGGCAGAAGCCCAAATTAATGCAAGCAAAATTAACAAAAGGTAATCTGTAATTTTAGCTTGTCTCATTCAGTAATCTCCTCAGTAACTCCATTTGTAATTTTTTTTAAATTTGTAAAATCTATTTTAAATACACAGTTTGGATGACCAGCAGCAGCAAACAGTAAGTTAAATCTACTTAAAGATTTATCTATTAAAATTTCAATCTTTTTTAAATGACCAATAGGTGAAACTCCTCCAATTGTGTAACCTGTGATATTTTTTACATCTTCGGCTGAAGCCATAGATGCATCCTTTATTTTAAGTGCCTTCTTAATCCTGTTTAATGACGCCCTTTTATCACCTGCCACCAAGCATAAAGTGAAACTATTCTCAGTTTTAAAAAGTAAGCTTTTTACAATTGCTCCAACCTCACAACCTAAAGATGAAGCAGCCTCAAGAGCAGTCCTTGCAGAGGTTTCAAGAACTATTATATTTTGAGATTCATCATAATCCTTAAGGATTTTTTCAACTCTTTGAACTGGCTCTTTGTCTAATAAACTCATTATTCAACTTTTAATTGTTAGTCAATTTGCACATTACCGATTAAACTTATGTAAAAAATGCATAGGTGATATCAATTAAAAGAGCATTATCTATCAGTCTTTTTTTGTTATTACAACGCCCAGTATTATAAAGGAGAGATTATGAGTTCAAGTGATGTATTAAAGACGATTAAAGATAAAGATATTGAATACGTAGATCTAAGATTTACTGATCCTAGAGGTAAACTTCAACATGTAACCATGGATGCCAAAATGGTGGATGAAGATATGTTGAACGAAGGAATTTTTTTTGACGGTTCTTCTATAGCTGGCTGGAAAGCTATTAATGAGTCTGACATGATCCTTAAGCCAGATAATTCTAGAGCGATCGTAGATCCATTCACATCTCATAATACATTAAATCTTTTTTGCGATGTTTTAGATGCAATTAAAAAGGATCCTTATGAAAGAGATCCTAGAGGGACAGCTAAAAAAGCTGAGGCTTACTTAAAAAGTTCAGGAATTGGAGATAAAGCATTTTTTGGTCCTGAAGCTGAGTTTTTTGTTTTTGATGATGTAAGATTCAAAAATGACATGAATGAAACCGGATTTAAAATAGATAGTAAGGAAGGTCCTTACAATTCAGGAAGAGAATACGATAATGGTAACATGGGTCACAGACCAGGAATTAAAGGTGGTTATTTCCCAGTTCCACCTGTGGATAGTGAACAAGATATGAGAAGTGAATATCTAAAAGCTATGAAAGAAATGGGAATTAAAGTTGAAAAACACCACCATGAAGTTGCACCTAGCCAACACGAGCTTGGAATGTATTTTGGAACTCTTGTGGATCAAGCGGATAACTTACAACTTTATAAATATGCTGTTCACATGGTTTCTAACTCGTTTGGTAAGACAGCTACTTTTATGCCTAAACCTGTTAAAGGTGATAATGGTTCAGGTATGCACGTTCACCAATCCATTTGGAAAGGTGATACTGCATTATTTTCAGGTGATAAATATGCGGGCTTATCTGATACAGCTTTACACTACATAGGTGGTATTTTAAAACATGCAAAAGCAATTAATGCTTTTTCAAACGCTACGACGAATAGTTACAAAAGACTAATTCCAGGCTTTGAGGCTCCAGTTTTATTAGCTTATTCGGCTAGAAACAGATCAGCATCTTGTAGAATTCCTATCACTCTAAGTAAAAAAGCAGCTCGATGTGAAATTAGATTTGGTGATGCTGCTGGTAATCCATATTTAACTTTCTCTGCAATGCTAATGGCTGGTTTAGATGGAATTAAGAATAAAATTGATCCAGGTAAATCATTTGATAAAGATCTTTATGCTTTATCGGAAGATGAAGTTAAGAAAATTCCAACTGTTTGTGGATCTTTAAGAGAAGCAATGGAAAGTCTTGATAAGGATAGAGATTTCTTAAAACAAGGTAATGTATTTACTGATGATCAAATAGATGCTTATATTGCATTAAAGTTTGAAGAAATACACAATTTTGAACACACACCTCATCCGATAGAGTTTGAGATGTATTACAGCTGTTAATTTTTATTGTCTGGTTTTAGCAATTTTGTTTTTGCCAGAACCTTTTTTAACAATGTAATCAAGTGTTCCATTTGCTCCAGTATCAACAGACTTTATAAGAGATCTTAAAAAAGTTTTTCTCTTTTCTTTTCTGTCCTCGCTGCTTTGCAAATTTCTAATTTCAAAGACGTTCATAACAAGATATTACCAATCTATGCGTTTATTGCAACTCTGGTATGTTCAAAATGGGATTATACTTTAAAAGACTCTCCGCAGCCACAACGCTCGGTTTCATTAGGATTATTGAAGACAAATGATGATGAAAAATCTTCCTTTTTATAATCCATCTCAGTGCCTAGAAGATACATTACCGCCGCCGAATCAATATAAACTTTTACTCCTTTATCTTCGATCAACTCATCATTAGGATTTACCTCTTTTGAATATTCCATTACGTATGACATACCTGCACAACCACCTGATTTTACAGAAACTCTTACACCTATCGCATTTTTTTCAGCGTTAGACATTATTTCTTTAATTCTTAAAGCTGCATTATTACTTAATTTAATAATAGGGTTCATTATAAGTTTAACTCCAATTTCGCTGCATCTGACATCATATCTTTATTCCAAGGAGGATCCCAAACCAATTCAAGATTTACATCATCTATTCCCTCTACTTGCATTGCACCCTCTTTTACCTCTTTTGGTAAACTTTCTGCAACGGGACAATTCGGTGTAGTTAATGTCATCTTAATTTCAGCCTTACGACCATTTACCTGTATATCATAAATTAAACCAAGTTCATATATGTTCACTGGTAATTCAGGATCATAAATTTTTCTAATTTCCTCAATTATTTTGTTTTTTACATCCATAATTAATTTTCTGTGGTTATTTCTTTCCCATCATTTTCCATTGCAGATACCAAAGTGTGCCATGATAAGGTAGCACATTTAACTCTCATTGGATATTGTTTAACACCTGATAAACACATCAATTTTGTTTTATCATCCTCTTTTAAAATATTATTTTTAAGTTCGGGATTTTCTTTAATCATTCCTAAAAAATCCTCAATTATTTCTTTAGCTTCATTATCACTTTTACCTTTAATCAAATCAGTCATTATTGAAGCTGATGCCATTGATATTGCACATCCACTTCCTTCGAAAGAAATATCCTCTACTTTTCTTTGATCATTTAATTTAAGATATACGTGTACATTATCTCCACATAATGGATTATTGCCTTTTGCATCTTTATTATAATTTTCTGTTTTACCCAAATTTCGGGGGTTTTTTCCATGTTCTAAAATTATTTCTTGATATAATTCTTTTAAGTTCATTTTAAATCAAAAATTTTTTTACAATTATTAATACCCTCATTTAACTTATCTAAATCATCTTTAGTGTTATAAACTCCTAATGATGCTCGCGCACTTGCGGGTATACCTAATTTGTCATGAAGTATTTGACAACAATGATGACCCGCTCTTATAGCAACTCCAGTTTCATCCAGAATAGTTGCAATGTCATGTGGATGAACTCCTTCTACCGTAAAAGATAGAACTCCACCTCGCTCTTTTGGATTTCCAATTAGTTTCACAGAATTATTCTTTTTTAAAATTTCTTGACCGTATTCTATTAATTCTTTTTCATGTTTAATAATATTATCAATTCCAATACTTTCTAAAAATTTTATTGATTGATCAAACGCAATGACTTGAGCTGTAGCCATTGTTCCAGCTTCATACTTATTTGGAAGTTCGCCATAAGAAATTCTATCTTTTTTAACTTCATTTATCATTCCCCCACCTCCTTGGTACGGTGGAAGTTGCTCTAACCATTTCTTTTTTCCATACAAAACTCCAAGTCCTGTCGGGCCATACATTTTGTGACATGATATTGCATAAAAATCACAATCCAGGTCTTGCATATCTAATTTTAAATGTGGTCCTCCCTGACATCCATCTACTACAACAACTATGCCCTTTGAATGTGCTAATTGGGTTATCTCTTTAATTGGTAAAACTGCACCAGTGACATTGGATAAATGAGTTATTGCTATTACTTTAGTTTTATCTGTAATTTCTTTTTCTATATTTTCAATCGGAATATCACCGTCTTCATTTATCTCTGCAAACTTTATTTTTATATTTTTGGATTTTCTTAAAAAATGCCATGGGACATAATTTGAGTGATGTTCTAGCTCTGTGATTAAAATTTCGTCATTTGGCTCCAAGATCGCTTGACCTAAAGTGTTAGCGACTAAATTTAAAGCCTCTGTAGCACCTTTAGTAAATACAATTTCATTTTTATCTTTCGCATTTATATATTTTTGAACAGAAGTTCTTGTATTTTCATATAAATTAGTAGCTGCAACAGCTAAATAATGTATGCTTCTGCCTACATTTGAAAACTGTTTAGAGTAAAAATCATTTATTCTATCTAAAACTACCTTAGGTTTTTGAGATGAATTAGCGCTATCTAGGTAAACTAAATCGTTATTCTGAATTTTTTCATCAAAAATCGGAAACTCTTTTCTAATGTTATTTATGTTCATTGTTTTAATCCAATAATATTTGTAATTAAGTTTTTTATTTCTTCGTCTGTAATCTTTTCAACAACATCCATTAAAAACCCATTTATCAGAAGTTCTTTTGACTGTTGATAATTCAAACCACGAGACATTAAGTAAAAAATTGAATTTTCATCTAAGCTGCCAGATGCTGATCCGTGAGAACATTTTACATCATCAGCATAAATTTCTAATTCTGGTTTTGCATTAAATTCTGATGTCTCATCAAGCAGTATTGCTTTACTCAATTGATATCCATCAGTTTTTTGAGCTTTTGAATTTACAAATATTCTTCCTTGATATGCAGATTTTGAATTTTTTCCAAGAACACTTTTAATAAGCTGATAACTTTTTGTGTTTTCCACTAAATGATTTATTGTAGTTCTAATTTCATGTTGTTGATTTTCTTTTAAGGAAAAAATACCATTAATAAATGCTGATGAATACTCGCCATTTAAATTACAATTAATCTCATTTTTAAAATAATCTGAACCAGCAGATAATATAAATGTTTCTGAAACACTGTTATTGTCCTGTTCAATATTGTTAAAAGAATATTTTAAATTATTATTAATAAATTTATCAATTTTATAGTTTTTAAGTATTGAGTCTTTTTCTAAATTGAAGTTGTAAAAAATATTAATAAAGTTTTTCGTTGTGTTATTAACAAAATAATCAATAAGCTTTAAACAACTATTTTCACCTAATTCAAAATCTAATCTCAAATTGATATTGGTTGACTTTATTTCATCATTTATTGAATGATAAATTATCAAAGGTTTTTTTAGAGAATAGTTTTTTTTAATTAAAATTTTAAAAACTTTATCAGTAAATGCACAATTTAAATCAATTAATGAATTTTCATAATCAAATGATATATCTTTTTTAGTTTCATCAGTTATTTCAATTTTATTTTGGTCTTCGAAGTTAAAATCAATTTTTTCGATCCTTCCATTTATGAAAATAATCTTATTATGCTCCAAACCATCAACAAAAATTGATGGATCGATTTTATTAGACTGTGAATAGTCATTAAAATAACTTAAATTGCTGATATTCTTTTTGATGATCTGGCTAATATCTAAGAATTTCCAATCTTCTTGCTTTCTATTTGGAAAACCCTTTTTTATGAAATTATTTAAAAAATTTTTTTTAAACTGGATTTCTTCATTAGAAAATTTTGAAGTTTTTACTAATTTATAAAAGTCTGACTGTAATTGCTCGCTCATTTAATTAAAACTTTCGTATCCTTTTTTTTCTAATTCGATTGCTAATTCTGGACCACCAGATCTTATTATCTTTCCGTTCATTAAAACGTGAACAAAATCAGGTTTAATGTAATCTAATAATCTTTGATAATGGGTTATTATTAAAAAAGAATTATCCTTATTTCTTAAAGTATTAACTCCATCTGCTACTATTTTAAGCGCATCTATGTCTAGACCTGAGTCTGTCTCATCTAAAATGGATAATTTTGGGGCTAACATAGACATTTGCAGAATTTCATTTTTCTTTTTTTCTCCACCTGAAAATCCAACATTTAATTGTCTATTTAGTTTTTCTTCGTCAAATTTTAATTCTTTGGCTTTCTCTTTAACAAGTTTTAAAAATTCAATTGCATCTAATTCTTTTTCGCCTCTTGCTTTTCTAATTGCATTTAAAGATGTTTTTAAAAAGATATTTGTATTAACACCTGGAATTTCTAATGGGTATTGGAAAGCCAAAAATATTCCTTTGTGCGCTCTTTCTTCGGTTTCAAGATCAAATAAATTTTTATTTTCAAATAGGATTTCGCCTGATACCTGGTAACCTTTTTTTCCTGACAGAATGTTAGATAATGTGCTTTTTCCTGATCCGTTTGGACCCATAATTGCGTGAACTTCGCCAGGATTTATATTCAACGAAAAACCCTTTAAAATTGATTTATTTTCTACATTTGCGTTTAAATTACTTATTTTAAGCATTAACCAACACTCCCCTCTAAGCTAATACCTACAAGTTTCTGGGCCTCAACTGCAAACTCCATTGGTAATTGTTGTAATACTTCCTTACAAAAACCATTAACAATTAATCCCACAGCCTCCTCAGGATTAAGTCCTCTTTGTTGGCAATAATGTAATTGTTCTTCACTTATTTTTGATGTCGTAGCTTCATGTGCAATATTTGAGTCAAAATTTTTATTTTTTATATACGGAACTGTATGTGCACCACATTTATTTCCCATTAATAAAGAGTCACATTGTGTATAATTACTAGAGTTTTTAGCTTTTGAATTAATATCTACTAAACCTCTATAAGTCATATCAGAAAATCCAGCACTTATACCTTTTGAAATAATTTTACTTTTAGTATTTTTTCCTAAATGAATCATCTTTGTTCCAGTGTCTGCTTTTTGATGATTGTTGGTAATTGCTATTGAATAAAATTCACCAATTGAATTATCACCTTTTAATATACAGCTTGGATATTTCCAAGTTATAGCAGAACCTGTTTCAACTTGCGTCCAAGAAATCTTGGAATTTTTTCCCTTACATAATCCTCTTTTAGTCACAAAATTATAAATTCCACCTTTGCCATTTTCATCCCCTGGATACCAATTTTGTACAGTTGAATATTTTATTTCTGCATCGTCTAAAGCAATCAATTCAACATTTGCTGCGTGTAATTGATTTTCATCTCTCATGGGAGCAGTGCATCCCTCAAGGTAACTCACGTAACTTCCTTTATCAGCAATAATTAACGTTCTTTCGAACTGTCCTGTCTCTGATGCATTAATTCTGAAATAAGTTGATAGTTCCATAGGACACTTAACACCTTCAGGAATATAGACGAATGATCCATCTGTAAAAACAGCAGAGTTCAGTGTGGCAAAGAAATGATCAGTTACTGGTATAACTGTACCTAAATATTTTTTTACAAGATCAGGGTGTTTTTGAATTGCCTCTGACATTGAACAAAAAATTATTCCATGTTTAGTCAGCTCACCTTTAAAAGTAGTAGCGACTGAAACAGAGTCGAATACGGCATCTACAGCAATTCCATTTAATCTTGCTTGCTCTTGTAATGGAATTCCAAGTTTTTTATATGTCTCTAAAAGCTTAGGATCAAGCTCATCTAAACTTTTTGGTTTATCTTTCATGCTTTTTGGTGCCGAGTAATAATATAAATCTTGATAATCAATTTTAGGATATTTTGGTTTTTGCCAGTTAGGCTCTTTTAAAAGTTTTAATCGCTCATAAGCCTTTAATCTAAAATCTAACATCCATTTCGGTTCTTTTTTAATATTAGAAATAAACTTGATCACCTCCTCATTTAAGCCTTTTGGGGCTTTAATATTTTCAATATCAGTAGTGAAACCGTATTTATAATCTTTTAATTTTTCTATATCTTTTTCTCTAGTATCCATTTTTAAATTCTTCTCTCAATATTATCTTGAATAAGATCTTCTAGACTCTTTTTTTCAAAAAAATCATTAATATGATTTTCAAGTTCATCCCATAAGTTATGAGTTAAACATTTTGTAGATTTACCGTTACAGCCTTTTTTGGACTCTTTTTTACATTGAACAGTTTTAACTTTTTCATCAACAGCATCAAAAATATTTGTAAGTTTGATCTCTTTAGCTTTTTTATTTAAAACGTAGCCACCTTGATTTCCTCTAACACTTTGAACAATCTCTTTTTTTCTAAGTTTAGAAAAAATTTGCTCCAAGTAATCAAGCGAAATACCTTGTCTAAGCGAAATGTCTCTCAGAGATACTGGGTTAATATTGTTAAATCTTGCCAGATCCACCAAAGCCATTACCGCATATCTGCCTTTAGATGTTAATTTCATAAAACCTTTATTTTACAGGGGTATATATAAACCCGACTAAAATAGTCAAGTATCTATCAGAAAAAAACACTAACATTTTGTCACGTACATGTGTTAAACGTAATTTTTTTTTGAGAATAATTATCAATATCAATTATGGATAATAAAATTTTAGAAATATTCATTCCTGGTCCTGCGGGGAGACTCGAAGCAAAATATTTTAAAAGTAAAAAAAGTACTTCACCTATCGCTTTAGTATTACAACCTCATCCTCAATATGGAGGAACAATGAATAATAAAGTTGTTGTAGAAACTTTTCATGCTTTTATGGAGAATGATTTTTCTGTATGTCGAGTAAACTTTAGAGGTGTTGGTAAAAGTGACGGCGAATTTGATAATGGACAAGGAGAATTAGCAGATGCTGCAGCTGCACTAGATTGGTTAGAAAGAGAAAATTTTGACAATTCACAATGTTGGGTATCAGGATTTTCTTTTGGTTCTTTAATTGCAATGCAGTTATTAATGAGAAGACCTGAGATAAATAGATTTATTGCAATTTCACCACAACCAAATGTTTATGATTTTTCTTTTTTATCACCTTGTCCATCATCTGGTTTAATGATTTATGGAAAAAAAGATGAATTAGTGCCTTTTGAATTTATTAAAGATTTAGATAATAAACTTAGCGCACAAAAAGGAATAAAAGTAGAATTTCAAACTATTTCTGAAGCAAATCATTTTTTTACAAAAAGTGAGTCTGAATTAAATAAATGTTTGAATAAGTATATTAAAAAAGAAACTGCGCTTTATTAAAAGTTTTGTAAAATATCACCACCTGAAATAGCTTTTTTACTTCTTGTAGTGCTTGGAAATGAGATTGGTAATTTTAAATATGATCTTATAGCTAGATATGCAAACGCTTGGGACTCGATAAAATTACCATCAAAATTATAATCATCTATATCTTTTATAATTATATTCTTGTTTACCAAATAATTTTCAATCGATTGCATCAAAGATTTATTTTTTCTTCCACCTCCACAAATTATATAATGATGTGGATTAATATTATTTTGTTTATCTATTTTTCTCAAACCATCAGCAATTAAATATGCAGTAAATTTTGTTAAAGTCGCGCACCCATCTTCAAATGATAAACCTTTTACAAATGATGTATCAAAATCTTTTACATCCAACGAAGTTTCGTAAGATTTAAACTCAAAGTTATCTATTGCTTGATTTAAAATTAGATCATCAACTTTTCCAATATTTGCATACTTTCCATCTTTATCAAATTTTAGATCTTTATTATTTCTTACCCAGTCATCTATCAAACAGTTTCCAGGTCCTATATCATAAGCAAAAAAGTTTATAGAGTTATTGAGATCCTCCTTGATTTGAGTAATATTTGTAATACCTCCAATATTAATAATGTTAATTGGCAATTTAAGTTTAAAATTTTTTTGGATAATTTTTGAAATCAAACTATGAAATATTGGTGTAAGTGGAGCACCCTGGCCTCCGTGATTCAAATCATTTTGTCTAAAATTATTGATAACAATTTTTTTAAATAAACTAGATAAAAGTCTTCCATCACCTAATTGCTTTGAAATTTGAATTTTTGGGTCATGAAACACTGTTTGACCGTGGAAACCAATTAAATCAATATCTTCATTAATGTCTCCAATTACTTCGTTAATTAAATGACTGTTGAATAATGTAAATTTTTTTTCTACATCATTAATCTCTTTAGAATGAGTTTTTAAATCTTTAAAATTACTAATTTTATCTCTTAAACTAATTAATTGCTTGTAAAGTCCATCATCAAACTCTTTATAAATATCATAAATACTGGAAAATTGATCATTACCATCAGATTTTATAACAGACAAATCCACTCCATCCATTGATGTACCGCTCATCAAACCTATTGAGGTGAATATCTTTTTTTTCATTATTATTTTTTTTTAACAAAATTTGTATATTGTAGAATTATACGCTTATGAATAAATTTTTAAAAGAATTTAAAGACAGAGGCTACTTTTATCAATGTACTGATGAAAATGAGTTATCTTCTTTATTAGATAAAAAAAAGATTAAAGCTTACATTGGTTTTGATTGTACAGCTGAAAGTTTACATGTTGGAAGTCTTCTACAAATTATGTGTTTACGAATGCTCCAAAAACATGGACACCAACCAATTGTATTGTTAGGCGGAGGAACCACAAGAATTGGAGACCCCTCTGGTAAAGATAAAACACGAAAAATTTTAAGTGAGGATGAAATTGAAAAAAATTCTAAAAATATTAAAAGAATTTTAAAAAAATTTTTAGATATAAGTGATAAAAATGTAAAACCAATATTTGTTAATAATTATGAGTGGCTAAAAGATTTAAATTATATCTCTTTTTTGAGAGATATTGGAAAACATTTTACGATAAATAAAATGTTAACATTTGAAAGTGTAAAAACAAGATTGGATAGAGAACAATCTCTGAGTTACATGGAATTTAATTATATGATTTTACAAGCTTACGATTTTTTAGAACTTAATAAAAAAGAAAATTGTGCGTTGCAAATCGGTGGATCTGATCAATGGGGTAATATCGTGAGTGGTGTAGATTTAGTAAAAAGATATTCTAATCAACAAACATATGGTTTAACTACTCCTTTAATCACTTTAGCGACAGGTGCTAAAATGGGAAAAACTGAAAATGGAGCAATATGGTTAGATGAAAAATTTTTCTCACCATACGATTATTGGCAATTTTGGAGAAATATAGATGATAGAGATGTATCGAAATTCATGAAATTTTTCACAGATTTAAGTATTGATGAAATAGAAAAAATTGAAGAAAAAAATATCAATGAACAAAAAATTGTTTTAGCAAATCAAACCACTTCTATGCTTCATGGTGAACAAGAAGCAAAAAAAAGTGAAGAAACAGCAAAAAAAACTTTTTCAGAAAATTCAATTGGCTCTGCATTACCTTCTATTGCGATTAAAAAAAATCAATTGAATGACAAGTTAACTATTGTTGATCTAATAATTCTTTCAAAGTTAGAAAAATCTAAAAGCGAGATAAGAAGATTAATTAAAGGTAGTGGTGTAAAAATTAATAATCAAGTTATCAATAATGAAAAACTAATAATCAGTGAAAAATTATTTGAAAATGACACAATCAAACTATCCTTGGGGAAAAAAAGACATATCAAAGTTGAAATAAGCTAATTTTTTTTTATTTTTTCAAGAGTTCTAGTAATGAATCTTGGTGTAAGCGTTTTAACAGGATTTACAGTTGTTTTTAATTTTTTTGGTGGACCTTTAATTTTAAAGCTTACACCAAAAACACCCTCTCCAACTTTCTTTCCTACTAAAATATCTCCGAGAAGAGGGATTGATGATATAGTTCTATTAATTGTCGTTGCTGGTACCAATGTTCCTCTGAGACTAATTAAATCATCGCTTTCGACGTACCCTTCCATTAATAAAGAAATAGCTGGGCCGATGGCATATAGTTCTTCTATTTTCATCAAATCATCCCTGTTTGAAAATTTCATTTCAAAATCTGTAAATCTTATTCCCTCACCAGTTAATAGGTCAGCGATACCTTGAAGAGATGCTAATGTTAACAATTTTGCTAAAGCTGGTACCTCTTGTACTTTAAAATTATCTATTATTAATTTTGAATTAGAAACATTGTTTTGTTTAATAGAATGAAAATTTAAATTTCCTTCTTCAAAACCTTTTATGAATTTGTATCTATTCACAAAAGGCTTAGCTAAATCAGAATACAGAGTTGTAATTTTTTCGTTTGAGGTAGATCTAATGGTGAAATTAATCCTCTTATTATTGGAGATATCTCCTAGTAAATTAGCATCAATTACTTCACTGTCGTTGAATTTTAGATATCCATTTAAATTTTCTATTAGATGATTTTTATCAAGAAACGTTTCTTTAATTTTAATATTTAGTCTAAAATTTTTAGAAAAAATTTTTTGACTTTCTGAATTTTTATCATCTTTCAATAAATCATCTATAATTTTAGTGGCATTAAAACTCTTAGAGTCTAATAAATATTCTTTATCTTTTTTTTTGATAGATAGCTCATTTTTTAATAAGTCATTATCAAAATAATCCAAATTTACCTTGCTTATAGATTTAATTTTATATTTATTTGATAGAAATAAATTTTTGAATTCAAATTTATTATTCTTTTCTTTTATTGAGATATTTTTTAAATTGATTTCATTAGATAAAAGATTTTTAACTCCGAGAATAACAATTTTTAATTCATCATCTTGATCTTTTTTATAATTTAAAAAATTTAGATGAAACGGATTTTTTTTGATTTCTAAAGAAGTGTCGAATTTTAGGTTTGTTTTTAATTTCGAAAAATTATAATCAATATTATCTTTTTCTTTTTGGATAAGAATATTTCCATTACCGGTAATACTTAGTAGATCTTTTTTATATTCAATTTGTATTTGATGATCTGATAACTCAATTATCTCATTTAATTCTGGAAAAAACTCTTTCAAATTTTTTGAGCTTACAATTTTAGAACTTTTTAAATTCATTAAAGAATTTATATTTAAATCATCTATCTTGTATTTATCATTTATTTTAAATGAAAAAGTATTTTCTAAATCGAACTCAGCAGACTCAAACTTTATATTGAAAAGGTTGTTATTAAGTAATTGATTAATTTTTTTATCATCTAAAAATAAATTTTTATTCTTGTTTTTACCTGATATCAGAAATTTATTTTTTTGTTTAATTAAAATTAACTCTGGAAACTTCAAATCATTATTATCATATGATAAATTAATATCTTTAAATTCAAATTTGTTATTTTGAATAGTAAAAATAAAATTTATTTTTGATAAGTCTATTTTTTTAAAAGGTTTTACTTCGCCATCTTTTACAAATCCTTTTATAATAAAATTATCTTTGATATTACCTTTTTGATCAAATTTAAGATTTATATCTGCTATCAAATATCCCTTTTTCACAAACTTTTCTAATATGAATATTTGCGGATTATCCTCAATTGATCTTACAAATGAAATTAAGTTTTTTATTTCTATAGTCCTAGTGTTAATATCTAATTCAGATAAAGAAAATTTTTTATTTATGAATGTCTTTACATCAATATTAGATTTGACACTTTCTAGTTTAATTAATTTATTTTTATTCTTAAGATTTGCTCCAATTGTTTTCAAAACTAATTTAAATTTAAAAGGGTCTAAAATGATACTAATTTTATCTAACTCTAATTCTAATTGATTGTTAATTTTTTTAACTTCTTTAGTAATTTGATCATTAAAAGCACTCGTTTTAATGCCAATGGTGCTTAGGTAAGTAATAAAACCAAAGATTAATAATAAAATGAAGACTAAAAATTTAAAAATTATTTTTTTCATTTAATTTGATACAAAGATTTCTCTAAAAAAGCATCGATGTCGCCATCTAAAACTTTATCAGGGCTTGTGCTTTCAAAATTTGTCCTATTATCTTTAACTAATCTGTAAGGTTGAAGCACATATGACCTAATTTGATGACCCCACCCTATATCAGATTTTGAAGCTTCATTGCTTTGATTTTCATCATCTTTTTTTTTCATTTCAAAATCGTAAAGTCTTGCTTTCAGCATATTCATACAGGTTTCTTTATTTTTATGTTGAGACCTCTCGTTTTGACATTGTACGACTATTTTTGATGGGATATGAGTTATTCTAACAGCGCTGTCGGTTGTGTTAACATGTTGTCCACCAGCACCACTTGAGCGATAGGTGTCAATTCTTAAGTCCTTATCTAGTATTTCTATATTTAAGTTTTCATCGACGACCGGATAAACCCAAATACTTGCAAAGCTCGTGTGTCTTCTTGCACCAGAATCAAAGGGAGATATTCTTACAAGTCTGTGTATTCCAGACTCTTTTTTTAGCCATCCAAACACATAATCCCCCTCAATTTTAATAATTGAAGATTTAATTCCTGCTTCTTCACCTTTATGTTCACTCATTAAATTACACTTATAATTCTTACCATCTGACCACTTCATATACATTCTTCTTAACATATTGGCCCAATCTTGACTTTCTGTACCACCAGCACCAGCATGAATTTCCACATAGCAATCAAATGAGTCTGCCTCCTTAGATAAAAAACATTTTATTTCATTCTTCTTTACTTTTGATCTCAATTCTTTAATATTTTCCATAATTTCTTTTTTAACATTAAGATTATTCTCATCTGTAGCCAAATTATAAAGGTCATCTAAATCTTTAAGCTGAGTAACTGCGTCTTTGAATGATTTTACTAAATCTTCAAAAAGTTTTTTTTCTTTAATGGTTTTTTGAGAATCTGACTTATCTTGCCAAAAATTGGCACCAAGCATTTTTTTCTCTAGATCATCCAGTTTTGAGTAAATCTTATTTTTTTCAAAGATACTCCTTAACTCTATGGTTAATTTTTTCAATTTCTTTTTTAAGATCTAAATATTTATCGTCCATTAATAAAACTTTAATATATTATTTGTATCGATTCTATTATTATCAGAATACAATACTTTTCCATTTAAAACATTTTTACTTTTATAAGCCTCAATAATAGTATTTTTTGAATTGAATTTAGCTTTTTCTCCAGTCAATGGATCAACCACCATTAATGTCATATTTTTGGGCACCTTAAATGGCCTAGCTTCAGATTTCTTAACTGACTTTTCGATAAATTCTCTAAAGATTGGCAACGCAGCTTTTGATCCAGTTTCAAATTTACCTAATGGTTTGGGATTATCCATTCCAACATAAACTCCGATCACTAAATTTGAAGTAAAGCCAATAAACCATGCATCAGTATTTTCATTAGTGGTTCCAGTTTTTCCAGCCAAGTTTAATTGTAAATCTCTTAATTTTTTACCAGTTCCTCTTTTTATAACTCCTTCTAATATAGTTATAACTTGATACGCAGTTTGTTCGGACATTACTTGATTATAATTATCTTCAATTTGAGGATAATCTTTTCCAGTGAATGAAATTTTATCACAATTCATACACTTTCTATTTTCATTATTGATTATTGTATTTCCCTCACTATCTTGAATTCTATCTATGATTATAGGGCTTATTAGTTTTCCACCATTTACAAAGGATGCGTAAGCTGAAGTTAAATTTAAAAGTGTTGTTTCAGCTGATCCAAGAGAAATTGAAAGTAATTCTTCGGGGTTATCATAAATTTTTAAATCTTTAGAAAATTTTGCTAGTTTATCTACACCTAAATTTTGAGCAATTCTTACAGTCATTAAGTTTCTTGATTTTTCAAGCCCAACCCTAAGTGTAGAGGGACCATAAAACTTTTTACCATAATTTTCTGGCTTCCATTTTTTTAAATCAACTCCTTGATCTAGGACTAAAGGTGCATCAAGCACTAAAGATGATGGAGTATATTTATTTTCGAGTGCCAAAGCATAAACGAATGGTTTAAATGCTGAACCAGGTTGTCTTAGTGCTTGGGTAGCTCTATTAAATTCACTTGATTTAAAACTAAATCCTCCACCTAGGGCTAAAACACGTCCAGTGTAAGGGTCCATTACAACAATGCCACCATTGATTTTTGGAAGTTGTTTAAGACTATAAAAGTTATCTTTTACTTTCTTAACATATATTAAATCGCCAACTTTGAATAAATCTTCAAACTCCTTTTTAGTCCATGAGATTTCATTATATTTAATTAAGCCACTTAATTTATCTTCAGTTTCAATTTTGGTTTGAAATTGACCTATTTCTCTAACGATTGCTATTTCCCAATTGATAGAATTCTCTAATTTATATTTTTTATTTATATTTTTATGCCAATTATCATCATATTCTATATTTGTAATTGGTCCACGCCAACCTTTTCTTTGATCATAAGCGATCAAACCATTTCTAAGAGACTCAGTAGCAATTTTTTGTAAGTTTAAATTGATTGGTGTATTTATATTATATCCTTGTTTATAAACTTTCTCGTAAGTTAGTTTATCTATTATATTTTTTCTTACATCTTCAATATAATACTGTGCATCCTCCAAATAAATCTTTTTCTTTTTTTTTAATTTTATATTTTTATTTTTGTATTCATTATATCTTTCAAGATTTAAAAATCCATTTTGATTCAAATTTTTAAGAACTAGATCTCTTCTAAATTTTGCTAGATCAATATTATTATAAGGATTATATCTACTAGGTGCTTTTGGTAAAGCTGCTAACAATGCTGCTTCGGAATAATTTAATTCTTTAATTGACTTATCAAAATACTCTAAACTTGCAGCAGCAACACCGTAAGCTCCACTGCCCAAATATATTTGGTTAAGATATAATTCTAAAATTCTCTCTTTACTTAGAGCTCTTTCTATTCTAAACGCTAAAATTGCCTCTTTAATTTTTCTGTTAATGCTAACTTCATTAGTTAATAGGAAATTTTTTGCAACCTGTTGAGTTATTGTAGAAGCCCCCTCAAGTCTTTTTGAGGTCATAATATTAGTGATGTTATTAAATGTTGCTCTAAGAACACCTTTTGCATCAACACCAGGATGAGTAAAAAAGTTTTTATCTTCAGCAGACAAAAAGGCATTAATAACATTTGAGGGAATCGCGCTGTAAGGAACGAAAATCCTTTTTTCTTTCGAAAAATCAGCGACTAAATCCCCATCTCCAGAGTACATTTTGCTTGATACAGGCGGCTTATAATTTTTAAGAAATTTATAATCAGGGATATTGTTAGAAAAAGTCCATAAAATGCTAAAAATAGCAATCAAGGTTAATAAGGAAATGCTTAATAATATAATTAAAATATTTTTGAACAACTTTGTCATTTTGATTTAATTATATATAGGAATTTGTTAAAGTTAAGGCATTATTATTAAACAAAATTTTTAAAAAAAAATGAAACATTCAAAAGTAATATTATGGAAAAAAATTTATATATTGATGCTTCGCATCCAAATGAAACTAGAGTTGTTCTTAAATCAAATGATAAAATTGAAGATTATGAATATGAAGGTTCAAAGAATAATCTCATAAAGAACAATATATATCTCGGAAAAGTAAGTAGAATTGAACCATCTTTACAAGCTGCCTTTGTAGACTTTGGTAGAGAGCGACATGGTTTTTTATCATTTAATGACATCCAGTCTGATTATTATCAAATTCCAAAAAGTGATCTTGAACTAATTAAAAAAGAAGAGCAAAAATTAAGAGAAGAATTGTCAAAAAAAGTTGAAGAAAAAGATAATGAAAACTTAGCTGAAGGTAAATTAGAGATTGATGATCTGATTGATGCTGAAAAAAAAGATGGTGAGGAAAAAGAGAGAAATATTGATGATAAAAGTAAAAAAATAGAAAGTAGAAATAAGTTTAAAAGATATAAAATTCAAGAAGTGATCAAACCTAATCAAGTAATTCTGGTTCAAGTTATAAAAGATGAAAGAGGTCAAAAGGGAGCTGCCTTAAGTACGTTTATTTCCATTGCAGGAAAATATATTGTATTAATGCCAAATACTCCAAAAGGAGGAGGAATTTCAAGAAAAATTTTCAATCCAGTGGATAGAAAAAAAATAAGATCTATATTAAACGTGATAGAGATTCCAAAAGAAATGGGATTAATAGTAAGAACTGCGGGTAGTAATAAAACCAAAAATGAAATTGAATTTGATTTAACTACCTTAATTAAATCATGGAATCAAATAAAAGAGAATGCAATTAACGCAATTGCTCCCTCACTTATTCACCAAGAAAGTGAGATAATAAACAGAACTTTAAGAGATATGTATGATGACAAAACAAAAAGTATAATAATTGAGGGAAATGAAGGTTATAAAAAAGCACAAAATTTTATGAAAACGTTAATGCCTTCTCACGTAAAAAAAATAAAAAAATATAGAGGTAAAACACCTTTGTTTATAGAGGAAGGAATAGAACAAAAACTTAATCAAATTTTTGATACAGAAATAAAATTAAGTTCTGGAGGCTATCTTGTAATAAATCCAACAGAGGCTCTTGTTTCGGTTGATATAAATTCAGGAAGTTCTATCAAACAAAAAAATGTTGAGAGTACAGCTTTAGATACAAACTTGGAGGCTGCTGAGGAAATAGCAAGACAAATTAAGATTAGAGATTTATCGGGTCTTATAATAATAGATTTTATCGATATGCTTAGTTATGGAAATAGAAGGACAGTAGAAAGAAGATTAAAAGAAAAATGTAGATCAGACAGAGCCCGAATTCAGATAGGAAGAATTAGTAACTTTGGATTGCTTGAAATGTCAAGACAAAGATTAAGAGAAAGTGCGGTAAAGTGGAAAGTTGGACTTACAGATGAGTCTTTTGCACAAAAAATACTAAAATTAGTTGAGTTGAAAGCTGTCTTAAATAAAGGAAAATTTGTTGAGTTAAAAGTATGCGATAAAATATCTGAATTTTTAAAAGAAAACTTCATTGAAGATTTAACTTTTTTCGAAAAAAAAAATAAAATGAAAATAGATATTATTTCAGATAATTCTTTAATTATACCTGAGTATATTATTAATATTAAAAATAAATCAAAAAAAACAATCGAGCTTATTGAGTATTATGAAAAGCTAAAAAATCTTGAAACTTTAGTCAAAGAAAAGTCTTCAAAGGATGTCAAGATTAAGAAAAAAAAATACAGAAAAAAAAAATTTTATAAAAAATCTAAATAATCCCTTTTTTCGGAGATGATGGACTGCCCATTACTTTTTTCTCAATTCTTCCAGATAAAAAAGATTGCCTTCCAGCAATCACAGCATTCTTAAACGCTTTTGCCATTTCTAGTGGTTTTTTTGCTTTTGCGATTGCTGTATTAACTAGTACGCCATCGCAACCTAATTCCATTGCAATTGCTGCGTCTGATGCTTGTCCTAAACCAGCATCTATAATCAAAGGTAATTTTGTTTGATCTCTTATAATTTGAATATTAACTTTATTTAAAATTCCCAAACCAGATCCTATTGGTGCTGCAAGTGGCATTATAGCTGCTGCTCCAGCATTTTCTAACCTTTTTGCCATTAAAGGATCATCATTGCAATAAACCATAACTTTAAAACCTTCTTTTGTTAAAATTTCAGTAGATTTAAGAGTCTCTATCATCTCAGGAAATAGATTCTGTTTATCACCTAAAACCTCAAGCTTTACCAATTTCCATCCCCCAATCTCTCTTGCAAGCCTAAGTGTTCTTAACGCTTCATCTGAATTAAAACAACCAGCTGTATTTGGTAAATAAGTTATCTTTTTTGGATCTATATAATCCATTAATAAAGGTTTCTTTTTATCTGCAATATTTACTCTTCTTACAGCAACTGTTACGATATCTGCTCCAGATATCTTTATCGCCTTAGCACATTCAGTCATACTTTTGTATTTACCAGTGCCAACAATTAATCTCGAATTAAATTTTTTCTTTGAAATTATAAGATTATCTTTTTTCAAAATTAACCACCTCCAATAAAGTGAACAATTTCAATCTTATCATTTGCTTTTAAATTAATCTTATTAAGTTTTTTTTTATCCATTATTTCTCTATTTAATTCAATGGCAACTTTTTTTAAAGGTACTTTTAAATTTTTGACTAAATCGGATAATTTAGTCTTGTTATTAATTCTATTTATTTTACCGTTAATTTTTATTTTTATTTTTTTTTTCATCGTATATAAATGTTAAATGAATAATAAGATAATTATAATTAATGGTCCAAATCTTAATCTATTAGGTGAAAGAGAACAATCACAATATGGATCCACCGCCTTTGAAGAATTAAAAGAGATTTGTTTAAATAAGTCGAAAGAATTGGGTTTAAAAGCTGATTTTTCCCAATCAAATATTGAGGGTGAAATAGTTAGTTTGATACAAGATTCTAGAAAAAATTTCGATGGAATAATAATCAATGCTGCAGCTTTCACACATACTTCTGTAGCTATTAGAGATGCCTTAAGTATTTTTAAAAAACCAATCATTGAATTACATATCTCAAATATATATAAACGTGAGGAATTTAGACATAAATCTTTAATAAGTGATGTAGTTACAGGTGGTATTTTTGGTTTAGGTGTTGATGGTTATATTTTAGCCATAATTTCAATGCAAAAGCTCTTACAAAATGAAAATTAATAAAAAGATTATTAAAGAACTTAGTGACTACTTAGAGGAATTTAATCTTACTGAGTTAGAATATACCGAGAAAGATACTAAAATTAAAGTTTCTAAAAATAATATTTCAGTTAATAATCAAAAAATTCCAAATCCAAAAAATGAAGTAAACAACTCAAATATTAATTTATCAGAAAAAACTAAAACTGGAATTGAAGTTAAATCACCAATTATAGGAACAGCATATCATGCACCTGAACCTGGTGCAAAAAAATTTGTTGAAGTTGGAAAAAAAATTAAAAAGGGTGATACAATAATGATCGTAGAAGCTATGAAAACTATGAACCATGTGCCTTCAACCGCAGATGGAGTTGTAAAAGAAATTTGTGTTGAAGATGGCCAGCCTGTTGAATTTGGTCAAAATTTATTAATTCTTGATTAATGTTTAAAAAAATTTTAATAGCTAACCGTGGAGAAATTGCGGTTAGAATTATAAGAGCCTGTAAAGAATGGGGAATTTTAACTGTAGCTGTTCATTCTGATGTGGATAAAGAAAGTATGCATGTAAGAATGGCAGATGAAAGTGTTTGTATAGGTTCTCACCAACCAGCAAATAGTTACTTAAATATTCCAGCCCTATTATCAGCAATAGAAATTACCAATGCTGAGGCTGTACATCCTGGTTATGGTTTTCTATCCGAAAATGCTAATTTCGCAAAAGTGCTTGAAGAAAATAATATCAAATTCATTGGAGCTTCTTCAAAACTTATAGAAATGATGGGAGACAAGATACAAGCAAAGAAAATTGCTAAAGAAAATGGTTTACCAGTTATTGAAGGTTCTGAAGGTGGAGTTAAAGATGTTAAAGAAGCTAAAGAATTATGTAAAAAAATTGGTTTTCCTGTTCTAATTAAAGCATCTGGTGGTGGTGGTGGTAAAGGCATGAAAATTGTTTATAAAGAAGAAGAATTTGAGACGTTATTTTCAACTGCAAAATCAGAAGCTCAAAAATATTTTGGTAATGATGAAGTTTATATAGAAAAGTTTTTTCAAAATCCTAGACACATTGAAGTTCAAATTTTAGCTGGAAAAAATAGAACTGTTCATCTTCATGAAAGAGATTGTTCTGTTCAAAGAAGACATCAAAAATTAATTGAGGAGACACCAAGTCCTATTTTGACTGATGAGATAAGAAAAGACCTTTTTGAAAAAACAGTAAATATGGTCTCAAAAATAGGCTATATGGGTGCTGGGACTGTTGAGTTTATTTATGAGGATGGAAAATTTTATTTTCTTGAAATGAATACGAGAGTTCAAGTTGAGCACCCAGTAACTGAAATGGTAACAGGTATAGATATAATTAAAGAACAGATTTGGATAGCATTTTCAGGGGAAACAGCGTTAAAACAAAGTGATATAAATCCAAGAGGTCATGCCATAGAATGTAGAATAAATGCAGAAGATGCAAGTAAAAATTTCCAACCTTCACCAGGTTTAATTGCTATGTGTCATCAACCGTCAGGTTTCAGAACTAGAGTTGATGGTGCAATATATCAAGGTTATAAAGTGACTCCTTATTATGACAGTATGATTTGTAAATTAATCTGTCATGGAAGAAATAGATTAGAGGCTATTCAAAGGATGAATAGATCTTTAGATGAGTTTGTAATAGAGGGAATTACAACAACAATTCCATTACATAAAAAATTACTAAATCATAAAAAATTTATTGACTCTGATTTTAATGTTGGTTGGCTAGATAAAGATAAAATACTTTAATAACAGCTAACAAGCCAGATATCATAAACTGGATGATCGAAGGGTGCTATAGAAGGACTTGATGAAAACATCCATCCATTAAAAACAAAAACATTATTTCTATCTTTTTTTGTTAAGTCTCTTACTTGGATATATGCTTTAACTTCAGGATTATCATCAAATTTGGAGTCTGTGCATTTTATACTTTTTATTGCTAAATCTTTATAAACTAATTCCTCATCATTAATTAATTTTATCAACTCATTTTTAGAACTAATCTTATCCAATATTTTTATATCGGTATTATTTCCATCAAGATTAGTTTCGGCAATAGATTTAAATGTCACAAATATGCTAAATAAATATATAAATAAAAATAAATTTAGCTTATTTCCAGCTTTTATATTTTTTTTCAGTTGCATCCTTATTGTTCTTATTTGGATAATAAGCTGAGTCAGTACCAGTCAAGTTTGGTTGATGAGGTTTTTGCCAATCATGTTTTTCTAATTCATGAATATTTTCAATTTTATTTGGCATAAAATGAATCCAAGAGTACCATTCAACTGGAATTTTAGATGCATCAATTTCATTGGCATAAATTACCCATCTTTTTCCTCTTTTACTCTCATAATACTTATTTCCATACTCATCTGATCCAATAAATTTACCAAACAATATAGTTTTGATTCTGGTGCCGAAAGTATCGCGATTCCACCAAGTGAAAATTTTTTTTAAGAAAGTCAACATGTAAAATTTTTTAAATTCAATTTTTAATTGTATAAATTAAATTAGACTAAAATATGTAAAAGTATATAAGTAAAAAGATTCAAATTTCAAATTTAATTAAAGGATTATAAAAAAATGTCAAAATATCTTGTAGAAACTTATTATACATGCACTTTTAAAGTAAATCATTATTTAGATGATATTAACGAAACAGAGCTAAAGAATCTTGAAAAAAGAGATGATGGGAAATTTGAGGTTTTGGATGTAAAATTAGATAACAGAAAGACAAAAAGTCTTGATCCTAATAATAAAAAAAATGACCAAAATAAAAAAATTGACTTAGTTAAAACTCAAAGTGAAAACAAAACTAAAAATGTTGAAAAAATAGTTTCTCAATCTTTTGCTAAATCTGATAATTCTGGAAAAAGATTTAGTATGCCAGATAGAAGAAAAGGTTATATCCAAAAAGCAACTATCGGTGATCATAAAGTTTATTTACACACTGGTGAATATGAGGACGGTAAAATTGGAGAAATCTTTATAGATACTAGCAAAGAGGGAGAGTTAGTTAAAGCTCTAATGAATAATTTTGCTATAGCTGTTTCGCTCGGTCTTCAATATGGAGTTCCATTGGATGAGTTTGTGAGTGCATTTATAGGGACTAAATTTGAGCCCTCTGGAAAAGTAAACGGTAATGACAGAATCTTGAGTGCCTCTTCAATTTTAGATTATATATTTAGGGAACTTGCAATTTCTTATCTTAACAGAGAGGATTTGGCACATACTCCATCTATAGGTAATTTAGATATTTCATCTACAGATGAAAAAGGTTCTGATGAACAAAATCAATTACTAAAAATAGTAAAAGATATAACAAGTAAAGGGTTTGTTAGAAACAACTACAAAAAGAATCTGGTAGATTTATCCGATGTTAAAATTAGTCTTAAAGGTAAAAAATAATTATTTTTTACTTTTTATAGATAAATTTAACTCTTTAAGTTGGTTTTCACTTACACTAGAAGGTGCATTCATCATCAAATCCTGTGCATTTTGATTCATTGGAAACATTGTAACTTCTCTAATATTTTTTTCGTTTGCTAGTAACATAATTATTCTATCAATTCCTGGGGCAATGCCTCCATGAGGTGGAGCACCGTAACTTAAAGCGTTTATCATTCCACTAAATTTTTGATCAACTTCAGATTTTGAGTAACCTGCAACATCAAATAATTTATACATTAAATCTGGTATATGATTTCTAATTGCACCCGAAGATAATTCTATTCCATTACATACAATATCATATTGATATGCGAGTATTTCTAATGGTTTTTCAAAATTAATTTTGTTGATATCTCCTTGCGGCATAGAAAAAGGATTATGACTGAATTTAATTTTGTTTGTTTGACTATCTATTTCATACATTGGATAATCCACAATCCAGCAGAATGCGAAAATGTTTTCATCGATTAAACCTAAATCTTTTCCAATTTTATCTCTAGCTAATGCAGTTATCTTTTCTACTTCCTCTAATTTACCACAAGCAAGAAAAATACTATCACCCACTTTTGCTTCAGTTTTAATCATTATTTCATTTAGTGATTCTTTTGAAAAAAATTTACCCACTGGCCCTTTGGCTGAAATTTCTTTTTCTTTTTCAATGGTAAAGTAAGCGAGTCCTGATGCGCCTTGTTCTTTAGCCCATTTATCTATATTGTCGAAAAAACTTCGCGGTTTATCTTTTGTATTTTTTGTGACAATGCATCGGACTTTAGATCCAGATTTAACTAGTTTTTTGAATATTTCAAAAGAAACATCTTCTCTAAAAAAAATTTCAGTGATGTCATTAATAATTAATGGATTTCTTAAGTCTGGTTTATCTGTTCCATATTTAATCATTGACTCCTTAAATGAAATTCTTGGAAACTGATTAAACAATAATCTTTTATTTGAAAACTTTTTGAATGTATTAACAAATAACTTCTCTACTACGTTAAATACATCTTCTTGCTCAACAAAAGACATTTCTAAATCTAATTGATAGAACTCCCCAGGACTTCTATCTGCTCTTGCATCTTCGTCTCTAAAACAAGGAGCAATCTGAAAATACTTATCGAAGCCAGAGACCATCACTAATTGTTTAAATTGTTGAGGTGCTTGGGGAAGTGCATAAAATTTGCCGGGATTTAATCTACTTGGTACTAAAAAATCTCTTGCCCCTTCTGGACTTGATGAGGTCAAAATTGGTGTTTGAAATTCTAAAAATCCTAACTTATTCATTTCATTTCTGATAAATGAAATTACTTTTGATCTTAATATAATATTTTCATGAATTTTTTTCCTTCTTAAATCTAAAAAACGATACTTAAGTCTTATTTCTTCCGCATACTCTTGATCAGTAAAAACTGGTAAAGGAAGTTCTTGGCATTCACCAAGAACTTGAAAATTTTTAATCACTACCTCAATTTCACCTGTTTCAATATCATTATTGACTGTCTCTTTTGACCTTTCAACAACTTTTCCAACAATTTTAATTACAGTTTCTAATTGTATTTTTTCCAACATCTTAAAATTAGAATTTTCTTTATCTATAATACACTGTGTTATTCCGTAATTATCCCTTAAATCTATGAACAAAAGATTTCCGTGGTCTCTTTTTTTATTTATCCAACCAGATAGGGTTATCTCATCTCCAACTTTTTCTTTTCTTAATTCGTTACATTTATGAGTTCTAAATTTGTTCAATTATTCTCCTAAAACTTCTTTAATAATTTTAAAGTCAATTGATTTTTTTTTTTTTAAACTTAATTGATCGATCTTATATATGAAATCATATATTTTTCTATATGATCTCTCAATTCTTTTAACAATAAACTCAATGAATTTATCATCTAAAGAGATTTGTCGATCAGATAAATTTTTTAGTATAATAGCAAATATTAACTCATCATCGGGTTTTTCGATATTTAATAAGATAAAGTTTTTTGATCTAGACTTTAAATCTTTTAGGTTAAAAGTGATATTAACAATTGGTTTTACAGATGTAATAATGATAAATTTATTATCTTGCTCAATTAAATTAAAAAGACTGTAAAGTAATTTTTCATCAACATCAGAAGACAAATTTTCAATTACGATATTTTCATGAAACTTTATTTTTTTTAAATCATTATTTTCTAGAGATTTACCCTCAAACTTAATGCCTTTGTTTTTATGTAAAAAAATATTCATTAAATGAGTTTTTCCAGAAAGCTTTTCCCCTGTAACATTGACAAAATTTCTTTCCCATTTTGGCCATATGTTTAAATAATCAAAAACATGTTTATTACTTTTAGAAAGATAAAAATCGTCACTTTTAAAATTTTTATCATAATCAAATTTAATTATTGTTTGATCTAAGTCTCTCATTCAATCATCCAAACTTTTTTTTGCGTATTCAAATTATATTTTTCATTTTTCATTATATTAATAAAATTTTGGACTGCGCCATTAAATAAAACTTCATAAAATATGAATTCTTTATCAAATTTTTCTATAGAATAGTCGCTAACCATATCTATTTCGTTTAAAAATAACTCAAAATTATTTGATTTTTTTAAATCATCATTTTTAATCTTAATTGTAATAGGAACTTTTATTGAAGTATTTATTTCATTCATTTTTTTCCAAGTATCTTCAAATAAATTTTTCAAATTCTCGATTAAGGAATTAAGGTCTGCTTCGTTATCAATATTTATATTCTTAAAAGTATCATTCTTTATTATCTCATTTTTATCGTTATAAATTTTTGTTAAAATTCTTAATTCGTTTTTACCTTTAAAAATTAGGCAAATGATAGAATTCTTTAAAAAATATTTTTTTGTAATCTCGTTAAAATTATAAGTTTCTATTAAATCTAATTTTTCTTTGATAAGATTTAAATCTTCAAGGTCTTCTGCAGGTAATAAATATTTTATCAATTGATATCTTTCATTTGTTTTATTCCAATCAGCATAAATTGGATTATTTGAAAAAATTGAAATATCATTTCCCTTTTCATTTATTATGACTGGGATAAATAAAAATTGCTCTTTAAGTATTCGAGATGGAAAAATATTCTTTTTTTCTAAATACCTAAAAATTTTTTTTTTGTTAAATGAAACACCAAGATTTACATAATATTTTTGATCAATAAATTTTTCTTCTTTAATCGAGAATGTTTCAATCATGCTTTTGATTTCATTTAACCTAATATTATCAATTTTTTTGAAATCTGATGATTTGATTAAAGAATAGACTAATTCAAAAAAAGCTTTCTTAAACCCTAAATCAATTACTTTATTTTTATCAAAATTAATTTCAAATGGCTGTGAAATTTCAATATCATTGATTTCAAAAGATTTTGCTTTAACAACCTCTGTGGAAAAAAAAAATATTATTAAAGCTAGAGTAGAAAAAAAAATATATAAATGTTTGATATAATACATACTTAAATTTAAAACCTATATTAATGAATAAAAATCTCTTTACCTATAAAAAAAGTGGGGTCAATATTGATGCTGCAGATAAATTTGTAAGTTTCATATCTAGTATTTCATCAAAAAAAAGAGGCAATAAAAAGAATACTAATATTGGTGACTTTGGTTCGGTCACAGATCTACCAAAAGATATAAAAAATCCAAAAATAGTGGCTTGCACTGATGGAGTAGGAACCAAAATAGAGATCGCAAACTTACTAAATAAATATGACACTATAGGAATAGATCTAGTTGCTATGAGTGTAAATGATTTAATTGTACAAGGAGCAAAACCTTTATTTTTTTTAGACTACATCTCAATTAATAAAATTGATTTAAAAAAAATGAAATCAATAATTCGTGGAATAGTCAAAGGGTGTGATATTGCAGAATGTAGTTTGGTTGGTGGTGAAACTGCCGAAATGCCAGATACTTATGCAAAAGGTAAATTTGATATAGCTGGTTTCGCTGTTGGAATTACAGATAAAAAAAAAATACTTTATAAAAATAAGATTAAAAAAGGAGATTTAATTTTAGCTGTTCCATCTAGTGGTTTACATTCAAATGGTTTTTCACTTGTTAGGCATCTATTAAAGATAAAAAAAATAAATGTAAAAAAAAATTTATTTCTACAAAAGGAACTAATTAAGCCAACGAAAATTTATGTAAAAGAAATCTTAGATCTTGTGGAAAGAAATTTATTAAATGGTTGTGCTAATATTACTGGTGGTGGATTAGCTGATAATATTAGTAGAGTTGTTCCCAATAACTTATCAGTAGAAATAGATTTAAATAAAATAAAACCTCTAAAGATTTTTAATTGGCTTAAGTCACACAAAATCAACGATAAAGAAATGCTTAAAACTTTTAATTGTGGAGTTGGATTTTGTTTAATAATAAACCCTAAATATATTAAAAGAATTAATCAATTTTTTTCGAAGGAATATAAGCCTTATGTTATTGGTAAAATCTCTAAAAATAAAAACAAAGTAAGTCTTAATGGTAAAGTTAACTGGCTATAAAAAAGTTAAAGCTGCAGTTTTTATTTCTGGTACTGGGAGTAACTTAAAATCTTTAATAAAATTTTCCAAAAAGAAAAAATCACCAATTTCTATTGATTTAATAATCTCAAATAACCCTAAAGCTAAAGGTTTAAGACTTGGTAAAATAAATAAAATAAAAAGAAAAGTGTATAATTTTAAAAAAAAATATAAAACTGAAAATCAAATACTTTCTGATTTAAAGGAGCATAAGATCAAAATCATATGTTTGGCAGGATTTATGAAAGTTTTATCCAGAAATTTTATAACTAAATTTAGAGGTAAAATTCTAAATATTCATCCTTCTTTACTTCCTAAATATAAAGGATTGAATACTCATCAAAGAGTCTTGGTCAATAATGAAAAATACTCAGGTTGTACCGTTCATTTAGTTAATTCAAAATTAGACTCGGGTAAGATTGTTTTACAAAAGAAAGTAAAAATCTCAAAAAATGAGACAATGAACTCTTTAGCTGAAAAAGTGCTTATTCAAGAACATAAGCTTTATCCAAAAGCTATTTTAAAAGTATTTAATCTTTGAAGAAAAAATTAATTTCTATTTTAGCATTTTCATTACTATCAGATCCATGAACAGAATTTTTATCAATTGAAATCCCATATTTTTTTCGTATGGTTCCGTCCTTCGCATCTTTTGGATTTGTGGCTCCCATTAGTTCTCTGTTTGCTTTTACTGCATTTTCCTTTTGGAGAACCATAACAACTATTGGGCCTGAAGAAAGATATTTACATAAATCATTATAAAATGGCTTTGTTTCGTGAACTTTATAAAATTTCTCAGCTTCAGACTTTTCAATTTGAATTTTTTTTTCTTTAAGGACTTGAAAACCTTTATTCTTAAATATTTCTTTAATTTCACCTTCAAGATTTCGCTCTACAGCATCTGGTTTAATAATTGATAGAGTTTGTTCAATATTACTCATAATAATCTTCTATAAGTTTGTTCAATAATCTAACTCCATAACCTGTTGCACCACCTGAATTTAAAGCTCCACCATATTTAGAAAATGCCATTCCAGCTATATCTAAATGAGCCCAAGGTGTTTTATTTAAAATAAATCTTTGTAAAAATTGAGCAGCAGTGGTAGATCCTGCACCACCTACATAATTTATATTTTGCATATCAGCATTTTTGGAGTCAATCAACTTGTCATAATTCTTATTTAAGGGCATTCTCCAAACTTTCTCCTCAACATTTTTTCCAGCATCAATTAATTGTTGTGATAATTTATCATTGTTAGAAAAAAGCCCTGCATATTCTGAACCTAACGAAACAATAATAGCTCCTGTTAGAGTTGCTAAATCAACTATAAATTTAGGTTTAAATTTTTTTTCAGTATAAGTAAGCGCATCTGCCAACACTAGTCTTCCCTCTGCGTCAGTATTTAATATTTCAACAGTCTTACCACTATAAGACTTGACAATATCTCCTGGTCTTTGAGCATTACCTCCTGGCATATTTTCTACAAGACCAACTACTCCAACTGCATTTATTTTTGATTTTCTTAAAGCTAAATTTTTCATTAATCCTACAACCACTGCAGAACCAGCCATGTCATATGTCATATCCTCCATAAATTTTGCAGGTTTCAAAGATATACCACCAGTATCAAAACAAACACCTTTGCCGACGAAAGCTAAAGGCTTAGATTTATTTTTTAAACCATTCCATTCCATAGTTACAAGATACGATCCTCTAATACTCCCTTGACCAACACCAAGTAAAGTATTCATACCTAGTTTTTTTAATTTTTTTTCATCATATATATTTATTTTTAAGCCAAATTTTTTTAAAGATTTAATCCTTTTAGCATACTCATCTGGATGTAATATATTTCCAGGTTCTGATACTAAATCCCTTGCATAAAAAGTTCCTTGCTCGATTGCACTAAAGTTTAGCTGGTCTTTTTTAGTTGGTATATTTTTACCAATTACGTCTATAAATATGTTTTTTTCAGTTTTTTTTGATTTATATTTTTCGAATGTATAAGATTTTAGTTTCATACCGTGCAAGAAATGCCCAATAAGATTTTTTGATTTCTTTATTATAGTGTCTGAATTAATGCCAAAATTTAATTTTTTCGATACTTTAATAATCTCATAACAATCTGCACCTAAATTTTCCACATCAGAAGCAGTGAGATTGTTTTTTAAAGAAATTAAAATGATTTTTCTTTTTGAACTGATTTCAAAAGTAACAATTTTTTTTTTAAAATCTTTTGTTTTTATTAAATCATCAATATAGGAGTAATCAGAATTAGAGATATTTTTCTTTAAATTTGAAATTTTGAAGTTTTCATCAACAAATAATATTAAATTTTCATTAGATTTATTAAATACTTGTTTTTTAAAGTTAATTTTAATATTCATAAATTTAAATACAATCTCTAAGAGATAATGGTATATATGAGTAAAACAATTATATTTCAATGGAAAAATTACTATTTAGAAAACTGATCACAGATATTTCTTATCGGGCATTAATTATAGCGTTTACCATTGGTTTAATTGTGTGGATTATTCAAGCTGTAAATTATTTAGATTTCGTTATAGATGATGGTCACAATTTCAAAATTTATTTTCTATACAACTTGTATAATTTTCCTAAAATAATTCATAGAATTTTACCATTTGTATTTGCTATCTCAATTTTTTTTGAACTTATTAAGTATGAAAAAAATAATGAATTGCTTATTTTCTGGACAAACGGTGTTACTAAACAAAAATTTATAAAAAATTTAGTAAATTTTACTTTAGTAGTTATGTTTATACAAATTTTGATTGGAAGTTTGATTTCACCTGTCAATCAATTTAAAGCAAGAATGATTCTTAAAAATTCTAATATGGATTTTTTACCCAATCTAATTAAACAAGGTAAGTTTATTGATACAATTTCTGGTTTAACAATATTTATTAATCATAAAACTGACGATAATTCATTTAAAAATATTTATATTCAAGAAGGTGAATTTGTTGATTTTAGAGAAGATGATAGTCAAATAATTTATGCAAAAGAAGGTTTTTTAATAAATGAAGACAAAAAACTTTTTAGATTATTGGATGGAAAAGTAATTAGTAATAACAACAACAAATTGATGAGCTTTGAGTTTGACAAAATCGATTATGATTTATCAAAATTTTCATCTAGATCAATTAAAAAACCAAAAATTCAAGAGCTATCATCAATGAAATTATTTAGATGTTCTCTGAGTTTGATGTCTGGAAAAAAATATGTCGATGAGTTATTTAGTTGTGAAATCGATAAATTAAAAAATTTTAACCAAGAATTATACAAAAGATTTATAAAACCATTTTACTTACCGATACTCACATTGATGTGTTGTTTTCTATTAACATTTTCAAAAGAGCAACATAATTATACAATCAAAATTATCAAAATTTTTATTTTTGTTTTTTTAATTTTAGTAATATCTGAAATTTTCATGAGATATATTAAGGACTCTTTAATTTACCTTTTTTTGTTTTTAGGTATACCTGTTTTATTTTTTTCATTAACTTATAATTTTCTTATAAAGAAGATAAATAATGCTTAGAACTTTTGACAAATATTTTGTAATTTTATTTTTTAAAAAATTAATACTTCTTTCAATTATTTTTTTTTCATTGATTTTTATACTAACAATATTTGAAGAAATAACTTTTTTTAGTGATACTCAAACCTCTTTTTATCTACCTTTTTTAGTGGCAGCACTTGATGTTCCTTCAGCACTGCTTGAAATTTTTCCTTTTATAATTTTAATCTCTACTCAACTTTTCTTTCTAGAAATTATAAAAAAAAAGGAAAATGAACTAATAAAAATTAACTGTCTAGATAATTTTTATCTAATTAAGATTTTAACTATAAGTGCATTTATTTTTGGGATGTTAATAATTCTAATTTATTACCCTTTTTCCTCTAAACTAAAATTTATTTATTTTGATTTTAAAAATTCTTACTCACAAGATGGAAAGTATCTCAAACATTATGGAGAAAATGGATTATGGATTAAAGATGAAATAAATAATGAAATTTACATAATTAATGGTAGCTTAGATAAGACTAATTTCTTAGAAAACGTTTTTATTTCAAAGTTTGATGAAAATTTTGAATTAATTGAAAATATTTCTTCAAAAAGAGTTGATATAAGTAAAAATGAATGGGTTATTGAAACGCCCTATTTGTTTAAGGATAATCTACAAATCAAATTAAAAAACGACATAATTATTAATAGTCATTTTAATATAGATAAAATTAACAGCACATTTAGAAATCTAAACTCTTTTAATATTTTTCAACTAGTTGATGCTAAAAAAGAAAATGAGTTTTTAGGCTATTCTTCACAAGATATTGATCTTCATCTGTTAAGGATTGCTGCAATTCCCATTTATTTCAGTATAATGGTAATAATATCATCAATTATAATGCTGAACATAAAGAAAAATAAACCATATGTCTTTCACGTGCTTTTAGGAATAACTCTTTCTGTGATAATTTATTATATTAATAATATTTTTAATATTTTTGGATTAACAAACAAAATTCCAATCTATTTATCAGTATTTTTTCCAATAATTTTTTTAAGCATAGTTTCAATAATAGGATTGATAAGAATAAATGAACAATAAATTATTCATAATTTTAGTAATTCTATTCCAGTTTTTATTAATAAATAAAATTTTTTCCAAAGAAATACAATTCAATGCCAATGAAATTGAAATTGTGGATAATGGAAATGTGACAATTGCAAAAAATGGAACAGCATTTGTTCAAAAAAATAATATTTCTATCAATGGTGCAATAATTAAATATATCAAGAATAAATCTTTATTAATTATTAATAAAGGAAGGATTAAAAAGATTGATGAAAATATAGAAATTGTCTCAAACATTATTGAATACAAAATTGATAAGTCAGAATTATATTTTAAAAGTAATGTAAAAATTTTTGATAATGAAAATAATTTACAGATTCAAACTGATAAGCTGAATTATAACTTAGAGGATCAAAAAATTGAGGGTCCCAGTAATTCTGAAATTAAAGATAATCTTGGAAATATTTATCGAGTAAGTCTATTTGAATATAATATAAACAACAAAGTTATTAAATTAAATGATTTAGAGGTTGTAGATATAAGTAAGAATATATTTAAAATTGAAATGGCATTTCTGGATTTAAATAAAAAAGAATTAATAGCAAAAGATGTAGGTTTAAATTTTAAAATTTCTGATGTCTCAGAAAATGAACCAAGGTTAAAGGGGAGAAGTTTAATTAGTAATGATATAAATACAATAGTGAAAAAGGGAACTTTCACATTTTGTAAAAAAAGAGAAAAATGTCCTCCTTGGGAAATGAGCGCAGAGGAAATTAAACATGATAAAAAGAAAAAAACTATCTATTATAAAAATGCAAGTCTAAAAATTTATGATAAAAAAGTATTCTATTTTCCAAAATTCTTTCATCCTGATCCAACAGTCAATAGACAATCAGGATTTTTAATACCTAAAATTCAAGACAATAGTACAACTGGTCTATCTTTCAATTTACCATATTTTTTTGCTATAGCTGAAAATAAAGACATTACATTAAGTCCTAGGTTTTTTGCTGAAGATAAATTATTAATTCAATCAGAATTTAGACAAAAAAATAAAGACTCAAACCATACAGTCGATCTAAGTCAATATGTTTCAAGTGGAGAAAATACTAAAGGACATTTATTTTATAATTTAGATAAGAATTATAAAAATGATAATTTTGATGAAGTTGAATTAAATATTCAATTAGAGCAAGTTTCAGATGAAACATATTTAAAAGCTTATAAGATTGAAAGTCCAATAATCAATAACACCTCTAATCTTACAAATTCAGTAAATCTTAATTTATTTGATGAAAAATTATCAATAAGCACTAATTTAGATATTTATGAGGATTTGAGCAAAAAGGACAGCGATAAATATGAGTACGTACCAAACTTTAGTTTCTCGAAAATTATAAATAGAAACAATGCATTGAACTCTAAAGCATATTATAAAAATTATAATACTAATATTACAGAAAAAGTATTAATTAACAATCTTGAATTCGTATCGAACCCGCTATTTTTAAATAATGGTATTGTAAATGAAAAAAAACTTTTAGTTAGAAATGTAAATTCTAGTGCATCAAATTCTAAGAAGTTTAAAAATAAAAATTCTGTAACTCTAACTCCTTCTTTTCAAACAAATTATTCTCTCCCACTAATAAAAGAAACTTCTCAATCAAGAAATACTTTAACACCAAGGTTGTCACTTAGATTTAGCACTCCTCATACAAAAGATGTTAGTGAAACGGATCGAAAAATAAATTATGATAACATTTATGATTTAGATAGATTAGGCATTGATGACAGTAATGAAGGTGGAATTTCTTTAACATATGGTTATGAGCAATCAATAGTTGATAAATCAAGCTCGGAGGAAAAAATAAAATTTGGATTCGCAAATAATTTGAGATTAGAGGAAAATAAGGACTTACCTTTAAATTCAAATTTAGGTGATAAGATGTCTGATTTTGTAGGGTTATTTGAATATAAGCCAAACATAAACTTAAAATTTGATTATGATTTCTCGCTCAAAAATAATTTGAATGAAATAAACTACGAGCTTTACGGATTTGAATTTTATTTCAAAACTTTCAAAACAAAATTTGAATATCAAAATGAGAACAACAGTGATTTAAAAACTTCCTATCTAAAAAATGAAACCCGTTTTAACTTTAATGAAAAAAATAGTTTAATTTTTGAAACCAGGGAAAATAAAGAGAAAAGTTTTACAGAATTCTATAATTTGATTTATCAGTATAAAATTGACTGTTTAACTGCAGCAGTTGAATATAATAAAGAATATTATAATGACCAAGATTTAAAGCCATCTGAAAATCTTTTTCTTAAGTTGTCAATTATACCATTTGGTGGTTTCAACACTCCTAATTTAAAATGAATTTAAAAAAATTTTTTTTTTTTATAGCTATTTATTTTTTTTTCACTGATCTAAGTTTTTCAAATATCAATTTAAAAATTGTAATGAAAATTAATGATCAGATAATTACCTCATATGATATTGAACAAGAGATGAATTATCTTTTAGCCTTAAATCCAAATTTGAAAGAAATCGAAAATGATCAATTAATTATGATAGCAAAAAAATCTCTAACAAAAGAGATCATAAGAAAAATTGAAATATTAAAATATGTAGAACTAAAACAAGAAAATTCACAGATTGATAATGTTTTGAATAATCTTATTAAAAATTTAAATTTTGCAAATAAAACTGAATTACAAAATTATCTTCAAAATTTTGGCATTTCGATTTACGATCTAAAAAAAAAAATTGAAATTGAAAATGAATGGAAAAATATAGTTTATGCTAAGTACAATAATAGCGTTAATATAAACAAAGAAAATCTAAAATTAAAAATTGATAATTTGGTTAAAAATAATTATGTTTTTGAATATAATTTATCCGAAATAATTTTCACAATAAAAAGTAGTACAAATTATAATGAGGAATACAAGGCGATAAAAAATAGTATTGATGTTAATGGATTTGAAAATACTGCTAATTTATATAGTATATCTGATAGTTCAAAGGTAGGTGGAAAAATCGGATGGGTTGCAAAAAATAATTTATCAGCACCAATAATCAAAAAAATAAAAGACTTAAAAGAGAACGAATATAGTGAGCCTATCAAAATAGGAAACGATTTTTTAATTCTAAGAATTAATGACACAAGAAAAAAACCGTTTAAAATGGATAAGCAGGCTGAGTTAGAGAAAATGATAATGATAGAGACAACAAAACAATTAGATAAGTTTTCTAAAATTTTTTATAATAAGATAAAATTAAATGCAAAAATAAGTGAATTCTAATCCTATTTTAATTGTTCCTGGCGATTCTAAGAGTATTTTTTTTGAAATTTTCTTTAAGTCATTAAAATTAAAAAAAATTAAGAGCCCATTAATTTTAATTTGTAATAAAAAAATTTTACATGGTGAAATTAGAAGATTTAATTTTAAACAAGATATAGAAGAATTGGATAAAATCACTATCAATAAAAAAAAGATTAAAAAAAAAAAAATATATTTAATTAATATTTCAAACGAAAAACATCAATTTTATATACAAAAATGTTTTGAATTTGCTTTTTCTCTAATAAAGAGAGGTCTTACTGATAAGATCATTAACGGACCAATTAATAAAACAAAAACCTTAAATAAAAAATATCTTGGTATTACGGAATACATATCACACTCTTTTAATCAACAAAGATTTGCGATGTTAATTTATAATAAAAAACTTTCAGTTTGCCCTATAACTACTCATTTACCAATAAGTCAAATAGCAAAGAAAATAAGTCAAAAATTGATAAAAGAAAAAATAATGATTGTAAATAATTTTTATAAAACATTTTTAGGCTTTAAACCAAGAATAGCTGTGACTGGCCTTAATCCACATTGCGAGAGTGTTCTGAAATTTAATGAGGACGATAAGATTATTTTTCCAGCTATCAAATCTTTACAAAAAAAAATTAATGTAAAAGGTCCATTCTCTGCCGACACTATTTTTTTAGAAGATAATAGAAAAAAATTTGACGTGATAATAGGAATGTACCATGATCAAGTTTTAGGACCAATTAAAACTCTTTTTGAGTACGATGCCATAAATATTACTCTTGGTTTGCCTTTTTTGCGTGTTACTCCTGATCATGGTCCAAATGAAAAAATGGTTGGAAAAAACAAGTCAAATCCAATTAGTTTGATAAAAGCATTAAGTTTTTTAGATCAAATATGATTAAGGCTAAAAAGAGCCTTGGTCAAAACTTCTTAATTGATCAAAATATAATTGATAAAATTATTAACATTATTGATATTAGAGATAAAAATATTTTAGAGATTGGTCCTGGAACAGGAAACCTAACTGAAAAAATTCTAAAAAAAAAACCAAAAAATTTTCTAGTTGTTGAAAAAGATTATAATTTAGTGAAGTTACTTAAGGAAAAATTTAATAGAAAAATAGAAATTATGAATGATGACATTTTGAAGGTTGAAGAAAATTCTCTTAGTAAAGAGATATTAACAGTTTACGGTAATTTGCCCTACAACATCTCTACAGAAATTTTAATAAAATGGATACTTAATATAAAAGATGAAAAAATCTGGTTTGATTATCTTGTCCTTATGTTTCAAAAAGAGGTAGCAGAAAGAATTATATCTAAATTTGATGAAAAAAATTATGGCAGATTAACGATTTTAGCAAATTGGAGATTAAAAATTAAAAAAATTTGTGATATTGATCCATCTTGTTTTATCCCTAAACCAAAAGTTGAAAGTACACTTCTTTTATTTGAACCGAAAATTAATTTTGTTGAATTTAAAAATCCTAAAAATTTAGAAAAAATAACTAGAGTCTTTTTTATGCATAGAAGAAAAATGATTAAAAAACCTTTTCTAAATTTATTTAACAATGATCCAAACATAGCTTCAAAAATAGGACTAGATTTAAAATTAAGACCACAAAATTTAGACTTGGATGCCTACTTCAATCTAACAAAAATATATGAGTCTTTAAGAAGTTAATTTTTCAACATGATTTCTTATATATTCCGCATCGTAATCTTTAGAGCCATTATTAATCTCTGCATTTATTAGTTTTTGAATTTTCAAATAACAACTATTAAGATCGTCATTTATAACAACATAATCATAATTTATCCAATGAAGTACGTCTCGCTCAAATTGCTCCATTCTCTCCTCCACAATAAGTTTTTCTTTCATATGTCTATTAGATAATCTTTCAAGTAAAACTTTTTTACTAGGCGGTAAAATAAAAAAAGTAATTAATTTATAGTCTAATTTTTTATTTTTTATTTGATCAGCTCCCTGCCAATCAATATCAAATATAACATTTTTTCCTTTGTTTAAACTATCAATAATCGGTGTTCTTGTTGTTCCATAATAATTATTGAAAACTTTTGCATATTCTAAAAATTCTTGATTGTTTATTAACCTTTTAAATTCTTTATCGTTTACAAAGTAATAATCTTTATGGTGGACTTCGCCTGGTCTAGGTTGTCTTGTTGTGTGAGAAATTGAAATCTCAAATTTATCGTTTTTTGATAATAAATTAACTAAAGTTGTTTTACCTGCTCCTGATGGAGAAGACAGTATAACCATTACACCATCTTTGGCGGAGGACATTGTATCTTTTAATTGGCCTTGCCTTCAATAAATTTGACTGCATCACCTACTGTTAAAATTTTTTCTGCCTCACTATCCGAAATTTCTGAGCCAAATTCTTCCTCGAAAGCCATTACTAGTTCAACTGTGTCTAAACTATCAGCTCCTAAATCGTCAATAAAACTTGATTCCTCTGTAACTTTTGACTCGTCAATTCCTAAATGATCTGCAACTATTTTTTTTACTTTACTCGAAACATCTTCTGACATATTGATCCTTTTTTTATTATAAATCGTTCTTAGTTTAATTACCTAGATTGTCAAGCCATATACATGCCTCCATTTACATGTAAAGTTTCGCCATTTATATAATCTGATTGATTGGATGCCAAAAAAAGAACTGCATTCGCTACATCATCTGGATCTCCCAATCTAGCAGAAGGTATTTTTGAAATAATACTCTCTTTATACTTTTCATCAATCTTATCTGTCATAGCAGTTTTAATAAATCCAGGTGATATGCAATTTATATTGATATTTTTTTTAGCATATTCAATTGCTAAACTTTTAGACATTGCAATAATTCCAGCCTTAGAGGCAGTATAATTTGATTGACCTAAATTTCCTGTATGACCTACTACAGAAGTAATATTAATAATTTTTCCTTTTTTATTTTTTAACATCTTTTTTACCGCAAACTTACACATTAAGAATGTTGATGTTAGATTAATATCTATAACTTTTTTCCATTCATCCAAATTCATTCTAATAGCTAAATTATCTTGAGTTATTCCTGCATTATTAATTATACAATCAAGATTTCCATTAAGCTCTTTAAAAGCATTTTCAATAAAAGTTTCTATCTTGTCGCTTTGTGAAATATCAAATTTTAGTGTTTTGATATTTTTAAAATTTTTTTTTAATTCTTCTAATTTTTCATCTTTAGTGCCCGATGCCAATATGTTTGCTCCTAGATCATAAAGTTTTTTAATTACAGAATTCCCTATACCTCCCGTAGCGCCAGTAACAATTATATTTTTATTTTTTAAATCATTCATATTCTCAAGCTTTCTATATCTGATTGAGTGTTAATTGAAGTAATTTTTACATTTTTATCTATTCTTTTAACTAATCCAGATAAAACTTTACCTGGACCAATTTCTATGAATTGATCAACGCCATATTTAATCATATTAATAATACTTTCTCTCCATTTTACTTTTTTTTGTATTTGATTGATAAGTAAACTTTTTAAATCATCAATATCTGAAATTTTATCCGCTGTGACATTTGAAATTAAAGTAATATTCGACTTTTTAAAATTTATGTTTTCAAATTCCTTTTTCATTACCTCTGTCGCTTTGGCCATGAGATCACAATGAAAGGGGGCGCTTACTGGTAATTTTAAGTTCTTTATATTTTCATTTTTTAAGAAATTGCTAATCAATTCTAAATCTCTAATTTTTCCACTTAATACAATTTGTCCTTCAGTATTATCATTTGCAATTTGCACTCTAAAATTTTCCTCATTTTCTTTTAAAATTTTTTCGACATTTTCAATTTTTGTTCCCAAAACAGCCAACATTCCTCCCTCACCTTGCGGTACAGAATTTTGCATTGCATTACCTCTTGCTCTCAATAACTTAATTGTTTTATTAAAATCTAGATACCCTGCACATGATAACGCTGAATATTCACCTAAAGAGTGGCCTGCAAAATATTTTCCCTCATCTAAATTTATATTAAATTCATTTTTGACAACTTGGTATATAGAATAACTAACTAAAAAAATAGCAGGCTGAGTATTTGCAGTAAGATCCAAATCTTTTTTAGGACCATCAAGTATAATATTTGAAATATTTACTCCTAAAATTTCATCAGCTTCTTTAAATAATTTTTTTACAATTTCGTATTTTTCATAAAACTCTTTTCCCATTCCAACTATTTGAGAACCCTGGCCAGGAAAAATTACTGAAAACATTTAAAAAATAAATTAAAATTTGTTTTTTTGCTATTGTAATTGAGAAATTATAATAGTATATCCTCAATTTTTATTAAAGAAATAATATGAATTTATATGAACATACAATTATAGCGAGACAAGACACGTCTCCTTCAGAAATTAAACAATTGACTGAAAAGTATTCAAAAATTGTTGAAAAAAATGAGGGTGAAGTGATTAAAACTGAGAATTGGGGTCTTCTAAATTTGTCATACTTAATTAAAAAAAACAGAAAAGGTAGTTATATTCATTTTAAAATTAAGTGTGATGGTAAAGTCATCGAACAACTTGAAAAAAATGAAGCTATTGACAAAAAATTATTAAGACATTTGACAGTTAAGGTGAAAAAATTTGACCTTAATACAAATTATTTTTCAAAAAATGAAACACCAGAAAAAATGGACAATAAAGAAAAAACCAAGAACTAGTTATGCCAAAAAAACAAAGTGGGAATAAGAGAAGTAAACAAAGTAATTTTGCTAAATTAAGTATTTTTCAACCAAATAAATATAAATTCAAAAAAACTTGTCCACTTTCAATTAAGGGTGCCCCAAATATAGATTATAAAAATATTAAACTTTTAAAGAAATATGTATCAGAAAATGGCAAAATTCTTCCATCAAGAATAACAAACGTGTCCCAGAAAAAGCAAAGACAATTATCTATATCAATTAAAAGAGCAAGAAATTTAGCATTAATATAATGAAAGTAATACTATTAGAAAACTTAAAAAGAATTGGATCAATTGGTGAAGTTATTGATGTAAAAAGAGGTTTTGCTAGGAACTTTTTAATTGCAAATAAAAAAGCTCTATATGCCTCAAAAGAAAATATTAAAGAGGTAGAAAAAATTAAAAATGAACTTTCAAAAAAAGATAATGAAAAAAAACATGAAGCTAAAAAAATTTTAGAAAAAATTGATAAAAAAGAGTACAGCGTAAAAAAACTAAGCACTGAAAATAATGAGTTATATGGATCTGTTAAACCAACAGAAATTTCAAAACTTATTTTAAAAGAGAGTAAATTAGAAGTTAAACCATCAATGATCCAACCTTTAAAAGAGATAAAGTCTTTGGGTAGCTTTAAAGTAAAAATTTTTTTGCACTCTGAGGTTGATGCTGAGATTACGATTAATGTAGCGTCTGCGGAAACAATTCAATAATTATACAATTTCATCCACAGCTTTAATTTAAATTTAAAATTTGAATTTATTTCTATAATATTGCAATTATGGAAAATAATTTAAGTATTGTTAAAGAGAATTTTAAGGAATTACCAAATAATATTGAGGCAGAGCAATCAGTAATTGGTTCTATTTTAGTAACGAATGAAATCTTTGATGATATAAGCACTATCATTTCAAATGTAAATTTTTATGACCCAATGCATCAAAAAATTTTTAATGCAATTGAAAGCATGATTTATAAAGGCTTACTTGCAAATCCAATTACTTTAAAAAATTACTTCGAAAATGAAAAAGATGATATTGATATTCCAGAATACCTAGTAAAAATTACTAAATTTTCTACTTCAACTAGACAAGCTATCGAATACTCAAAAATAATTTATGATATGTTTGTTAGAAGAGAATTAATTAAAATTTCAGATCAGATAATTGATGATGCGAAAGAAAATGACTTAAATGTTAGTGGTCAAAACATAATTGAAAATTCAGAAAAACTTCTTTACGATTTAGCTGAAAAAGGAACATTTAGCTCTTCATTGATTAAATTTGATGATGCCATGAAGCAAACCATTGAAATGGCCTCTGCAGCTTATAAAAATGAAGGTGGTATAGTTGGTGTACCGACTGGGCTTAGAGATCTCGATGATAAATTAGGAGGACTCCATCAATCGGACTTAATAATTATTGCGGGAAGACCTTCTATGGGTAAGACCTCTCTTGCTACAAATATTGCGTTCAATGCAGCTCAAAAAATTCAAGAAAGCGGAAAAAAATCCTCTATAGCTTTTTTTTCACTAGAAATGTCATCAGAACAACTTTCTACAAGAATTATTTCTGAACAAGCAAGAATTGGTTCTAATGATATTAGAAGAGGGAGAATCTCAGATGAACAATTTGACCAATTTTTGGAAACTTCAAAAAATATTTCAGAACTTCCTTTGTTTATAGATGAAACTCCAGCATTAAGTATTGCAGCTATGAGTAACAGAGCAAGAAGAATTAAAAGATTACATGGTTTAGATTTAATAGTGGTTGACTACATACAATTGATGAAAGGCTCTTTGAATAATAAAGATGGGAGAGTTCAGGAAATATCTCAAATTACTCAGGGTTTAAAAGCTATTGCAAAAGAATTGGGTGTACCTGTTCTTGCATTGTCTCAATTATCTCGACAAGTGGAGCAAAGAGATGATCACAAACCGCAATTAGCAGATTTAAGAGAGTCCGGCTCAATAGAACAGGATGCAGACGTAGTTATGTTTGTATACAGAGAGGGGTATTATTTGCAGAGAAAAGAGCCGAGAGAGGCAACTGTAGAGCACGCAGAATGGCAGGCAAAAATGAATGAGGTTGCACATTTAGCTGAAATTATTATAGGGAAACAACGACACGGTCCTATTGGTAAAGTAACACTTGAGTTTGAGGAAAGATTTACAAAATTTAAAGATACTCAAAATAATTAATTTACAATATAACAGGATAAATGATTAATCATTTATACCACAATACAATCTTGAAAAATCCAAGATCTATTCTAATTATTTTATTATTTGCTTTAATTAGTTTTGGATATTACACAAAAGATTTTAGACTTGATGCGTCCTCTGAAACACTATTAATCGAAGGTGATCCTGATCTTGAGTACTTAAAAGAAATAACAAATAGATATGGTTCGAAAGATTTTTTGGTTTTAACTCATACGCCTAATGATGGTATGGTAACTGACAGTGCAATCAATAATCTCCTCAGTTTAAAATATAAACTTCAAAGCTTAGATTGGGTACATAGTGTTATTACTCTTTTGGATATACCCCTTTTAGATAATTCTGATGCACCTCTTCAGGAAAGACTGATGAATTTCAAAACACTAAAAGATGAAGATGTCGATAAAGAGAGAGGTTTTAGAGAAATTTTAGCTAGTCCAGTTTTTAGAAACTTTGTCATTAGTGAAGATGGCAAGACTAGCGGAATAATTGTTAATATAAAAGAAAATGAAAAATTAAAAGATATTGAAAATAAGTCTGATAAGGAAATTCAATTATTTAAAGATCAAATAAAAAAAAAGAATCACAGCAATATATTGGAAATTAGAGAAGTAATCAAAAGTTACGACGATATAGGAAAGATTTTTTTAGGTGGTATACCAATGATTGCTGATGATATGATGACTTTTATCAAAAGTGATATTATTGTTTTTGGTTTAGGTGTGCTTGTATTTATTATTGCAACCTTATGGTTTGTTTTTAGAAATTTAATTTGGGTTGTGGTTCCAATAAGTAGTTGTTTCTTTTCTGTTATAATAATGATGGGTCTTCTGGGCCTCATCGGTTGGAAAGTCACTGTAATTTCGTCAAACTTTATTGCGCTAATGTTAATTTTAACAATGGCGATGAATATTCATATGAGTACAAGATTTATACAATTAAGTAAGATTTATCCTAACAAAAATAATCATGAAATAATCTATTTAACGACCAAAAAAATGTTCTGGCCAATCCTTTATACTGCTTTAACAACTATTATTGCTTTTTTATCTTTGATTTTTAGTGAAATTAAACCTGTGATAGATTTTGGTTTAATGATGACTTTTGGATTAATAACATCATTTATTATTACTTTTACCCTGCTTCCAAGTTTATTAAGTTTTTTAAAAGATAATAAAACTCTTTTAAAAGATGACGTTGAGTCCAAAATAACTTCTTCTTTAGGAAAGATTTCTATTAATTTTAAAAATCAAGTTTTTATAGTAACTGGAGTTGTAATTATTTTAAGTATTATTGGAATAAGCAAATTGGAAGTTGAAAATAGCTTTATAAATTATTTTAGTAAAAAGACAGAAATTTATAAAGGCATGAAATTAATTGATGAAAAACTAGGTGGAACAACACCTCTAGAAGTAATTTTAAAGTTTCCAGAAAAAAAAGAGGAAAAATTAGAGGGAGATGACGAATTTGAGGATTGGGGCGATGAAGAAAAAAATGATGAAAAGTATTGGTTTACAAAAGATAAAATAGAAACAATTTCTAACATACATAATTATCTTGATAGTCTTCCTGAGATAGGAAAAGTTTTATCCTTTTCATCAATAGTTGATGTTGCAACTCAGTTAAATAATAATAAACCTCTTGGGACTTTGGAAATGGGTGTTTTATACACTAAAATTCCTGAAAATATTAAAACTGAGATAATTGATCCTTATATTTCAATAAAAGATAACGAGGCTCGAATAAGTCTAAGAATAATCGATTCACAAAAAGATCTCAAAAGAAATGAGCTAATAAAAAAAATAAATCATGACTTGCAAAATGAATTCGGATTAAACAAAGATCGATACAAATTAGCTGGGGTGATGATCTTATTTAATAATTTATTACAAAGTTTGTTTAAATCTCAAATTCTCACTTTGGGACTTGTCATGCTAGGTATTTTTGGAATGTTTGTTATTTTATTTAAGAACATTAAATTATCTTTAATTGGAGTTGTCCCAAACTTTATTGCGGCATTCTTCATATTAGGAATAATAGGTATGCTAGGGATACCTTTAGATATGATGACTATCACAATTGCTGCTATTACAATAGGTATAGCTGTTGATAACAGTATACATTATATCTATAGATTCAAAGAGGAATTCAATAAAATTAATGATTATAAAAAAACTCTTAAAACTTGTCATTCCACAGTTGGTATTGCGATCTTAAACACGTCTATAACAATAGTCTTTGGTTTTTCAATTTTAGTTTTATCAAAATTCATACCTACAATCTATTTTGGAATTTTTACGGGACTTGCAATGTTATTTGCAATGATTTCAGTTTTAACTTTACTTCCATCTTTAATATTAGTTTTTAAGCCATTTGGAAAATAAGAATTTATGTTTAAAGTAACTCTAGAATTTTTTGGAGAAATATTTAATTTAATTTCTGTTATTGATTTAATCTATATATTGATAACTATTCTTTCGCTAATAAAGTGTTTCAGGAAAGGGTTTGTCTTGAGTATACTTTCAATGTCAAAGTGGTTATTAGCATATATTGCAACTTTGATACTATTTACAAGATTAAAACCTTATGTCAAAAATATTATAGATAATGAATATGTGCTTGATATAGGACTTGGAATAACGATCTTTATTATAGTTCTCTTTTTAATATTGTTAATTAATAAAGGGATCAGTAGAGCAATCCAATATACTGGCATAGGAAGTTTAGATACTGTTTTTGGATTCTTTTTTGGATTTATTCGAGCATATATTATCTCTATATGTATATTTTCAGGAGTGCATATCGTATATAATTACGACAAATGGCCAATAAATTTAAACAAATCATACACCTTTCCATATCTTGAAAAAGGTAGTAATTACTTATTGAAAGTTTTTCCAAATGAAAAAACATATAAAGATTCTAAAGAAAAAATTGAAGATTTATAATCCAAAATTGAATGAGGAATGTGGTGTATTTGGGATTGCTAATGTAAAAGATGCTTCAGCTTTAACCGCTCTTGGATTACATTCTCTACAACATAGAGGGCAAGAGGGCTGTGGAATAGTAACATTTGACGGAGAAAGATATTATTCGGAGAAAAGATTTGGATTAGTTGGTGACAACTTTAATAAAGAAAAAGTCCTTGATAATCTTAAAGGAAATTTTGCAATCGGTCATAATCGATATAGTACCACTGGAAATAATACCTTAAGAAACATTCAGCCTTTCTTTGCAGATACCAATGCTGGTGGAATAGGAGTTGCACATAATGGAAACTTAACAAACTCAATTTATTTAAGAAATAAGCTTGTTGAAGAAGGGGCGATATTTTACACAACTTCTGATACTGAGACTATTGTTCAGCTTATTGCAAAATCAAAAAGATTAAAAACTATTGATAAAATAATAGATGCGATATTTCAAATTCAAGGTGGATATGCCCTTGTAATGTTAACTCAAAATTTATTGGTAGGAGTTAGAGATCCTTATGGGATTAGACCTTTAGTTATAGGTAAATTAAAAAATAGTTATGTTCTTGCGTCTGAAACCTGTGCTTTAGATATAATTGGTGCAAAATTTATTCGAGAAGTTGAAAATGGTGAAATTGTATTAATAGAAAATGATAAACTTCAAAGTATTAAACCATTCCCTGAAAAAAAAATTAGACCTTGTGTTTTTGAATATATCTATTTTGCAAGGCCAGACAGTATTCTCAACGGAAAAACTGCATACGAACATCGTAAGAATTTAGGAAAAGAGTTAGCAAAAGAGAATGATTTTGATGCTGATATTATTGTTCCAGTCCCAGATTCTGGAAATGCTGCAGCTTTAGGTTTTGCACAGTACTTAAATAAAAATTATGAACACGGATTAATTAGAAATCATTATGTTGGAAGAACCTTTATTGAACCAAGTCAAAAAATAAGAAGTTTGGGGGTTAAGCTTAAGTTAAATGCAAATCAAACAACAATTAAAAATAAAAAGATTATTCTTGTTGATGATTCTTTAGTAAGAGGAACAACATCTCATAAAATTGTAAAAATGCTTTATGATGCGGGAGCAAAAGAGGTTCATGTTAGAATTGCATGTCCTGAAATTAAACACCCAGATTTCTATGGAGTTGATACACCAACAAAAAAAGAATTATTAGCTGCAAATAAAAATAACGATGAAATCTGTGAATACATTGGTGCTAAATCATTAAAATTTTTATCTATTGAAGGCATGTATAAAGCTATTGGATTCGATAAAAGAAACGAAAATTATCCACAATTAACTGATCATTACTTCACTGGAGATTACCCTGTAAAACCTATAGATGAATTAGGTGACAGTAAAATAACTCAACTTTCTTTGTTAAGCACAGCGTCAAATAATTAATTTATGAAAAAAGTAAGTTTTACAGAAATGAAAAATGGAACCAAAAAGGATTATCTTTTTCTTGATAAACATGAAAAAGATTTTGCGAGTAAAACAGCTGATAGGATATTAAGATTTATGTCTGGACTTACTGAAACTTTAGAAGGTTATCAAGTTTCAAGATTAGAACATTCGCTTCAAAGCGCATCAAGAGCTTATAGGAATGGAGAGAGTGATGAAATGGTTGTAGCTGCTTTATTGCATGATATTGGTGACGAGCTAGCCCCAATGAACCATTCAGAATATGCTGCAGCGATACTTAAACCATATGTGTCAGAAAAAACTCATTGGATTGTTGAGAAACATGGTGAGTTTCAGATGTATTATTACGCTCACCATTTAGGCGGAAACAAAAATAAAAGAGACGAATATAGAAATCATAAATATTATCAGGACACAGTAGATTTTTGTGAAAAATATGATCAAAACTCATTTGATCCAAATTATAAATCGTTACCACTAGATTTCTTCAAACCCTTTGTAAAAAAAGTTTTTTCAAGAAAACCTTACTCTTCACTGTAAAATTTTATAGGCTATATTCTTAAATATGACTATTTCTAAAGAACAAATAATTAAATACTTTAAATCTGGAATAAAAGAAAAAAAAGATTTCAAGATTGGTATTGAACATGAGAAATTTTTATTTGATAGTAAAAACAACAAAAGAATTGATTACTCAAAAGTAAAAGAAATGTTTTCAGCACTTAATGAATTTGGTTGGAGTCCAATTAAAGAAGGTAAAAATATTGTTGGTTTAAACAAAGGAGGTAAAAACATTACTCTCGAACCAGGTAACCAAATTGAATTATCTGGAGAAAAACTTAATAATATTCACGAGGCATGTGCTGAGTCTTATGATTATTTGTTTGAACTTAAACAAGTCACAAAAAAACTTAACATAAAGATTGTAAGCACAGGTTTTGATCCTATTTCAAAGCTTGAAGAAATCCCTAATAATCCCAAACAAAGATACGAACTAATGACGAAAGATATGCCATTAGGAGGAGAATTAAGTCTAGATATGATGTATAGGACATGTGGGACTCAATTAAACATTGATTATTTTTCAGAGGAAGATTTTTTTAAAAAATTTAAAATAGTAAATTCAATAGTTCCAATCTCAATTGCTTTATTTGCTAATTCTTCAATAGTTGAAAAAAAAAAGAGCAATTACTTATCTTATAGATCCAAAGTATGGCAAAATACTTCACGTGGAGGGCTTCCAAAATTATTTTTCGAAAATTTAAATTTTGAAAAATATGCTGATTTTATAATCGATTTTCCAATTTTATTTATACAAGATAAACAAAATTATTTGTCAGGAAATAAATACACTTTTAAGGATTTTATGAATGGTAAGATAGGTGAAATAAAAAATCGTCTTCCGACTGAGAGTGATTTATCATTACACTTAAGCACAATATTTACTGAAAATAGATTGAAAAAATATATTGAATTAAGGTCAATGGATACATGTGGATGGGATTGTCTTTGTGCTGGGCCTGCATTTTTCATTGGTTTGTTATATGGGAATTTAGAAGAAGTTTATAATTTAATTTCCTCATGGGATAAAGATAAAATAATTAATGCTTATCTAGATGCTCCTCAAAAGGGTTTTAATACTCAATTGATGGGTAAAGACCTTTTTTACTGGGCTTCAACTTTGTTAGAAATCTCAAGAAAAGGATTGGATAATAGAGACATACTAAATAAAAGTGGAAAAAATGAAACTTTGTTTTTAAATCATTTGCAAAAAGTTATTGATAATAAAACTACAAATGCAGATCATATGATTGATAAATTTTCTAAAAATGAAGATTTAAAAGATTTGTATGACAAATAAAATTGTTGCTATACAAGGAAATCACCCTTCTAAACTTAATCCAAAAACAGATACAAGTGTTTTTTTAGCCAATGAAATTCAAAAAAAGAAATATAGAATTTTTTATTATGACCCTAAAGATTTATCTATTGTAAATTCAAAAGTTATAGCAAAAGGTTTTTTTATTAAGTTTAATTATAATGATAAAAAATTTTACAAAATCTTAAAAAAACAAAAGTTAAATCTTATCAAATGTAAATATATCTTAATAAGACAGGATCCTCCTTTTAATCTAGAATATATATCTACAACTTTTATTCTTGAGACAATTAAAAACAAAGTAAAAATTATAAACAATCCCACTTCAATCAGAAATATTTCTGAAAAACTTTATTCAGTCAAATATCTAAGATTTATGCCAAATACAATTTTTACTCAAAACATTCATGAAATTAAAAATTTTTTCAAAAAGAATAAAAGTGTAATTTTAAAACCTATCCACAGCTTTAGTGGAAACGATATTCATTTACTGAATAAATTTAAATTAAACTTTGTAAAAAAATTTATTAAGAAACATGATCATATAATGTGTCAAAAATATTTACCTAAAATTAGCAAAGGGGATAAGAGAGTATTTTTGATTAATGGAAAAATATGTGGTGTGATTTCTAGAGTACCTAAAAAAGGATCATTTCTAAGTAATATGAGTAAAGGAGCAGTACCAATAAATATTAAATTAACTAAATTAGAAAAAAGAATATCAAATATAATTGCAAAAGATTTAAAGAAAGAAAAAATTTATTTTGCTGGGATCGATTTTATCGATCAAAAACTAAATGGTGATATCAATGTTACATCTCCGACCGGATTAAAAACTTTATTCGATATATCTAAGATTAATCTTGCCAAAATATTTTGGAAAGATTTAAAAGCATGAAAAATTTAACAGATCAGCAAAAAGGATCTCTGCTTGCTTTCGTAGCTGTAATGTTTATTACACCTGATTCTTTATTTATCAGGCTTTCTAATATCGACACTTGGGGTCTTGTTTTTTATCGTGGAATAATTCCATTCTTAACAGTTTTTTTTGGAATGCTATTAATTTATAAATTAAATTTTTTTAAAATACTTTTTACAAGTGGTTATCATGGTATAATTTACGTAGCTACTTTTAGTATTACAAACATTACATTTGTAGTCTCTATTCAAAATACAAATGTAGCAAATACTTTAGTAATGATAGCAACCGCACCAATGCTATCAGCAATACTTGGTGCCATCGTTTTAAAGGAACCACCTGACAAAAAAACTTGGCTTTCAATAATTGTTACTTTTTTTGCAATTATCTATATTTTTTTCGACTCTCTTAAATTAGGTAACTTTTATGGAGATATCTTAGGATTTATCACTGCAATTGGTCTTGCCGTGGGTGCTATTACAATCAGATCTGCAAAATCCAAAAATTTAGTTCCAGCAGCGGTAGTGGGCAAACTATTTGTTGCCACTTTCGCTTTATTCTTTATTGAGAGTTTTGCTCTTTTAGAAAAAGACCTGATTATAGTGCCTTTAATGTGCATTTTGTGTGTTGCTATACCTTTTGTTTTAGTGACTATCGCTCCGAGGTTTATCCCTGCTGCAGAGGTTAACTTGTTTTTTTTGCTAGAAACCATAATAGGTCCTATTTGGGTTTGGTTAATTATTAAAGAACAACCAAGTATTGAAACTCTTTATGGTGGGATTGTTATTATAACGACCATTGCAATTCACTCTTTTTTAAAGCTTAAAAATTCTTAAGCTTGTCACAATTAAGACTTGATTTAATAATACATCGCGAATACTTACGGCTGATTTTATGGATAAAGTTTTAAAAAATTCGTGGGCTCTATTTTTGGGCATGGGATGCATAATGATGGCCTATGGTTTTCAAGGATCTTTACTTGGAGTTAGAGCTGTCCAAGAAGAATTTAGTCTTACTTCCACTGGCTTTATGATGTCAGGATATTTTGTTGGTTATTTTATAGGAGCTGCAACTATACCAAAAATTATTTCCAGAGTTGGACATATAAGAGTTTTTGCTGCATTTGCTTCTTTAGCATCATTGATAATTTTAATTCATTCAATATTAGTAAATCCATTTATATGGTTTTTACTCAGAGTGCTTACTGGAATAAGTATGGTTTGTATTTACACTGTTGCAGAGAGTTGGCTAAACGATAGATCAAGCAACAAAAATAGAGGAAGTGTTTTATCTGTTTATATGGTCATTCTTTATGGAACAATGGGAATTGGAATGTTCTTGCTTAACTTTAGTAGTCCTAAAAATTTTCAACCATTTATTTTAGTTTCTGTAATTACTTCAGCTGCACTGATTCCTATTTTGCTAACTAAAAAAAAACCACCTACTTTTAAAAGTATTAAAGCTATGAAACTTAAAGAACTTTATCATGCATCTCCATTTGGTATGGTAAGTTCTCTTTTTTATGGGACTATTCAATCTGCATTGTTTACTTTATTGGCTGTTTATGCAACCTCAATGAATTTTACTATACTAGAAATTTCAATTGTGACTTTCCTTTTAGCGGTCTCAGGAGCAATAGCTCAATTTCCAATAGGAAAAATATCCGATATGTATGATAGAAGAAAAGTTATTGTTTTTAGCACGTTTGGTGCTGCAATTTTTTCAATTTTTGCAATATTGGTATCAAGACAAATGTATTTACCTGGAAGCCTTGCAACTAGCAAAACATGGTTTTATATTTTTTTTATTTTATTTTCTTTTTGTAGCTTGCCTATGTTTTCATTAATTTTAGCTCATACAAATGACTACATATCAAAAGATAAATTTGTTGCTGCTGGTGCAGGACTACAGTTTGCATTTGGATTAGGTGCTATGAGTGGGCCATTTTTGTGCTCAATATTTATGGACTTAGTTGGATCAAATGGATTTTTTATTTTTTTATTTTTCTTTCATTCCATTATAGGTTTTTTTGGTATTTATCGAATGAAAGTAAGACAGAGTGTTGATAACCCAGATTCCCAATTTGTTGCTATGCCGCAAACAATTACTCCAGCTGGAATAGAGTTAAATCCAACAACGGAACATATTGAAGAACCCTACTCAGACAAAGTGAAAGAAATATTAGAGAGGAAAGGTGTTAAATATAAAAAAGATGAAGATAAAATGAAAGCTTAGTTTAGGTTTTCAATATATTTAGACATTTTATTTAAAACACCTCTTTTCGAAAGTTTGTCAGTTCTAATTAAAATTGCATCTTTGACTTTAACAAGTGGACTATTTTTTCTTGTTTTATCCATTTTTGTTCTATTTTTTAAGGATTTTTTAACTTCTTTTAAGGGCACTGTCTTTTTTAAATCTAACCATCTTCTGTAACTAGAAACACTTAAATTACATTTGAAATAAAAAGCTAGGTCGTATTTTGGATTTTTAGCCAATATTTTACTTGCTATATCTCTACCCTCTATACAAATCTTTTTATTTTTTTTGATCAATGTCTTTTGAAATGTATTTATTATTTTTCGGATATTTCTATTTTTAGCTAAAATAGCAACATGGTTACTAATTTGTTGTGAGTGTAAATTTAATTTAACTATTTTTTTATAGGAAATACTTTTAAATCTTTTTTTTAAGAAATTAACAATATCTTTGGGATTATTTTTGATTATTTCTTTACTTGCATATCTATACAATAATCCTGAATTGATAAGTAACAATTTATATTTTCTAGAGATGAGCTTTGCTGCAGTGCTTTTTCCACTTGCTGACTCCCCGTCACAGGCAATTATTAATTTTTTAAATTTTTTCATGCGACTTTAATAATATTTACGTTCGATTTATGCAAAAAGATTATGAATTTTGTTATTTTTAACAAGTATTAATCACTTACAGGTTGAAACTCAAAATAAGCACTAAAGAGCTAAAGCGAAAATTGAAACATTGAAAAAATATAAAATATTTGTTCTTATACACTAATAAAAAAATGCCTAAAAAAAAAATTAAACAAAAAAAAATAAAAAAAAAAATTGGGGTTGCAAAGCTCACTAATTTTTCTACTAAATCCTTTTTAAGTAATGCAATTTCTAATTACAAAAAAAACAAAGAACTTGATAAAATTAAAGCTATTAAATTAGAAAAACTACAAGAAAAAAATCAAATCCTTAAAGAGAGAAAAGATCTTAAAATTTGGGAAGAAAGACTCATTAAAGAAAGCAATAAATTAAAATTTAATGAAGATGAATTAAGATTAAAAGAAAAAGAAATTAAGATTAAAGAGGACGCTCAAAAGTTAGAGTCAACTCGATTAATGAAAAAAGATGAAGAGTTAGTACTTATAAGTAAAGAACTAAGAGCTAAAGAGAAAGAACTAAAATTGAGAGAAGAGTCTCAAAATAGAAAAGATATTGATTTAAAGGTTCGAGAAGAAGAGCAAAAAAACTTTGAACTTAAAGAAAAAAGAAGAAAAGAAAGAGCCTTAAAAATGATTAAAGAAGAAGAAGAAAAACAAAAAGAACTTGAGTATATTAAAATAAAAGAATGGGAAGAAAAATTTGATAGAGAACAAAAAGCAAAAGAACATAGAGAAAATTTAAGAGAAGAGAGATTAAGACAAAGAGAATTAGAAAAACTTAAATCATTTGAAAAAACTGAAAATCCTGTTGACAAAAATCTTTCCTCAGGATTAGAAAAATTTGAAGTAGATGTTACAAAAGAAAATTAATTTTTCTGAATAGGAAAATAATCTTTTAAATCACCTTCCCTATAAACATCAGCTGTACAACAATGAATGCCACCCCCAAACGCATAAGCATCTCTTAATTCGACAGGAACAACTTCCATTCCTAATTTGTCTAATTGTTCAGCTTGGTAAATTTCGCTTTTTTCGACGCAAACTGTTTTTGGATCAAGAACTAAAACATTCATAGATAACCATACTGATGAATAACAAAGTGGTGGTGGTTCATTATGTGCTGGCTGAGCGCTATCAATTATTTTCCATCCATTGTCCTCAAATAATTTTCTTTGTTCTTTTGGTAGTCTTCTTTGAGGATTATTTATAATTAAACCTTCTTTAATGGGTGTAAAAGTTGCATCAATATGAATTGGATATGGATCACCTGGAAAATTTACAGCATGAACTCTATGATCTTTAAAATGTCTTCTTAACCAATCAATTCCTTTTAAATTTGTTGTAAAACCATGTTGTACAATTAAGTCCTTCCCGAACCTCAAAACATCTGCAGCATCAAATAAAGGTTCTTCTTCTGTTGTTACAAAGAATTTTTCTTCAGTCCATTTAAGTCTTTTTTGAATACCGATCTTGTCTGACAAATAATCTTCACGGTAATCTGCGTCTGTTAATCTTGGTTTTGGTGCAGTTTCATGACGCATATTCTTGTCTATTTCAAAATATTTTTTAATCAGTGGTCTATAATTTAAATATTCAAACCATCTACATCTATAGCTCATTGTTGCTTCAAGCATTTCATTTCCAACTGTAAGTATAATATCTCTAGCTGGCATACATCCAAACATACTATCAACTTTCCAATCGGGAGTAGAAATTTTTTGATTATGATTAAGTGGAACTGGTCGGTCAACTTTAATACCTCTTTTTTCCAAGATTAAAGCAAAATTATTTAATAACTCATTTGCTTTATCAACTGTATCTTTAGTACGAGGTCCATGAGAACCTTTCATATCTGAATCATCTGGTACTTTAGCATCTAAAGCAGGTTCTGGTGCAGGTATACAACAACCGTCTGCTTTTCCAACTATAACATGTTTAAGTGGATCCCATTCGTTCCAACTATTTACAATAACTTTGTCCTTACTCATGTTTCAAGATTAATTTAAAGCTATAAATCTTTTATTCCATCGCATTAACAAACTGTAATAAATTAATGAAATAAATAGAAAAAATCCTCCGACTATAGTGTAAGTATCAGGCACCTCATTTATGCCTAGGATAGGTAACCAAACCCAAAAAATTCCACCAATAACTTCAGTTAATGATAATAATGTTAATTCTGCAGCAGGAATAGCTTTCGAACCAATAGAATATAAAATTAGCCCTAAACAAACTAATGTTCCATGCAAGGAAAATAATGCTCCATTATAACTTGTTGAAAAGAATACTTGTTTAGTGCTCAAAAGCATTGTAGCTGCAAAAACAAAACAAAAAAAACCTGAAAAAGCAACAGTTGTAAACTTTGGAGTTTGTGTTCTCCACCTAAGAGTTACAGAAAAAATGGAAAATCCAATTGATGAAAGCATTCCAAAAATAAAACCAACGAGAGAATTTGATCCAGTACTTCCAAACGCCATAATTATAATTCCGATCGTTGCAATAAAAATAGATATCCAAACATTTAATGAAATTTTTTCTTTGAGAAATAAAAAAGCAAGAAGTGCAGTAAAAAAAGGCATTGCTGCCAAGCAAAGCAAAGTGATTGCAGCTGACGTATTGGTAATTGAATAAATAAAACTTATCATCGCAATTCCTAATCCAGTTCCACCAATAATTCCTGAGTATCCCATTTTTAAATAATTTTTATAAAATTTGATCCCCTCTTCAAAATAAAGATAAAGATTTAAAAGAATAAAAATTGTTAATCCTCTGCCAAAAATATACTGCCATGGTACCTGGTTAGGATTATCCATATATCTCACAACAAGAGGGCCAAAAGACCATAAAATTCCTGCGAACAAAACTACTGGAACTGCGATTTTTGGATTTTTTAATTCGAGCATCAGGGAAGATTAAATCTAAAAATTTATAACTACAACAAAAATGAGATAGCTTTAATCTTAAATTTAACTTTTCCATTTAAAGTTGTGTTCGGCCTATTTCTATTCTTGATTGGTTTTTATTTGTCATGTAATTAAAAATTAATATGGATTTAGAAGTGCTAAGTATTGCTGCAAATACAGATAACAATCGAAATATTGAGAACCGGACACATGTCTCAAAGTTAAAAAATTCAGTGTGTGGGGATGAAATGCAAATAGAGCTTATATTAAAAAACGAAAAAATTTTAGACTTTGGGTATCAAGGTAAATCTTGTGTATACTGTCAGGCATCAGCCAGTTTATTATCGAAAATTTCAATAAATAACCAAAAAGAAAAAATTAACGATTTATGTGATAAAGCTGAATTATATTTTAATGATGATGTAAAAATTATAGATAAAAAATGGAATTCTTTGAAAAAATTGATTAAGAAGAAAAATATTAATAAAAAAGATTGTATATTGTTACCTTTCAAAACTTTAAAAAAGATAGTATCAAGTTAAATTATGGGTAATCTTAAACAATCTCTTTTAGCTGGTTTATTTTCAATAATTACAATTGGAATTTTAACTTTCCTAACTTATAGAACAGAATTTGGGATCTTTCTGTTAGCCTCATTTGGATCATCTATGGTTTTACTTTATGGATATCCTGAAAGTCCATTTGCCCAACCAAAAAATGTTTTTTTTGGTCATTTAGTTACCGCCATCGTAGGTTTACTTTTTTTAAACTTTGTTCCATTGCCAATCTTTTTAACCATACCATTAGCAGTAGGAGTTGGGGTTGGATTAATGATCCTATTAAATGTTACTCACCCACCTGCAGGTGGTAATCCAATAATAGTTATTATTGGTAGTGTCTCTTTTGATTACTTGCTAAGTCCTGTAATATCAGGATCAGTTATAATTATTATTTTTGCAATAATTGTTAACAAATTTATTTTGAAAAAATCTTATCCAAGCCAAAAATAATTTTTATGAAATTATAAAATTATTTTCAATAAGTAGACCTATTAATATTCCTATTGCTAATGCTATAATTAATTTCTTCTTGTTCACTTTTTTAGTACTGGAGATTTTACACCTTTAATACCTGATGAAGATAATTTTGATCTCATACTTTGCTTAAGATTTTCCCAAAGCTTAGCCATTCCTAAAGGTTCATAAATCATAAATATTATCATCAATAGACCAAAAATTACCTGTTCGATTGATGAAATAATTGTAGCATCAATAGCTCCGTGAAATACATTGTTTCCTATAGCATTTAAAAGAACTGGAAAAAGCAAAATAAATGCTGCCCCTATAAAAGCACCATTAATAGTCCCAAGTCCGCCAAGAATGCACATGAATAAGATTTTAAAAGATAACTTAATATCAAAAGCAACTGGCTCTAATGATTTTAGATAACAAAATGCAAAAAGAGCACCAGCTACACCACAATAAAATGCACTAATAGCAAATGCTTGAACTTTAGTTCTTAATAGTGAAACCCCCATAGACTCAGCAGCAATATCCATATCTCTAACTGCCATCCAATTTCTGCCTGTACTTCCTCTTGCCATATTCATAGCTAATAAAGTTAAAATTGTGGTAACAGCTAAACATACAAAATACATAGCTAATGGTGTTGTAAATGGTTTTCCTAAAATAACTATATCTTGTGCAGTTATAATCCCTGATGAGTCATAGTTTTTAAACCATCCAAATTTATCTATCATCCATATAATAAAAAACTGTGAGGCTAATGTTGCTACCATTAGATAAATTCCTCTAACTTTTAAACTTGGTAAACCAAACAAAATTCCAAAAGCTGCAGCAATTAATCCTGAAACTATTAGAGAGCCAACGAAACCAAGATCAGGCACTCGTAAAATAAGGTTAAACATAGCAAAAGCACCTGCAGCCATAAATCCAGCAGCACCCAAAGCTAATTGACCCGTATAGCCCATTACAATTTGTTGTCCTATAGTAGCTAAAGCCAAGCAAAGCCAAGGAATTAATATAGAGGTGTACCAATATTCTGTTTTAATAAATGTTGGTATTATTAATACACTTAAAACCATACAAACAGCTAAGTTGATCAGGTCTTTTTTTGTGTAAGTCATAAAAATTGGTTTCATAAATTAAACTCTCCTAATAATTTTTTCTCCAAATAAACCTTCCGGTCTATATAATAAAAAGAATATTGCTAATACGTAGGGAGCCCAACCTTCAATAGCTCCTCCGAAAAATGGTCCGATATAAACCTCTAATATTTTTTCCACTGCCCCAATAATTAAACCTCCAATAATTGCGCCTGGAATTGATGAAAAACCACCTATAATTAAAACTGGTAAAGCTTTTAAAGCAAGATCAACAAGAGCAAATTGTACGCCAGCTCTAGCTCCCCACATACATCCAGCTACTAAAGCTACTACACCAGCAGCAGACCAAACTAATAACATTATATGTTTTAAAGGAATTCCTATAGAACTTGCTGCACCTGCATCATCTGCAACAGCTCTCAAACCTAACCCAATTTTTGTATATTTGAATAATAAAAACAGACCAATAATCATTATAGCTGCAACTAACCCAGCAGTAATATCAAGTGCACTAATAAATAATTTTAAATTATCTGCAATCCATGGCACTGGGAAATCTCCTATGCCTAAATCTAATCTTCTTACTTCCACTCCCCATGCTGCTTGAGCAAGTCCCTCTAAAACATATCCTAAGCCAATAGTGGCCATTAATACTGTATCTTCGCTGGCATTCATTAACGGTCTTAAAACCAATCTCTCAGTACATAAACCAACCACTACCATCAAAAAGGCTGCTAAAATAAAAGCAAGTACAAAAGGTATATTAAAATCTTGCATGAAACCACAGAAAGCAAGAACTGAGAAAAAAACCATAGCTCCTTGTGAAAAGTTAAATGTTGCTGACGCTTTAAAAATTAAAACAAAGCCTAGAGCAACTAAAGAATACATGGTACCAGCAAGTAAACCACCAACCAGAACTTCCATAAAAAATAGTAATTCATTTGCCATATTATAATCCTAGTGTTCTACTCCTAAGTAAGCATCTATTACTTTTTGGTTTGCCATTATTTCATCTGGTGTACCATCACCAATAACCTTGCCATAATCAAGTACAACCACTCTATCAGATATATCCATTACCACTCCCATATCATGCTCGATTAAAACCATTGTTGTACCAAGTTCATCATTTACCTTTAAAATAAATCTACACATATCTCTTTTTTCTTCGACATTCATCCCTGCCATCGGCTCATCTAATAAAATTATTGAAGAGTCGGTTGCAAGAGCTCGACCTAACTCAACTTTTTTTTGTAATCCATAAGGAAGTTTTCCTACAGGAGTGTCTTTAATGTCTTCTATCTCTAAAAAACTTATTATTTCCTCTGATCTCTCTCTATTTAATTTTTCCTCTTTTTTTACTTTTGGAAGTTGTAAAGCTACCTCAAGAAAATTTGTTTTTGTGTGAAGTTTTCTACCTACTAGAATATTATCCAGTACTGACATTCTTTTAAAAAGAGCTAAGTTTTGAAATGTTCTAGATAGACCCATTTGAGCCATGATATTCGGGGTTATATTAGGTACTACTTGTCCCCTAAAAGTTACAGTTCCTTGTTGAGGCTTATAAATCCCGTTAATACAGTTTAACATTGAGCTCTTTCCAGCCCCATTAGGTCCGATTATTGCCCTAACCTCGTGCTCGAGGACGTTAAATGAAGTATCAGTAATAGCCTTAACGCCTCCAAAGGCGAGTGAAATATTATTCACCTCTAAAATCGGCTTTCCTATTTTAAACTTTCTTTCGTATGCCATATTTAATTAATTTTTTTGTTTAAACTTTCTTCCTTAAGAACATCTCTAAAGTTTTTTCTACCTTTTTTTGATATGCCTAAGTATAATTCTTTCACTTTATCGTTGTTTAATAAACTTTGCGCAGTCCCCTCGAGCATGACTTTTCCAGTTTCAATGATGTAGCCATAATCAGAATTTTTTAATGCAATATTAGTATTCTGTTCGGCAAGTAAAATACTAACTCCTTCTTTTTGATTTAACTCTTTTACAATATTAAAAATCTCGGCAACTAATTGAGGCGCTAAACCCATTGTTGGCTCGTCTAGTAACAACATTTTAGGTTTTGCCATCATTGCTCTTGCAACTGCAATCATTTGTTGTTCTCCACCTGATGTGAATGCTGCTTGACTTTTTCTTCTTTCTTTAAGTCTTAAAAAATAAGTATAAATTTTCTCTAATTCTTGATCTATATCTCCTTTAGATAATTTTCTTGAATAAGCTCCAGAAATAATATTTTCCTCAACAGTCAAATGACCAAAGCATCTTCTGCCCTCTAATACTTGTACCATTCCAAGTCCAACCATTTGAGATGGGTTTTGTTTTTCTATTAAGTTTCCATCATAATCGATTGATCCCTTTGTAACTTTACCTCTTTCGGAAGCTAACATAGTTGAGACAGCTTTTAATGTCGTACTTTTACCTGCTCCATTTGCTCCTAATAACGCAACTACTTTTCCTTTGGGAACTTTTAAAGAAACATCATGTAAAGCTAAAATAACGTTGTCATACATTACCTCAATATTTTTTATATCAAGAATGTTTACAGAATTATCACTCATTAATTTTTTTACTTTAAATATTATTTAAGTGGGAAGCTTGAAACAGTTGAAATTGTTTTAGCTTCCCACTCATGTGAAAATTAATTGATTAAATTAATTATCCACATTTTTTCGGTGTAATGTTGTTTTCTTTAGCAAATTTTGCTGCAGAGTCTTCAACTAAACCTCTAATAAATTTAGGGTCTAATGGAGCTTCCCAACCAGTTACCTGATTGAATTTTTTTCCATCCCACTGCATTACAGCAAATTTACCGGCACCTTCATGGTTTGCACATGAAATAGCAAATGGAGCTAACATTCCTCCAACTCCAAGTTCAGTAAGTCTAGCTTCAGTCATGTTTAAAGCCTCATAACCATCTCTAAACTCGGCACCAGTTACTGCTTTACCAACTTTGTTATGCATCTTTTGAGCATTTTTCAAAGCCTCAATCCACATAACTGCAGCACCTAGTCCTCTATTCCAGTAAACTGAACCAATTCTATTTGGATCAGCCAAGTTACCTTTTCCAGAACCATATACTTTGTCTTTGATGTCTTTTACTAACGGATATTCACCCGGCAATGCATTAGCAACTGCGTAAGTTCCTACTGCAGCATCGCCCGCTGGATACATATCCTCTTCGGCAGCACCGAATGTTACGTACATCATTCTATCCCTTGGGAAATTAATTCTAGCAGCATTAGTCATTGCTGTTGAATTCATTCCAGAACCTGCTCCCCAGAAAGTAACCCAATCAGGATTTTCTCTTCTGATTTGCAGCCACTGAGATTGTTGCTCTAGACCTGGAGGTGGAATTGAAATTTCAACTAATTTCATTCCCCAGTCAGAAGTTATTTTTCTCATTGCCGGTAATGGCTCTCTTCCGTAAGCAGAGTCAATGTGTAAGTGAACGATTTTTTTACCTTTCATCTTATCAATTCCGCCTTCGATCTCAGCCATAAATTTTAATTTAACAGCTATTTGTGACCAGTAGTGACTTGCAGCATTAAATACCCAAGGCCATACTCTTCCATCAGCACCGTCAGTTCTTCCATAACCATATTGAGCTAAAACAACATTGTCTTTTGCCATACGGTTAATAACTGCATATGCTCCTGGTGTTCCTAAAGTATCAAACACAACTATTCTTTGACCATCTTTTTCAAGTAGTCTCTGGTAACACTCAACTGTTTTCACAGCGTTGTACTCAGTTTCACATTCTTGCCACGTAAGCATAACTCCATTCACTCCGCCTGTCATATTGACGTAATTCATGTAGTCAATCTGAGCCCCATAGTAACCAGTCCCCATTGCTGAATAAGGTCCAACACGGCTACTAGCTACAGGAAAGTATTGAGTTTCTGCTCCAAATACTTTTTGAGGTAAAGCGAGTGAAGAAAATAAAGCTACTACTACTGTAAAAGTAGATGCTAGCCTTTTTAACATTTTTGTTAACATTTCTACCCCTCTTAATTAAAGTTTAAAAAAATAATTATAAACATATGCAGCTAGATTGTGCAAATTTTAATCATTCCAATTAGCATTAGATCTCTTTTGCACAAACTTATGATAGCTTTTTTACAACCCTTAGATGAAATAAAACTTGAGATTGAAAAAAAATTGATTTTCTTAATTTTTGCTGTTTTTCATTAAGTAAAATTTCTATATTTGTTTGTCTTAGAGTTGGTTCGGTAATTTAATTTAATTTCACTTACTCTCTGGAATAAAATAACTTAACACAACTCATCAAATATTGTTTAAACTTTAACTATTCAGAAAATCCTTAACAATTATTATTTTTGCAAAGATTTTTTATGAATTAATTTTTTAAAAAGTCTTACCCATTTCAAAAATAATTCATTGCTTGAGATCCTAAAATAATGTTAGATGCGATTAATAAATATATAAATATACAGGAGATTAAATGAAGATACTATGCGTATTATATGATGATCCAAAAGGTGGAATGCCAAAATCATATGCACTTTCAGAATTACCTAAGATAGAAAAATATCCAGATGGGATGACTTTGCCATCACCTAAAGGAAGAGATTACACTCCAGGACAATTACTAGGATGTGTATCTGGTGAACTTGGATTAAGAAAATTTTTAGAAAGTAATGGTCATGAATTAGTTGTGACTAATAGTAAAGATGGGGATGGATGTGAAGCTGACAAACATATTGTTGATGCAGACATTGTAATTTCGCAACCGTTCTTTCCATATTATTTAACTAAAGAGAGAATTGCTAAAGCTAAAAATTTAAAAATGGCAATTACAGCAGGTATTGGTTCAGACCATGTTGATTTACAAGCTGCAATGGATAACAAAATTGATGTTGTAGAAGTTACTTATTGTAATTCAAGATCTGTAGCAGAACACATTGTAATGATGATTGTTTCAATGGTAAGAGATTACCACAATCAACATAGAATTGTTAATGAAGGTGGCTGGAATATTGCAGATGCAGTACAAAGATCGTACGATGTTGAAGGAATGCACATTGGAACAGTTGCTGCAGGACGTATTGGTTTAGATGCATTAAGAAAAATGAAACCGTTTGATGTTCATTTGCATTATTTTGATAGACATAAACTACCTGACAGTGTTGAAAAAGAGTTGAACCTAACATTTCATGAGTCTGTAGAATCAATGGTCAAAGTTTGTGATGTGGTGACAATTAATTGTCCTTTACACCCTGAAACTGAGAACTTATTTGATGATGCAATGATAAGTAAAATGAAAAAAGGTGCTTACATTGTAAATACTGCAAGAGGAAAAATCTGTAATCGTGATGCAATCGCAAAAGCATTAAAGAGTGGTCAATTAAGTGGATATGCTGGAGATGTATGGTTTCCTCAACCAGCACCTAATGATCATGTATGGAGAACTATGCCTCATCATGGTATGACACCTCATACTTCTGGAACATCTTTAACTGCACAATCAAGATATGCCGATGGTGTAAGAGAAATATTAGAGTGTTTCTTTGAAGGTAAAGAAATAAGAAACCAATATTTAATTGTTAAAGATGGTCAGCTAGCTGGTATGGGTGCTCACTCATATAGTAAAGGTTCAGCTACTGGTGGATCTGAAGAAGCAGCAAAATACAAAAAAAAATAATTCTCAATTAAATTGTTAAAGGTGGCTACTGAAAAGTAGCTACCTTTAAAATCTGGACTTATCATAATGAATTTGTTTATGATATTTAATGAAATATTTTTTCATAATTTTCTTTTTTTTAATTAATATAAATTTTTCATATTCTGCTCAAAAAGATAGGGCATATTTTGCTGGGGGATGTTTTTGGTGTGTTGAGGAGTCATTTGAAAAATTAAAAGGTGTGGAAGAGGTAATTTCTGGTTATTCTGGGGGTATTACTGAAAACCCTACTTACAAAGAAGTTACGTATGGAAATACTGGTCATTTTGAAGTTGTAGAAATAATCTATGATAAAAAAGTTATTTCATTTAAAGAATTATTAGAAAATTTTTGGGTTAATATTGATCCATTTGATGCTAATGGTCAATTTTGTGATAAAGGATATAGTTATAAATCAGTTGCATTTTATCAGAACGATGAGGAGAAAAGCTTAATAGAAAAAGATATCAAAAAATTAGAAAATAAATTCAATAAAAAAGTTGTGACTTACATTAGAAGCTTTAAAAAATTTTACAAAGCTGAGGAATATCATCAAGATTTTTATAAAATTAAGTTTGAGCGATATCTTAGATATAAAAAGGCTTGTGGAAGAGAAGAATTGCTTAAAAGAATCTGGAGTCAGTAAATTTTTATGAAGAATATTATGAATTGGAATTTCGATAACTCTTATTCAAGACTGTCTAATGCTTTTAAAGAACATATTGAACCTATTGCTGTTAAAAATCCAGAATTAGTTTTGATAAATGAAGATTTAGCTAAAGAATTAGACCTAGACTTTTCCAAAATTGATAAAAAAGAATTAGCAGCTTTATTCACTGGGAATATTCTTCCGAAAGGAAGTAATGCCATTGCGCAGGCTTATGCTGGTCACCAGTTTGGGCATTTCACAATGTTGGGAGATGGAAGAGCAGTTTTAATAGGGGAGCATTTAACAAGAAATAATAAAAGATACGATATCCAATTTAAGGGTTCTGGAAAAACTGCGTTTTCAAGAAATGGTGATGGTAGAGCTGCATTGGGTCCGATGTTAAGGGAGTATATAATTAGCGAAGCTATGCATAAGCTTGGTATTCCTTCAACAAGAAGTTTAGCCGTAGCAAAAACAGGTGAAAACGTAATACGAGATACTTCGTTACAAGGTGCTGTTTTAACTAGAATTGCTTTAAGCCATATTCGAGTTGGGACTTTTCAATATATTGCAGCAAGAGAAAAAAAAGATGAGTTAGAAACTTTATTTAATTATGTAATTCAACGACATTACCCAGAGTTAGAGAATTCAAAAAATAAAGCACTAGATCTTTTAACTGTTCTTATAGATAAACAAATTGATCTTGTCATTAACTGGATGCGTGTTGGTTTTATTCATGGTGTTATGAATACTGACAACATGACTGTTTCTGGTGAAACAATAGATTATGGACCTTGCGCATTTATGGATACATATGATCCAAAGACTGTTTTTAGTTCGATAGATCGATTTGGAAGATATGCTTATTGTAATCAGCCTAATATAACAAAATGGAACTTAGCTAGATTTGCAGAGTGTTTAATACCTCTTATTGATAAAGATGAGAGTAAAGCAATTAAAATAGCTACAGAAAATATTAATTCTTTTGGAAAAAAATATGAGAATAAATGGTTAGATATGATGAGAAATAAATTGGGTTTACTTGGTAAAGAAGAAAAAGATAAATCTCTTATTCTGGATTTATTAACGTTGATGCATGAAAAAAAAGCAGACTATACAAATACTTTCTGTCATTTAATGGGACTTGAGCCAGAAAAAAACAGGATATACGAGGATATGGAATTTTTAAATTGGAAGCTTAGATGGAAAGGAAGATTAAAAACTTTTAACAATTCACCAAAAAAATATGAAAAATTAATGAGTAGTTTTAATCCACTTGTGATACCTAGAAACCATAAAGTCGAAGAAGTATTAAATGAGGCAAATAAAGGTAATCTTGAGCCATTAAGTTCATTTTTAGAAGTTTTGAGTGATCCATACAATATTAAGAAAAATATTTCCAAATATCAAATTGTAACAGGTGTTAAAAAAGGATATCAAACTTTTTGTGGAACTTAAATTTGAGATAAATTAAATGCGAAAAGAGTATAAGATTATAATTTCATCTTCATCTCAAAATTTTTTTTTAAGCTTCTACTTACTTTTAAAATATTTCATTAATAAGAAGTTAAACAGAAAGAAAATTAAAAAAGGAAAGCTTTTAAAAGAATATAAAGAATTTATCCAAAAAAATTTACAAATTGGTGAAGATTGGTTTACACATAATATAAATAATTTAGATTTGATCTTTAAAAAAAAACAACTTTATAACAAAGAATTATCAGTGCTAGAAATTGGAAGTTATGAGGGGAATTCATCAGTATTTTTTTTAAAATATTTTCCAAAAATTAAATTAACATGTGTCGATACTTTTGAGGGATCAATTGAGCAAGGTAATCAAAATTTCGATAAAGTATTTGAGAATTTTAAATTTAATACTAGAAATTACAAAGATCGGGTTGAGGTTTTTAGATTAAAATCTAAAGAATTTTTTAAAAACACCAATGATTCTAATTTTGACTTAATTTATATAGATGGTTCACATTACGCTAAAGATGTTTTTGAAGATGCAACAAATTCTTTCGACGTTCTTAATAAAAATGGTTATATTATTTTTGATGATTTTCTTTGGGATTTTTACGAAAATATAAATGACAATCCAATAGGTGGGGTTAAACTATTTATTAAAAAAAACTTTTTTAAGTTAAAAATAATTTCGATTGGATATCAGATTATTATTCAGAAAATATAATTTAAAAAAACTAACTAGAAAATTTTTTCCAATTCTCAACTGGAGGAACTAAATGTTCAAGTGTTGATGAATCTTTTGCTAAAAATACTATATCTGCTGAAATTGATATCCTTTCAGAATTAGATTTACCTTGTTCTGTGCCATGAATTGTTTTGGAAGGAAATATCAACAAATCATCTTCTTTGGTATCAAACACGACCTTGCTTGAATTTAATATATCTCGTTTTTTAAAAATATTTTCTTTAGCCAAAGATCTTGAATCAAATAATTGAGGAATAAATTCATTATGTTTAGAAGTGTCAAAAAACATAATTTTAGCATCATCTTTTTGTTTTTTTAAATAAAATGCAATAGAAAGGTGCGACTGATCATGTGAGTGATTATCAATGTGTTCAGTTTTTTTTGAAATTGTTGCCCACGATCTCTGAAAATAAAGATCAAGTTTTGTATGGTTCACTGATAAACTTTCTAAATATTCTAAAATACAATTATTAATTTGAATAAATAAATTTTTAAATTTTGGATTATTGTGCAAATATTCAAATCCTTGCGTATCTCCTGTCCAAGCTTTTGTTGCAGATTTATAATCTAAATTTTTACTTTTTTTTTCCATTAATCTAACTTCTTCAATCATTTCATTTTTTTCATTTTCAGAAAGTGAGAGCGTCGACTTATATACTGTGAGAGGGAAAAAATTAAAAATTTTTTGCATTTAGAGTTTTTTATAGCACGTAAGGTTCTGGTCTTGCTTTTGCACCTAATACTCTTTCTACTGCCATATTTGAAATATCAATCGATTGATAAGCGCCTGTTGTAATTAGCTCTGTCAAAGCTCTTCCAATTCCTGGTGCTTGCATTAATCCTCTTCCAGTAAAACCGGTTGCTAAGTATACGTTTTCAAATTTAGGATGTTTTCCTACAACTGCATTATTATCTAATCGATTACAATCATAATACCCTGCCCAACCACCGGTTAACTTCAATTCTTCAAATGCAGGAATTCTTTTAGCTAAAGCGGGCCAAACCAATTCCTCAAAATCGTCCCAAGCTGGTTCGAGATCTGTGGCATCAAAAACTGATTTTGGTGAACCAGCTAAATATTCTTTACCCTCAGGTCTCCAATAAACTCCTGTTGTTAAATCTCCAGTTAAAGGCATTTCAGGAATATGTTTTGGACACTTAACTCTAAAAACTGTGTGCTTTTGAGGCTCAACTGGAATATCCTCCAATAATTCTTTTGTCCAACATCCAGCGGCAGAAATTATTGTTTTAGCATTTATTTCCGATAAAGATTTAACTTCACCTTTAACAAATTCTGCACCTTGCTCTATCGCTTTACTTTTTAATGCTGTGTGAAATAGGAAAGGATCAATCCATCCTTCACTTTTATTGTCAGTAAATGTAGCCGTTTCTATTCCTTCTTTGTTTATATAAGGAAAAAACTTGTCTAACTCGGACCCTTTGATGTTCTTTGTTCCAGCGTCACATGCTTTATGATTTTCAAGAGCCCTATATTGTTCGTCTGCATGCTCTGGGCCAAACATTAATAGATATCCATTTGGTACCATGCTTGCAGTAGGATTAGGATTTTTTTCTGTTTTCAGTAACTCTGGTATTTGAAAAATAAATTCTCTAGCAAATTTACCTAATAAAATATTTTCCTTTTGAAAAAATTGTCTTCTAAAACCGCCAAGAGATAACGGAAAGGAAGCTGATTTATAAGTTGGGTCTCTCTCAATTACTTTAACTTTTCTTCCCTCTTTAGATAAGAAATAAGCAGTTGCAGCACCAATTATTCCCCCACCAACTATTACAACATCATCCATTTAATTTAGCACCATTAAGTTATAGTTAAGAAATAAAGCATAGAAACACCAAAGTAAATATGGAATCATTAAGTAATAACTTACAAAATTGACACGTTTAAATCTAATAATCAAAATTATTATCAAAGTTATCAAAATTACAAGTACAACTAATGCAAAAAATATTTGATGTAGTCCAAAAAAAACAATACTCCAAGTTGCATTAAAAACTATATGTATAAAATAAATGTAAATAGTATTTACATCTCTTTTTTTACTATGCCAAAAAAACCAAATAGCTAATGTCATCATTATATAAAGTGTTGTCCAAACAGGTGCAAATATCCAATCTGGTGGATTATAATTCGATTTCACAAGACTAGAATACCAGGGCTCTTTGAAGCTAATTGATACTAAACCTCCAGTAAATGATGCAGAAAAAGTGATAATTAAAAAAAGAATTAATGAATAAAATTTATTTTTTAGCATATTAGTATTATACATCTTTATAATATGAATAAAAAAACTATTTGGATCACAGGTGGTAGCACAGGAATTGGTAAAGCTTTAGCAATAAAATTTGCTAAAGAAGGTTGGAATGTTGCAATATCTGCAAGACGCGAAAATTTACTAAAAGAAACTTGTGGAGAACATGAAAATATTAGTTCTTTTCCATTGGACGTAACTGATAAGAATAAATGTAAAGAAGTTTTTCAAAATATAATAAATACTTTTCAGAATGTAGATATTTGTTTTTTCTCAACTGGTACATGGGATCCCAAGAAAGAAAAAGATATTGATGTTGAACAAATTGAAAATGTATTTAAAGTAAATTTTTTTGGAACATTAAATAGTATTAAAGCTGTAGAAAAATATTTTAAAGATAAAAAAAGTGGTACAATCACAATAGTCTCATCTATTGCAGGCTACCGAGGATTACCTAATTCAACTGGATATGGGCCATCGAAATCAGCTTTAAATAATTTAGCTGAAAGTTTATATTTCGATTTTGGTAGATCAAATGTTCGGGTGTGTCTTGTCTCACCAGGTTTTATTAAAACACCGATGACTGACAAAAATGATTTTAAAATGCCTTTCTTAAAAACTTCTGAATATGCTGCAGAAAAAATTTATGATGGTTTAGTAAACAAAAATTCTTTTGAAATTCATTTTCCAAAATCTTTAACAACTATATTGAAAATATTAAGTTTCTTACCAAACAAAATTTATTTTGGCTTAATTGGGAAACTTACAAAATATCAAAAAAAAAATTAATCTTTAACAAACACTACAGTTAATTCTGCTACTTTGAATCCAAATTTAGTCATTGTAGCCCTATTAATTGCTACACGTTCATCTTGTTTGAAAATCCAATCATCAAAAGTAATTTTCATTTCTTTACCTTTAACAGGAACTAACAAAACATATTCAAATTTAAAAGCTGGACCATATGAATATCCTTTTGCTTTACCAACAACATCTCCTGCTGTACCCTCATAATTATTTTCATCAATTTTAGTGATCTGCCATTGTCTGGTTTGAATTTCCCCATCATCCCAGTTAAATTTTTCGTCGAGTATCAGTTGTTTGCCATCCCATTTTCCGTTTAAATCTGCAGAAAATTGTCTTGTGACTTTTCCAGATCTATTTTGAAGCACACCCCAAGCTTTTACATTGCCGGACAAATAATTTTCAATAATCAATCTAGGTTCTTTATTTTTAAAATCTTCAGGTTTCATAGCGCTATTTTTCGAGCAGTTTGTAATTAAGAAAAGAAAAATTATCAATAAAATTGATTTGCTATTTTTAAGTTTAATCATTCGTTTCCTTTAAAGATCATTTATTTTGAAGTGAAAATTGAATTAAATCTATATTTTTTGATTTAAAACCTGCCTCACAATAAGAAAGGTAAAATTCCCACATTCTTTTAAAAGTTAAATCAAATCCTTGTTTCTTAATTAAATCCCACTTCTTATTAAATTCCTTTCTCCATATTGCTAATGTATCAGAATAATGATCTGCATAGGAGTCATACGATTTGATAGCTAGACCATTTTCTGAGACACATTTATTAATAATGTTCTTACTTGGTAAAAAACCTCCTGGAAAAATATATTTTTGGATAAAGTCTGTCTTGTTTTTATATCGATCAAACATATTGTCATCTATTGTGATAGCCTGAATAGCAGCTCTTCCATCATCTGATAGATTGTCTTTAATGGTTTTAAAATAACTTTCTAGGTAATTTTTTCCAACAGCTTCTATCATTTCTATTGAAGCTATTGAATTATATTTATTTTTTAAATCTCTATAATCTTTAATTTCAATATTTACTTTCTCGTTTAAGCCACATTCTTGAATTCTTTTTTTTGCATATTCAAATTGTTTTTTCGATATAGTAATACAATCTAATTTAACATCATATTTTTTTCCTAAATATTCAGCAAAACCTCCCCAACCACATCCGATCTCTAAAATTTTGTCACCGTTATTTGGTTTTATTAAATCTATTAATTTTTGATATTTATTATTTTGTGCATTAGACAAGTCTTTATTTCTCTCATCAAATATTGCACTTGAATATGTTAAGGTTTTATCAAGCCATAGTGCAAAAAACTCATTGCCTAAGTCGTAATGTTTTGAAATATTGTCTTTACTTCGACCTCTGGTGTTTTTAATAAATATATTTTTTACGTAATTGACCATTGGAAAGTCTAATAGACCTGAAAATTTGTAAATTATTTTAATATTTCTTGCAGTGATTTCGATCAAGTTTGAAAGATTATCAGTTTCAAATTCATCCCTCATATAAGATTCTGCAAAACCAACACTTCCTCCTTTTATTAAGTTGAAAGTAAAATTTGGTTTTTTTATCTTTAAAACTGATTTTAAAGGACTATTAGGGTTTCCAAATTTTAATAATTCACCATTATATTTTGTGATCTCTAAATACCCGTGCTCAATATCTCTTAAAATTTTGAAGACAATTTGATCTGAAAAGTTATATAAGCCCATTAATTCTCAAAAGTAATATTATTTTTAATTTTAAGTTTTTTTTTTACAAATTTTATTCCTTTAAGCCATAATTTAAAGGCTTCAAAATGTATCGCCGATATAATTTTAAATGTCATTAAAGGATGTTTTATGTATGATTTAAGTAACTCTATGGTTGTAAAATCTACCCTTTTTCCCTCTTGTGATGCAAATAAGATTTTTTCATTTTGCTGATATTGATCAATAATGACTGAAATTTTTTCAGAGGGTTTTAAGATTCTAAAAAAATAATTACAATTCATTTCAATAAACGGAGATACATGAAATTTTTTGAAACAGTTGTGTTGTAACATGTTATTTTTCTCTACTCTAAAAATATAAGTATGCTGTTCTCCAAAAGTATTTTTTACCTCATATAATATTGATATTAAACTTTCATTATGATCATAAACGAAGAAAACACTAAGAGGATTAAACACATAACCAAAAATCCTTGGATAGCACAAAAGCTTTATTCTTATATCTTTTGAAAAGATATTATTTTCCTCTAAATTTTTTTTCACCCATTCAGTCAAAGATGAGCCATCTCTTTGACCATGATCTTTATCAAAAAAACTAATTAGATTAAATCGATTATATGAGAAAAAACTTATATTTTTATTCAGATTATTTAAGTCAGATAAATCGATTAATAATGAAAATACACTGTATTTAAAATAATGTTTTTTTGGTTTAAATCTTTTGTGTATTACCGTTCCATTGTAAATTGAGCTAGTCATCAAGGTTTTTTAGCATTTCAATTGATGATTTTATTCCATCTTCATGAAAACCGTAACCAAAATAACTACCACAAAAAAGAATATTTCTTTTATTTTGCAAATTTTTAAGCTTACTTTGATGATCTAAAGCAGATTGATCAAAATATGGGTGAGTGAATTTAACTTTTTTCAAAATTTTTGTTTCATCAATATCGAGGTATGGATTTAGTGTAAGAAATATATTTTTCTCACATTCTAAATTTTGAAGTAAATTTAACCAATAAGTAATTGAATTTTTTTCAATTTCATTTTTCTTCATAGAAGAGTTCCAAGCACACCAGGCATTCTTGTTTTTTGGCATAACTGTCTCATCTGTGTGTATGTAAGCCAAATTTTCTTTATAACTGAAATTTGACAAAACTTCTTTCTCTTGATCAGTTGGATTTTCAATCATTGACAATGCTTCGTCCGCATGTGTTGCAATAATTACTTTGTCGTAATCAAAAAATTCATTTTTTCCACCATAGTACAAATCAATACCATTTGATTTACTAATGATTTTATTGACTTTATAATTCTTAAAATATTCTCCACTAATTTTTGATAGAATAGTTTTTACATATGACCTACTTCTATTTGAGACTGTGTACCATTGTGGTCTATTTTTAAGTTTAAATAATCCATGATTTTGAAAAAATTTTAAAAAGAATTTTAAAGGCATCTTATTCGCAGCATATGGTGGCATCGACCAGATTGCTGACACCATAGGTATTAAATGATAATTAATAAATTCTTTTGAAAGATTGTTTTTAATCAAATAATCACCCAATGTGATTTTCTCATTTAAATTATCAAGTTTATCAGATTTTTTATAAAATTTTATAATATCAAAAAACATTTTTAGAAATTTAATATTAAATAAATTTACCTTATTGGAAAAAATTCCACTTAATCCTTTTCCACAGTATTCAAAGTTTGAGTCTTGTACTGATACAGAAAAAGACATGTTACTTTTTTCAATTTCAATTTTATTTTCATTAAAAAAATTAATTAAATTTGGGTAAGTTTCAAAGTTAAACACTATAAAGCCTATATCCACTGGAACTTTTTTAGTTCCAATCATAAGGTCAATTGTATGTGAATGACCACCAAAGTGATCTTCTTTTTCAAATAGATCTACGTGATTCTTTTTTGAAAGATAATAAGCAGCGCTTAATCCTGAAATGCCTGAACCAACTACAGCAATTTTCATCAATAATTATGCTGCATCTTCTTTAAATTCATCCATGCTAGGACATGTGCAGAAAATATTTTTATCACCATAAACATTGTCTACTCTTGCAACTGGTGGCCAAAATTTATTTACTTTTAAAAATTTAGCTGGATAAGCGGCCTCTTCTCTAGAATACTTGTGTGTCCAGTTATCTGAAGCTAACTCAGTATCAGTATGAGGAGCGTTTTTAATTGGATTATCAACTTTATCAAATTTACCAGTTTTAATTAGATCAATTTCTTGTTTAATCTTAATTAAGGTGTCACAAAACCTATCTAGCTCTGACAAGGTCTCACTTTCTGTAGGTTCAATCATCATTGTTCCAGCTACAGGCCAAGACATTGTTGGTGCATGAAAACCAAAATCAATTAATCTTTTTGCGATATCTTCCTCAGTGACTCCCGTTTCTGATTTGATTGACCTAATATCAATAATACATTCGTGAGCAACATTACCATTTGAACCTTTGTATAAGATTGGATAATGATCTTTCAATCTTTCAGCAATATAATTTGCATTTAGTATCGCAACTTTAGAAGCAAGTTTTAATCCCTCTGATCCCATCATTTTTATATACATCCAAGAAATTGACAAAATACTTGAGCTTCCCCATGGAGCAGCAGACACAGCTCCAATTCCCGTTGCTGGACCACAATCTTTCACAACTGGATGATTAGGCAAATAAACTTGTAGATGTTTTTTACATGCAATAGGTCCCATACCTGGTCCACCCCCACCATGAGGGATACAAAATGTTTTATGTAAATTTATATGACAAACATCCGGACCAAAATTTCCAGGTTTAGCGATACCAACTAATGCATTCAAGTTTGCCCCGTCCATATAAACTTGCCCACCATGTTTATGAATTAGTTCACATATATCCATAATTTTTTCTTCAAATACTCCATGAGTAGATGGATATGTGACCATCAAGGCTCCTAAATTTTCTGAATGAAGCTCTGCTTTTTTCTTTAAATCATCAAAATCAACATTACCTTCTTTATCACAATTAACTACAACCACTTTCATTCCAACCATTTGTGCACTAGCAGGATTAGTTCCGTGAGCAGAGCTTGGTATTAAACATATGTTTCTATTTTTTTCACCTCTATCTAAATGATATTTTCTAATTACCATTAGTCCTGCATATTCGCCTTGAGCACCTGCATTTGGTTGAAGTGAAACTCCCGAAAAACCAGTAATTGATCTTAACCAGTTTTTTAAATCGGTGAATAATGTCCTATATCCCTCCATCTGCTCAATAGGTACAAATGGATGGGGCTCAGCTAATTCTCTCCAGGAGATAGGTATCATTTCTGCAGTGGCATTTAATTTCATAGTGCAGGAGCCTAACGCTATCATGGTTCTGTTAAGAGCTATATCCTTATCCTCTAACTTTTTAAGGTATCTGAGCATTTCTGTCTCAGAACGATATGAGTTAAAAACAGGATGTTCTAAATATTTAGAAGTTCTCAGTAAACTTTTTGGTAAATTGGGTAAACTTACTGTTGGATCTTCTTTTTTTATGGATTCTGCTGCATTAAAAATTTTTAATAGTTGATTTACTCTATATACATTTTTCTTCTCATCAAAAGAAACAGCAAGCATTTCGGAGTTTACTTTTCGAATATTAACTTTTTGATTTAAAGCATTTTTATAAATTTGATCAGTCTTTTCTTTGGTAATAATTGTAACAGTATCAAAAAAGTAATCAGAATATATTTCATATCCAGATTGTTTTATTTTATCAGCGAAATTTTTTGCTAATTGAGAAACTCTTTCAGAAATTTTATTAATTCCATCTGGACCATGATAAATAGCATAAGCTGCTGATACTATAGCTAACAATGCTTGAGCAGTACAAATATTACTTGTAGCTTTATCTCTTCTGATATGCTGCTCTCTAGTCTGTAGTGACAATCTATAAGCCTTGTTTCCATGCCTATCTACTGAAACGCCAACTATTCTACCTGGCATAGATCTTTTGTATTCATCTTTTGTTGCAAAAAATGCTGCATGTGGTCCTCCATAACCCATTGGAATACCAAATCTTTGTGAACTACCAACTGCAATGTCAGCGCCAAGTTCCCTCGGTGTTTTAAGCTTTGCAAGCGCAAGAAGATCGCAAGCTAAAATAGCTTTACCATTTTTTTTATGAATTTTGCTTATTGCCTCGCTTGGATCTTTAATATCTCCCAAAGTTCCAGGATACTGTAATATTCCACAAACTATATCCTCTTTTAATTGTTCTAAAACTTTATCTTCATTTCCAACAAGAACTTTGAGACCCATAGGCTCTGCTCTAGTTCTTATAACCTCAACAGTTTGAGGGTGACAATTTTCTGAGACAAAAACCAAATTACTATCACTTTTATCAAGTCTATAACTTAAACCCATAGCTTCTGCTGCTGCTGTACCCTCATCAAGTAAAGATGCATTTGCAATATCCATTCCTGTAAAATCAACAATCATTTGTTGAAAGTTTAAAAGCATCTCCAGTCTTCCTTGAGCCACTTCTGGTTGATAAGGCGTATAAGATGTGTACCAGCCTGGATTTTCCAATATATTTCTTAAAATTACATAAGGTGTGTATGTGCCGTAATAGCCCATGCCAATAAAATTTGAGTAAATTTCATTTTTTTTAGAAATTGCCTTTAATTTTCTTAATGCTTCGTATTCTGAATTAGAATCACCAATATTAAGTTCACCCTTAAACTGTATTTTTTCTGGAACAGTACTATTAATTAAATCATCTAATGATTTATAATTTAATTTTTTTAACATTTTAGATTGATCATCTTCAGATGGACCAATGTGTCTTTTTATAAAATCTTTTTCAGAATTATGTAACATTAGGTATTATTCTCCTTTGCAAATTTATCATAGTCATCTTTGTTCATTAAAGAGTCCATTTCAGATTTATCTTTTATTTTTAATTTGAAGAACCAAGCAGAATTTTCAGGGTCTTGATTTATTTTGGATGGATCATCTACAATTTCTTGATTTGTATCTACAACCTCACCACTCACTGGAGTATAAACATCACTAGCAGCTTTAGTCGACTCTACAACTCCTGCCGTACCATCTTTTTCAACATTAGAACCTTTTTCTGGTAGCTCTGTAAACACAATATCTCCTAGCATCTCTGTTGCATGCTTTGTAATGCCGATTGTTGCAACATCACCCTCTAATTTTATCCATTCATGCTCTTTAGAATATTTCACTTCACTCATTGATTTACTCCTTTTACGTAACTTTTTTTATAAAATGGTAAACTGCAAATGTTTGCTGCATATTTTTTACCTCGTACCTCTAAGAATACTTTAGTGTTTTTTTTTGAAAATTCATTTTCCACATAGCCCATTGCTACAGGTCCATTTACACTTGGCCCAAATGTACCACTAGTAATTTCTCCAATATGAACATCTGATTGGTTGAATATTTTTGTTTTTTCTCTAGCAATTATTCTTCCCTCAGGTTTAATCCCAACTCTTATTTTGGTGACACCATCATTTAATTGTTTAATAATTATGTCCGAACCAATAAAGTCACCTTTGGAAATTCTTTCTTTTGAAATTGCCCATTTCAAATTCGCTTCAACTGGAGTTTTATCTTTATCAAGGTCATGACCATACAAGCATAAACCAGCTTCTAATCTTAGAGTATCTCTTGCTCCTAAGCCTGCTAATTTAGATCCTTTATTAATTAATTCTCTGGTCAATTTATCCGCGTAATTGTTTAGAATTGATATTTCAAAACCATCTTCACCTGTATACCCAGATCGAGTAATGTATACTTTCTGATTATCAAATAAGAACCAGTTTCCAGACATAAAATTTAAATCTTTTACCCCATCAACAACTTCATTTAAGATTTGTGATGATTTAGGTCCCTGAATTGCTATTAAAGATCTATTTCCATCCAAAACCATTTTGTACTTTTTTTTTAAAAGTTCCTTTAAAATTTTAAAATCATTATCTTTACACGCTGCATTAAGAATTATTAAAAAACCTTCATCAATTTTTGTAATGATTAAATCATCTTGTATCCCAGCATCTTTATCCATCAGGAAGCTGTATTTAGAATGATTTAGTTTCAAATTTTTCAAATCTAATGGAAAAATTTTTTCTAAATCTTTAATTAATTCTTCACCACCATAAATAAATAATTGACCCATATGTGAAACATCAAAAATACCAGAATGATTTCTTGTGAATTTATGCTCCTCTACAATACCTTCAGAATATTGGATTGGCATATGATAACCTGCAAATTCAACAAACTTTGCGTTACAATCTAGATGTAATTGGTAAAGCGATGTTTTTTTTGTTCCCATATTAACTCATTATACCCATCTGTATATTTGCCTGAGAGTTTTGCTCCTTCGGCGAGAATTAAATCTCTTTCCAGAGTTAATATGTTACGGTCCTTTTTGCCTGAGAGATTCCTGGGCGGTTGCTCCTTCGGCGCTACGATAATCTGTAGTCTCTCCCGTGAAACAATAGTCCTATAAGTGACATAAAATGTCAATTGGAAACGATTGCCTTGGGCTTTTTTAAAAGTGTGTAAAACTGTAGTAATACAGCAAAAAGTATTATTGCTCCTCCTATCAATCCATACAATGAGGGTATTTCGTTTACAAAAAGAAAAGCCCAAACAGGACCAAGAACGGATTCGGATAGCATGATTATTCCAACCATCGCAGAAGGAGTTGTTCTTGCACCAATTGTTATAAATATAAAACCGAAACCTATTTGAAAAAATCCTGCTAAAAAACCTAAAAAAATATCATGAGGTGAAATCATTATTGTAGGTGAAAGTGATAAACCAATAAGACATGAACTTATACCTGCAACGAACTGTGCTGGGACCATGTCAACTGATGGAAATTTTCTAACGATCATTATTAAAACTGCAAAAGTAATTGGCATTGTGAAAGCTGCTAAATTTCCAGATAATTCTCCTGGAGATAATGAATTTCCAACCATCAACAGCACTCCTGACATCGCTAAAATAATTGAAATTAACGTAATTAAATTAATTTTTTCTTTTAAGAAAAAAAAACCAAATATAGCTAAAAATAAGATTTGAAGTGATATGATGAAATTAGTATTAGCAACAGTGGTGTTATACATGGCAAAAACATAACCACAGAAACCAATAGATAATATTAATCCACCAATAAAACCTGGTAATCCAGAGTCATAAAACGATTTTAAAACTTTGCTTTTATAATTGATAATCAAAAAAGTTAAAACCGTAAGAGAGAAGAATAAGGATCTCCAAAATAATATCTGCCATAAAGTTGCACCTTCAAAAGATTTAACTATTAGTCCACCAAAGCTTAAACTAAGAGCGCCAAAAAATATCAGTAATGGACCGGGTAAACTTTTTAAAATATTCATTAAATTTGTGAAATTAAATTTTGTGTCTCTAAGTCATACAATTTAAAAAGAGTTTCTGCACTACTTAAATCCACCTCCTGAAATTTGACTTTTGAGCCAGGAGTTAATTGAACCAATTTGTCATAATCGGCACTCACAACGACACCGATTTTAGGATACCCCCCTATAGTACCATGATCTGAGAGCATGATTATTGGATTGCCATCAGCCGGCACTTGTATCACGCCCTTAATTAAGCCTTCTGATCTAATATTAGTATCAACTATATTTTCTATTTTTTTTCCCTCTAATCTCATTCCCATACGATCAGATAATTTAGAAACTTTAAATTCATTTTTAAAAAAAATTTTCTTACCCTCTTCAGAAAAATAATTGAAATTTGTGCCTTTAATCACTCTAATATTTTCTATCTTTGTGTTAACATAATTTAGTTTTCTAAGCACAAAGTTATTATTAATTTCTTTAACATTAATTTTTTGGTTAACAGATAACTTTTCTCCATTATTGGATCCTATCTTTGCTTTAGTATTAATTGAACAACTAGACCATTGAAATTTTAAATCAAATTTACCACTGATTGCTAGATATCCATACACAGATTTATTAGTTGATATAATATCCAACTCGTCATCATTTTCTAAAATAAATGATTGATAACATTCTCCATTAATTAGATTACCACCTTTTTTAATTTTAAAACTGACATCACCAGTGATAGCAATATTAATCTTATCTCCATGATATTTCAAATGAGGGCCTTGATAAGCAAATTCTATAACTGGATCATTATGATTATTACCAGTAAGTTTATTAGCCAATAAATAATTTCTATTATCCATAGCTCCACTGAATGGGATACCAATATGATAAAGATTACTTCTTCCAAGATCTTGGAAAGTTGAATTAATACCAGCCCTTATAATTTCAAAATAATTTTTATTCATGATAATTTTGATATTTTTCTTTACTAATTCTTTTGAATGTAACTAAATCGCCCGGATTAATTAAATTGGGTTCTTTTTCTTTAGTGCTATCAAAAATATTTAATGGAGTATTTCCAATGATATTCCATCCCCCCGGGCTTTCAAAAGTGTAGATATTGGCAAATTGCTCAGTCAAACCAATTGAACCCTTTGGAACTTTAACCCTAGGAGTATCAAGACGTTTTACTCGAAGATTTTCATCTAAATCTCCAAGAAAAGGCATTCCTGCAATAAAACCTGTCATATAGCAAAAAAATTCTTTCTCAAAAAACCTTTCATATATTTTTTCCTCTTTCATCTTTAGTTTTTCTTCTAATCTTTTTATGTCTAGAGAAAATTCTTCCTCACAACAAACAGGAATTTCAAATTTTTTATTTTGAATACTATCACCTTTGATAATCTCAATATTATCAATTATCTTTTTAAGTTTATTAAAATTAATTTTTTTAAGATCAAAAGAAATAATTAATTTATTGTAAGATGGAGTAATATTGTTTACCCCTGAAATATTTTTTTTTTGAATAGTCTTAAAGTATTTGATTACTTGTGTGTTAATATCTTTATTTACGTCTTTACCAAAATCACAATATAAAGCTGCGTCACCAAGATTTGATATATTTTTTATCATGCCATGTTATACTGAAGAATAATGAGTATTGAAATTAATATAAATTGTGATTTAGGCGAGAAATCTAAACATCATTCTAACAAGCATGATCCTGACTTACTTGAAATAGTTAATTCTGCAAATATAGCATGTGGCTATCATGCAGGTGATGAGGAAACTATGAATCAAGTTGTAGAAATATCAAAAAAAAATGGTGTCAGTATTGGAGCACATCCATCTTTTAATGATCCTGAAAATTTTGGGAGAGAACGAATGAATTTATCCTCTTCTGAATTAGAAAAATTAATAACTGATCAATATGAAATTCTTCAAACAATTTCGTCTAACCATGGTGAAAATGTAACTCATATAAAACCACACGGAGCTTTAAATAATATGGCATGTGAGGATATTGATTTAGCAACGACTTTAGCAAAAGTAATTAAAAGAATAAATCCAGAGTTAATTTATTTAGTGCCGACTGGATCTAAAATGGAACAAGCTGCTAAAAAATTAGATATGAAAATTGCTTGTGAAATATTTGCTGACAGAAATTATGAAGATGATGGAAATCTTGTATCAAGAAAAAAACCTCATGCTTTAATAACTGACCCAGAACAAGCAAAAAAACACGTATTAAAGATGGTACAAACTCAGTCACTTAATTGTCACAGTGGGAAACAAATACCTTGTGAAATCGATTCTGTATGTATACATGGCGATAATATTAGTTCTTTGGAAACAGCTAAATCTATAAGAAAAAATTTACTGGATAATGGACTGAAACTAGAAACATTAAATAAAATGAAAAAATTTATATGATTAAAAATTTACTTATTTCACTATTTATATCTACTTTAGTAGTCTCAAGCTCATATGCTGCCGGATCAAGCGATAGTAGTTCCTCTAAAACTAAAACAAAATATGATATGGCTGTTACACATATTAAAGCAGCAAAAAACTTTGAAAAAAAAGATAAGTTAGAAAAAGCAAAAAAAAGTTATTTGAAAGCGCAAAAATTACTGGTTCAATCTAATAAAAATTTTCCAAATAAAGCTGATACATTAAATTATCTTGGTTTTACAACTCGGAAGCTTGGTGATTTTGAGAATGGGGAAAAATTTTATTTACAAGGATTAAAAATTGATCCAAAGCATACTGGTATAAATGAATACCTTGGTGAACTATACGTAGCCACAAATAGACATAATCTTGCAGTTGAAAGACTTGAAGTTTTAAAAGATTGTAATTGTAAAGAATATGACCAGTTAAAAGCAGTTATAGCTGGTGAAAAATCGAAATATTAATTACTATTAATAGACAACAGGAAACTAACAATTATAATTGTTTTTTTTAAAATGATACTACCTTGTTAGAAGAATCACTCATACTCTTACAGATCATATTTATTGATATTATCTTGGCTGCAGATAATGCAATTATAATTGGTTTAATCGCTGCAAATTTTGTACCTAAAAATAGAAAATTAATCATTTTTTGGGGTGTAGTCGGTGCACTTGTCTTTAAAGTTTTATTTGCTATTTTTGCTACTTACCTTTTTCAATTTTATTGGGTTAAAATAATTGGTGGTCTTCTTTTAATCTGGATTGTTAATGATTTAAGAAAAGATTTATTTGAAATTAAAAAGATCAAATCACCTACTAAAAAATCAAAAGAGCCCTCTTTTATTAAAAGTATTTATAAAGTCCTTTTTGCAGACATAACTATTAGTTTTGATAACGTCATTGGGGTTGTGGGTGCTGCAAAAGGAAATTTTGGGTACATGATGTTTGGACTTATCTTGTCAGTTGTTCTTACTGGTGCATTAGCTACCTATCTAGCTAATTATATTCAAAGACATCTTTGGATTGCCTATATTGGTTTAGGTTTTATTTTACTTGTTGCTTTACAGTTGATTATTGGTGGATTAAATGATTATGGTGTTTTATCAATTAATGAAACCTTTAAAAAATACTTCTAATCAGAAAAATTGCCACTTAAACACTTACTCATTTTAATTTTTATAATGATAGCTCACGGGAGTGCGTTTCCTATAGCTAAGTTAGCTCTTAATAATTCTGTCCCACCAATCTTAATGGCTTCATTAAGAATGGGACTAGTCTTTTTATTATTAATACCTTTTTGGAAGTTTAAATTACCAAATAAAAAATTTTTTAAACCTTTAATTTTATTTTCAATATCTATGGGTGTTTTGGTTTATGTATTTATGAATTTATCGTTATTTCATTCCTCAATAATTGCTCCTATAATTTTAGGATCTCAGCTTGCGATACCGTTTGGAATACTTGCAAGTGCTTTTCTTTTAAATGAAAATATAAGTAAAAATAAATGGATTTTGATTTTCACCTCCTTTATTGGAATAGTCATAATCTTTTTTGATCCGAAATTAACAGAAAACTATTTAGGTTTATTTTTTGCTAGTCTTATGGCTTTATTTTTTGGACTAGCACAAGTTTATTCGCGGCAACTAAAAGAGTTGCCAATAAGTATGATAAATGCAAGTACTGGTATTTTTGGTTTTGTAATACTCATAATTATTTCAGTTTTCATTGAAGGTAATGTTCATGAAAATATTGGGCAAATAAATTTTGAGTCATGGATACTTATATCTTATCAAGCAGTGATAGTATCTTTATGTGCACACCTGCTGATGTTTTATCTATATAAATTTTATACTGTCGGCAAGATTTTTCCTTTTTATTCCCTATTTCCAATATTTGGAATTATTCTCACTTATATAGTTTTCGGTGAAGTACCCACTATTTTGTTCATATTGGGTGGTATAATTGTAATCACTTCGGTGTTTTTTTTACACAAAATAAAATAATTTGCTTATTGCAACTTTTTATAAATCAGATTTAATTTGGTTTTTAAAAATTGTTAACAATAAAAGAGGATAATAATGAAAAAACTATTTGTGGCTGCATTTATATTTGTTTCTACTTTTACAACGAATGTTTTTGCAGAAGTAAAAATGGGAATTATATTAGGATTTACTGGTCCTATTGAATCCCTTACACCAGCAATGGCAGCATCTGCTGAGCTTGCTTTTAAAGAGGCCTCAGACTCCGGATCATTACTTGGTGGTGAAAAAATTTCAGTTGTAAGAGCAGACTCAACTTGTGTTGACTCAGCTGCAGCAACAGCAGCAGCCGAAGGTGTTATTGCACAAGGTGTTGCAGCAATTATGGGAGCTGATTGTTCAGGTGTAACGGGTGCGATTGCATCTAATGTTGCGGTGCCAAACGGTGTTGTAATGATCTCACCTTCAGCAACATCTCCAGGTTTAACAACTCTTGATGATAAAGGATACTTTTTTAGAACAGCTCCTTCAGATGCAAGAGGTGGTCAAATCTTAGCTGATGTTACTAAAGACAGAAAAATTAAAAGTGTAGCGATTACTTACACAAACAACGACTATGGAAAAGGTTTAGCAGATGTTTATAAAGCAGCTGTTGAAGCTCATGGTATTAAAGTTACTACTGTAACAGCGCACGAAGATGGTAAAGCAGACTATTCATCTGAAGTAGCAACACTTGCTTCAGCAGGTGGAGATGCAGTAGCTGTAATAGGTTACTTAGACCAAGGTGGTAAAGGAATTATTCAAGCATCTTTAGACTCTGGTGCATTTGATAGATTTATTTTATCAGATGGTATGATCGGTCAATCTTTAGTTGATGCATTTGGTAAAGATTTGAATAAATCTTTTGGTTCATTACCGGGTTCAACTGGAAAAGGAGCTGGAGTATTTGCTAAAGTAGCAAGTGCTGCTGGTATAGATAGTTCTGGTCCATACACAGGAGAGTCATATGATGCTGCTGCTCTAATAGTTCTAGCAATGCAAGCAGGTAACTCAACTGACAGAGCATCAATTGCAAAAAATGTAATGGATGTTGCTAATGGTCCTGGAACAAAGATTTATCCAGGTCAGCTTAAAAAAGGTTTAGATTTATTAGCTAAAGGTAAAAAAGTTGACTATGAAGGTGCAACTGGAGTTACTTTTACTAGCGTCGGTGAAGCTGAAGGTTCTTTCTTAGAGCAAGAAGTTAAAGGCGGAAAATTCAAAACTAAAAAACAAAGATAATTTTTTATCTTAAAAGAATTAAACCCCTGACATCTTTGATGTTGGGGGTTTTTTTAAAAAAATAAATATTTATCTGCCATATACAAAGCCCAAGCTATAGCGGCACCTGTAATAATATATTTCATAATCTTATTTTATTTCTATTTTTTCAGGAAGTATACCCTTTGGTCGATACCTCATAATTAATAATAAACCTATTCCCATCATTAAAAATCTGAAATAAGGAACACTTTCGATTAAATGAACTTTTAAAAAATGTGTGTCCTCTAAACCTGCTGTCGTTAGATTAACCAAATACAATCCAATTGGTGCTGCCTCAATCCATAAGAACCAAACTACAAAACCTCCAAGAATTGCTCCAAAGTTATTTCCACTTCCTCCAACAATAACCATCACCCAAATCAAAAAAGTATATCTCAAAGGTCTATAACTTCCTGGTGTAAATAATCCATCTTGAGTTACAAGCATAGCTCCTGCGATACCAACAATAGCTGATCCTAAAACAAAAATTAACAAATGCTGTTTGACTACATTTTTCCCCATAGCATTAGCAGCTTCTTCATTATCTCTTATAGCTCTCATCATTCTTCCCCAAGGAGAATAAAGAGCCTTTTGAGTTAAGATTAAAAGAATAATTACAACAACTAAAAACAAACCTGAATAACAAAGTTTTACAAATACTGATGATCCTTCTATTACAAATTGATTAAGTGCCGCTTGTCTTTCTGACAGATCAGAAATCAAAACTAATTTTCCTGAGTTAAATTTTTCTACTAAAATTATAAACCATTCTGTTTCTTGTAAATTAACTTCATATGGAGCAGGACGTTTTAAACCAATAACATTTTTTACACCTCTAGTTAACCAATCTTCATGCTTAATAATTGCTATTACTATTTCTGATATTAGCAATGTAGCTATTGCCAAATAATCAGCTCTTAAACCTAATGCTACCTTACCAATGACAAAAGCTAATCCTCCTGCAAAGAAAGCGCCCACAATCCAAGAAAAAATTATTGGAAGCCCTAGCCCACCTAGAAATCCAGTTCTCGCAGGATTTACTTCCTCAATTGCCTCAATACCAGGCTCAGAGACAAGACGTATAATAATTATTCCTGAAATGATAATTGCAGCGATTATATAATTTCTAATTTTAGATTTTTGATATCTTTTAAGAACAAATCTAACAGCTAAAACAATTCCTATAATAAGAAATAGACTTAATAGAATGTTGGTACCCCCTGCACTCCAAGCGTCTTGAACTGGATTTACGGAAATTAAAACTGCAGCTAGACCGCCTAATGCGGTAAAGCCCATTATTCCAAAGTTAATTAAACCAGCATAACCCCATTGAATATTAGCACCCATCGTCATGACAGCTGAGATCAAACAAAGATTAAAGATAGATAAAGCAATATTCCAAGATTGAAATATACCTACTAGGATAATTAATCCCATCATAATACTGTAAGCTGCAATTACATTTAAATTTTTTCTCACAATATCTTTCCTTTAAAAATTCCTGATGGACGATAAAGCAATACAATTACCAATATTGAAAAAGAAACTGCAAATTTATAATCGGTTGAAAGCAACTGAATTAAACCATCAGGTTCCATGCTTTCTGGTAAAACATACATAAAGAATTTCTTATATGCATAAGTCAACAGTATTTCTGAAAAGGCAATAACATAACCTCCTAGGAAAGCTCCAAAAGGATTACCAATTCCCCCAACTATAGCAGCAGCAAATATTGGGAGCATATTATTGAAATAAGTAAATGGTTTAAAACTTTTATCTAAACCATATAAAACTCCACCTATTGTCGCTAAAATTGCAGCAATCATCCAAGTTATCATAACAATTCTTTTTGGATCTATTCCAGAAAGTAATGCTAAATCTTCATTGTCAGAATAAGCTCTCATACTTTTTCCAGTTTTAGTTTTGTTTAAAAACCAGAATAAAGTTGAAACTAGAATTATTGTAACAACAATTGTAATTACTTGAGTTGACTTAATAGCAAGTCCCTCGTTTAAACCTGTCATTTCCTTAAACTCATTAGCTCTAATCAAGAATTTCTCACCATCAAAAAATCTTCTGTCCGATGGACCAATTATAATTCTTACTGCTGCTTGGGTAACAAACATTACTCCAATACTTACCATTGCTAATTGAACAGGAGGACTTTTGTTTAACCTGTAATATTTAAATACGAACTTATCAATTACTAACATATATAAACCCATAAAAAGAATCGCAAAAGGTATTGCTAAAAGAGCGGTGGGTAAAAAACCAAGAGACAAACCAACTGACTGAAAGTACCATGTAAAAAGTATGGCAACCATTGTTCCAAATGACATCATGTCTCCAGTTGCAAAATTTGCAAAACGCAGTATTCCATAAATCAAAGTTACAAAAATAGCTCCAATAGCTAATTGAGATCCGTAGGCAAGAGCAGGAACAAAAATATAATTTAATAAAAGAATTAACGCGTTTAGAAAATCCATTTAACCACCTAAAAAAGAGCTTCTTACTCTTGGATCGTTAAGTAATTCTTTTCCTGTTCCTGAATAACGATTTTCACCAGTAACTAATACATATCCTCTATCAGAAATATTAAGAGCTTGTTTGGCATTCTGCTCAACCATTAGAATTGCAACATTTGTTTTTTTAACTTTAATAATGTGATCAAAAAGTTCGTCCATTACTATAGGAGAAACTCCAGCAGTTGGTTCATCTAACATGAGCACAGATGGTTTGTTCATCAGGGCCCTTCCTAAAGCAACTTGTTGCCTTTGACCTCCTGACAATTCTCCCACAAATTGTTTTCTTTTTTCAGTCAAAATTGGAAAAAGATTATAAATTTCATCAATTACTTTTGTATAATCCTGATTAACTAAAAAAGCCCCCATCTCTAAATTTTCCTCAACTGTCATTCCTGCAAATACATTTTTTGTTTGGGGCACAAATGAAATTCCCTCTTTCACTCTATCTTGTGGAGAAAGTTTTGAGATGTCTTTACCATCGATAATTACAGAGCCTGATTTCAAATTTAATAAACCTAACATAGCTTTCATTGCAGTAGATTTTCCAGCGCCATTTGGTCCAAGAATCGATACTATTTCTCCTCTTTCAACATTAACAGTGCATGAATTAATTATATCTGGACCCTTGCCATATCCACCTGTCATATTGTTTCCTTCAAAAAATGCCATACTTAATTATCTTTTAGTTTTGAACCTCTGCCTAAATAGCTTTCAATTACTCTTTCATCTTTTTTTGCATCTTCCACTGAACCCTCAAATAAAACAGATCCCTCTGCCATGACAATTACTGGATCACACAATCTTCCTATAAAATCCATATCGTGCTCAATCATACAAAAAGTATAACCTTTCTCTTTGTTTAACTTCTCTATAGCTGTACCTAAATCCTTTAATAAAGTTCGATTAACTCCTGCACCAACCTCATCTAATAAGACTAACTTTGCATCTACCATCATTGTTCGTCCTAATTCTAATAATTTTTTTTGTCCTCCAGATAAGTTTCCGGCTAATTCATTCTTTAAATGACTTAAATTTAAAAAATCAACTACTTCCATTGCTTTTTCTTTTATTTGACTTTCCTCTTTTGCAACTAATCCAGGCTTTAATAAAGCATTCATTAACTTTTCCCCAGATTGATTACCTGGTACCATCATCAAATTTTCTAATACTGATAAATTTGTAAATTCATGAGCTATTTGGAAAGTTCTTAGCAATCCTTTTGAAAATAATTCGTAAGACGGAACATCAGTAATATCTTGATTATTAAATAAAACATTTCCACCAGATGATTTTAAATTTCCAGCAATTAAATTAAATAAAGTTGTTTTTCCAGAACCATTGGGTCCTATTATACCGGTTATAGTTCCTTTCTTTACTTTTAAAGAACAATTCGACACAGCCGCTAATCCACCAAAATATTTTGATAAGTTTTTTATTTCTAAAATATTATCTTGCATTCATGAATTTAATTATAATCTCTTATAAATTTTCTTAAGCGATTTTTCCAGCAATCTGTAGTAACCCAATTTTTTTAGCTCATTAACTCCTTGCCAATTAAGCCCCCCGGGAGTTTGTTCATTTACTAAATTCTTTAGTGGTTTCAATGAATTTAAAAGTGCTAATTCAGCAAGAGCTGAATATAGCGAAGTTACATATTTTTGAGCAACTAATTTATTTGTTTTATTTTTAATCAACCATTGTGATAAAACATTTAATAATTCATAAAACGATGCCATAGTTCCTGAGATGGTCCAAAAATTTTTTGATAATTTTTCATTTTTAATTTCGATAGTTGTTCCAATTTTATCAAAAAAGGTTTTAACTTTTTTGTTAGGTGGAAATATTGCAACAGGGCCTTTACCAAGTTTAATTGGTGGCATTGGGATAGCTTTAATAATAATCGATTTTTTTTTGATCATTTTTTTCAATTTTGAATAGCTTGTTGTAGACATAAAACTAACAACAGTTTGGTTTTTTTTGAAATTCAATTTTGGTAGTATATTTTCCCCAATTTTTGGTAACAAACCTAAAAAAACCCAGTCAGACATATCTATAACTGTCTGATTATCTTTGGCTATTATTATCTTATTAAATCTTTTTTTTAAATATTGGGCTTTTTTTTTATTTCTCGGAGAAATGATAATTTTTTTATACGAAATTTTTGATTTACTTATTCCGGTAACAACATCTGATACAATAGTGCCTGTTCCTATAAATCCCAATTTCATAGTTTAAAGTACATTATAGAAAGGTTTATTTGAACAAAAAAAAAGGCTGGGTAAAAAAACCCAGCCTTTAATTTAAAATTTTAAAATAATTAAAATGATTTAACTAATGATATTCTTCCAGTAACACCACGCATATCAGTTACTTCGATGGTATTCTTATCAGTTTGTCCGTTATCCGCTGAAACATCATCAAAATCATGATAAGCTAATTCAGCTCTAACAGCTATTCCATCGCCAGTTTCACGCTCATAACCTAGTGCTAATTCTATTCCAGTATTTGAACCTGGGTCACCATAAGTTCCAGCATTTTCAGAAGCTATTGTTATGTCCATAGTCGAAATACCAAACTTACCATAAACGCCAATATCTGATTTAGCTAGTACGTATAAAGTTGTAAGCTTTTCAAATTCAGCTTTAACTTTAATCTCTGTATTTTCACCAGCTCCACCTTCGCCGTCGTTAACGTTTTGAGGAGTTTCAATATTCATTGGCACAAAACTTAATCCAATAGATACTTGATCATTCATTTCATATTCAGCAAATATCGATGCATATCCTTCTACGAATGCAGCACCATCTTTTTTAGTTGTTCTCTCTAAAGTTCCACTTGAGTCTGTATTTTCCTCTTTACCATCTGCACCGTACAAACCGTAATTACCAGACACTCCAACAGATAGAAGTGATTGATCAAACGCTAATGCAGATGAAAAAAATGTAGTCGTAGAAAATACTACAGCAGCTAGAGTTGCTAAAATTTTCTTCATTATTGTCCCTTTGTTTAATATTAAACTTATATATATATTTTGATTTTTTAGCACAAATCGAAATAATTAGACAAATAATTTTGGCAAAACATCAAGTTTTTAGTCATTGTTGCAAAATTATCACTATAAAAACCTAGTAAATTGTAGTCTTTTTCTGATTGATAAATTTTATACTTCGAGTTGTAAATCATTAATTTTTTTTTGAAAATAAGGATTTACTTACAAATTTTATTTATTCTTCTCTAAATTTTTAAAAAACTTCTAGTTTATTAATCTATTCATCTAAAAGTGATTATTATTTGTTTTAAAATTATTATTTGAAGATTTCAAAAAATAAATTTATAACAATCAAAGAATTCAGCCAAAAAATCTTATATAAATATAAACTCTATTAATTTTTATAAATTTTATAATAATTATTCTTCCGATCAAAATAAAATAAAAATATGGAAAACTGTTGAATTAGGTTGGTTTGATTAAAACCCAGATTTAAAGAGACAACTTAATGTGGAAAAAGGGATAGTCCTTAAAAACCGGGAGCTAAAGATGGCTAAGAAGGACTATCATTATTAATATATCAGATTTCAAATAAAATGCATTATCATTTTTTTTCAAATATAAAGGATTTATGAAAAAAAAAGGTCACAGGCCTATAACCAGGGTCAAAAATCCTGAGCCTAATATCGAGGATCCAGATTGGATCATTTGGGCTGCCTGGGCAGATCGTATTACTTTTGAGGAAATTGAAAAAAAAACTGGGTACAAGGAGTCTGATGTTATCAAAATAATGAGAAGGTCAATTAAGCCTTCTTCATTTAGACTATGGAGAAAAAGAGTAAATCAAAAAAGTATCAAACATAGAAAAAAATTTGAATATTCTAGAAAACTAATTACTAGTAAATTGAAAAAAGATGACTATCTTTAAAGTATGAAAAATATTGTAATTTATACAGGGCCATTTTGTAATTATTGTGATGCTGCAAAAAGATTACTTACTCGAAATAATGCTCCCTTTAAAGAAATTAATATTGCAACAGTTGATGGTGCAATGGATGAAATGATCAAAAAAGCAAACGGTAAAAGAACTATCCCACAAATTTTTTTCGATGATCAACACATTGGTGGTTATGATGAAGTTAGAGCTTTAGAAAAAGAAAATAAATTAAAAGATCTTTTAAAGTAAATTAATTACTCGAGTGTAAGAACTACATCAGGTCGGTTTGCATAAAAACCTCGATCGGCAGCAGCGGTTCCGGTACAATCAGTTGCTAATCCAGCTTTTTCTAAATATCCCAATGCTGTTGATGTTCCAAAAGCAATTTTAACTGTTGGAATTTTTCCAGCCTCCATAGTAAATGGTGCCGAAAGTGCTTCTCTATACTCAAAAAAAGCATCACCAGCATCAACTGTTCCTGTTGCTGAATCTGTTCCTGTTCCGTCACCAGCTGTAGTGCTGTTCATTACATCTCCATGACTTGTACCAGCTGGAATACCTGCGTAATAAGTTCCAGCAACTGCAGCTCCTGAAGTTTTGCTTCCTATTCCATTTTTACTGGTTGTTCCAGTTGAACTTGCAATAGTATAGCAAGTTGTTGCTCCACTTGTAACACTACCAGCAACTGTAAAAGCTCTGTTCATAGTAATCTGAAAATAAGTATAAGTTTTTCCAAATTCAACTTTTGATAAATCTCCTAAACTTGCTGCTGTTGCTCCAGCTGTAGTAGATGCAATATCAATAGACCCAGAATTACCAGAATATAAAACTATAGGATTATTACATGAGGCATCAGTACTGGTGCTGTCACAAATTTCAATTCTTGTTATTGTAATTTTATAAGTTGTTGCCTCAGCTTCAATTGCAAAAGAATTTGTGTTAAAAAAAGTTAAGATAAATAAAATTATAAAAAAAATATTTCTCATATTATTGACTTGTAATAATTACTGAACCTTGGATTTCTATAGCTAAATCGTTATTTCTTCGAACTTTTTCATTTAATTTTGCTTGCATGTTCTCTTTTTCAAAAGCTACATCAGATAATCCTTCATCCATCGTTCTTATATTTTCTCTAGGCGGATAAACAAATAATAGTTCAGCTTCCAAAACATCATCTACACCAGTAAGAGAAGAGTCGTCCAATGATAAGTTAAATTGTAATGAAGGGTTTATATTTAATTCTGAAATATATTTATTTCCTTTTGAATCTTTTGAAGTTTTTTCACCCTCCCATTTATAACCTTTGAAACTAAATTTTGCCCAAGGTGCATAAGGAACTTGGGTGGTTAAGTTGTAATCCCAGCCACTAAGTATTTGTTCAGCTGTTCCATCAATAGTTTTCATATTTGTTATCTTTTGGTATCGATTTAAAGATAGATCTAATAGCGATGCTTTTGCTTCAAGTCCATATCCCAATCTCCTGTGTCCCTCGAACATATCTGCATCAATAAAAGTATTTGCACCATAAATTATTGAATTATCATCACTTAATTTTCTATAACCAATACCTAAATTACCATGAATTCTTCCATCGCTATTTACCTCTTTAGTTCTCAAGCTAAATTGCGTGAATAAGTTTGAATTATCCTGCGCAAGGATATTTCTAAGGCCTAAAATTGAAAATTTTATCTGATCTTCATCCTTATCATTTAGTTTAATAGATGTTTCCGTTAATCCCTCACCAGGAATAAGGTTACTAACATATTCAGAAATTTTACTCGAAATTTCTCCAGAATTGGAGGCAGTAGCAACAATTAAAAATATAAATATGTAAAACTTTTTCATTATTGAAACATTAGATTATCTATAATTATTAATTAAACACTAAATTGTCACTATTTAAAAGTATTAATATTAAAAAGTTCCTGAGATTTCTATATTAGCTCCGTAATCAGGAATTTTGCTGAATAAACTGTAGTTTGAGTCTATTTTGACGTTAAAATTATTAAATTTTTTTGTATAACTTAACTCAGTCTTATTATTTTGATTTGGATTAAAATTCATTGCAAACTCTGAATCATTTTTGTTTATACGACCAAACTTAATCAAAAATATATCTTGGTGTGAATACGATCGTTCTTTATCTTTGTGTATTATCTTTTCATAATTAATAGAAAAAGTAATTCCATTTTCATAAATAGTTTCAATTCCAATGTTTCCTTTTAATTTTTTATGTGAATACTTTTCAATTTTAGCTGTATTTGTTTTTGTTCCACCAACATTAGAATGATTAAAGGATAAATCTGGTGAAATATCTAATATCATCTCAAGTCCACCATTAGGTCTTGAAATTCCATTTGTAACTTTTATTTCATCGATATCAAATAAAAAACCACCTGCAATTTCTCCATTTTCAAAAGTTTCTTCTTGATAAATAATATTTGTTCCTGATTTTGCTTTAGAAATAAAATCAGTAAAATCGGATAGATTAGTTATACCGTAATTAAATCTTGCAGAAGGAGTAAAATTAAATTTACCATAAGTCTTTTTTGTCCTAAAATTTAAGGCAGTGAAAGCTTGTTTACCATTTCTTTCGCCAGTAATCTTACCTAAAAATCTTTGATCAAATCTTAGTATACTCAATCCTAAAATAGCATTTGTGTATCGATATTGATCTATGGGTACAGTTCCATACATATTTAAGGTTAAAGACTTTAAATTTATTCCTTGTGAAGAATACTTAATATCTGAATCACTATTTCCATATCTTATTGCAGTACCAAAATATTTATTTTCACCATATTTTTTATCAGCACCAAAAGTTAGACCTCTTGTGCGAATTTGTTTAGGTTTTTCAAACGATGTCGCATCAAAACTTCCTATAGAAATATCTGCATGGTTCCAAAAAGACCAGTCAGATTTCTTATTTTTTTTGTCATTTCGGGGTTTTTTATTATTTAAAGAAACTTGAAGACTATCTTTTAAAGATACTAATAAACGATTATCTGTATCAATATTTATAGAAAAATTATTAAGATTTTCTTTATTTCTATTTCTTTTAATCCATTCAAATCTCTTAAATATTGTTGATGTATTTAAACTTATATTTTGTTTTGCTAGCTCTACTTGGGACCCTAAATTAGATCTTGCATCCGATGTACATTCATAAATACCGTACGGACACTCTAAATTATATTCATTAGTCTTATCATGTTGATTGTCACCATCTCTAAGATTCGTTACAAATAATTTCATTCCTGCAGCACCAAATGCGAAACCATATGGAATTCCTATACCAGCATGATCATCATTAGGATCAAATACCACATTCCATCGACCTTTAAATTGAACAGATGATATGTCGTAATTTGCTGCAGTGTTATATTGGAAGATAGCAGACTTACTATAACCAGTATCATTTCCAGGATTTGTTGTTTGCGCCAAGATATAAATTGCACTTCCAGTATCATTAAATTCAAAATCTAAAGCTTGCATATGTGCAGGAGATTGAAGTGTTTCTATTTCTGTATCATTTAAATCCAACGTATAATTTAATGTAGCTGAAGAAGTATCATAAGGACCAGGTAAATCATAAACTTCAATCGTTGGATCTTTATTTTGTCCATCCAATTTGAACAATTGCATACCATCAGCACTAAACTCTATTGATATTCTAGATCCAGTTAAATCTAACTCAGTAATATATGACCGGGTTGACAAATCAAATGGCGTTGAAAGATCATAACTAAATATTTCCCCATTTTCATTTACAATAAAAAACTTTGAACCATCACGGCTAAATCTTATAGACTCTACTCTTTCATTTGTTTCAGTGGTCATATCTTTCCAAGGATTAAAACGAAGCTGTGAACAATCATTTTTGACAGTGTCTAAATCAAAAGGTGTGGTTAATTTATAAGCTATTATTCGATTACCTATACCATCATTGAGTATATTACCGATAACATAAGTTAAACCATCATTACTAAAAGCAACGTCTGATGGTTCTCTAGCTCCAGGCCTATTAATTTGAGTTCCTTGTTCATCAAAACATACGTGGCCTCCACTTGAAGCTATATCTGGTCTTGGAACAAGTAAATTTGTTCTCCATTTTATTTGTAATTCAGATGCTTTAGCTGTGGTAATTAAAAATAAAAAAACAAAGAAAGTAAAATTTATTATTCTCATCTTTACAAATTTTTTGTATTTTTCATAAACACTTTATAAGAAAAAAATTTCAAATTTGAAGATACTAAAAAGTTCCTGACAATTCAATGTTTGCCCCATAGTCGGGGATTTTACTAAATAAACTATAATTAGAATTTACTTTTAGTTTGAATTTGCCAAGATTTTTCAAATAACTTATTTTAGTCTTATTATTATTCATCGGATCATAAATCACATCAAAATTTGTATTTTGTTTGTTTATTCTTCCTAATTTAAATAATAAACTGTCTGTGTGACCACTTTCATCAAGACTTTGATATCTTTCATAATTAATTGCAAAGGTAGAACCACTTTCTCGTGCATACTCGAAACCAATATTTCCTTTAATATTATGTGGTGAATAGGCACTTACAGTTTTTTTGTTTGTTTTATTGTCAGCATTACTTTTATAAAAATAATCAATATCAGGTGTAAAATCATAAATATATTCAATGAAACCATTTCTACTTAAAGTTTTATCTTCTAAATATAGAACACTATCAAATTTTAAACCTGATGAAATACTGCCAGTTTTAAAAGTAAGACTATCATAAATGTTAGCACTGATAGGTGATATGCTAAAATCAGTGTAATCTGAAAATTGGGTTATACCCAACTCAAGTTTACCGAATGGAATTAAATCATATTTAGTGTATTGATTTTCGTCTTCAAGAGTTATGGATGTAAAAATTTGTCTGCCATTCCTTTTTGCTGTATATGATCCAAAAGCCATCTGATTCATACTTAATAAACTTGCGCCTATTAAAGCATTTAGATGAGTTTGATTTTTTAGAGGAATGCTTCCATAAATATTAAAAGTAAAAGAATGAGTATCTAATTCTTCGTTTGATGATTTTACATTAACTACATCATTTCCATATCTAAAAGCATATCCAAAAATTCCACTATCTACTAATTTATCTGCTCCAAACATAAGCCCTCTAGCTTTTATTTCTTTAGGTTTTAAAGATAATGTATCTCCCTGTCTTCCTATTGAAATATCCCCATGTGACCAGTAAGACCAATTTTTTTTATTAGGTATTGGTTTTTTATTTTTTAATGATGCTTGACTATTTTGTATGTCTATAAATGATTGATCTAACTTATTTTTTAATGAATTTTCTAAATTAGTTTTCAATTTTGCTAAAATTGGATTATTGATATTTAGTTTAATATTATGATTATTTAGAGTTATTCTCTCTTCATTTCTTCGTAACCAATCAAACCTTTTGAAAATGTTTGATGAATTCTGATACATAACATTTTTAGCAATTTCTACTTGGGCGCTGACAACTGTGGCTACCTCATTTTCACAAATTACGATACCATATGGACAGGTTAAATCATATTCATATACTCTATCGAGATCACCTGATCCACCAATTTCGTACGTTGTCTGATAGAGTTTCATTCCGTCACTAGAAAAGCCTAATCCAATTGGAGTTCCTAATCCACCTGATGCATTAAAGAAATTTTTTATACTCCCAACAAAAGTTGCTGTGCTTGTATGAAAAGGTGTCGATAATTTATAGACAGCAATTTTGGCATTTGCATTTGCGGATGTATGAGAGTCAATTACATACATTCTTGTTCCATCATCATCAAATTCGACATCTTGTTCGAATAATGAAAGTTCATTAGTAACAACTAATTCATTTACAAAAGTTGCTGTGGATGGAACAAAAGGAGTGCTTAAATCATATTCCACCACTCCTCCATCTCCTTGGTTATTATTACCACCATCGACAAAATACATCTTAGTTCCATCATTATTAAATGTGATATCTCGTGGTCTAACATCCCCATCACCAGCACTAAATGCAGTTTTATAATCACTAACTCCATCATCTGCATCTTGTGAAAAATTTGAGATATCATACGGAGTAGTCAAAGTATGAATATTAAATGTACCGTTTTGACTTATAACAAAAACTTTTGTTCCATCGCTATTAAATTCATGACCTTGAATAAAACTACCTACATCATCAGATCCAGCATTTAAATTTAATCGAACCTCAGAAGAAGTATCCATTGTGCTAATGTCGAAAGGTGTAGTTAAAGTAAATTGACGCAAAAAACCAAAACTCACGTTATTCGAAAAATTAGTGAAATGAATTTTTGTTCCGTCTGGACTAAAAGTAACATCTGCTGGACCACCAATAGGATCACCAGTAATATCAGTCACAGAAGCTGATTGCTTAAAAACTGGCATAACTACCGCAAATGAATTTGAGGTTAAAACAAAAAAAGAAATAATGAAAATTTTAAAAAATACCTTCTTTATCATGTTGGATTATTTTTTCTTTATTAATTCAGTATTATTTATATTTATAGCCATACAAGTAATATCATCTCTTAATTTTTCAGCACCCCAGTTTAATTCTTTTTCAATAGACTCAACAATAGTTTTTGGTGTCACTTCTGACATACCATCTATGATTTTTTGTACTCCTTCGGCTCCTAATTCTTCACCATTTTTTAAATAGCCTTCCGTTACACCGTCAGTATAAACAACAAATGTCTTATCTTTTAGATTCATAGTATTTGATTTGACCATAGACTCTGTAAAATATTTAACAATTCCAATGGGTGGCATTTCTGATTTGATATATTCGTAATTTTTATTTTGATCAAAAGTTAAAATACTTTCGTGCCCTGCATTAATAAATACAAGTTCTCCTGTTTTAATGTTTAATTTCCCAAAAACAGCAGTAACAAACATCCCTTTGAATTTTGCCTCAACAAGCTCATTGTTCACTCCAAAGACAACTTTTTCTAAAGGGAACTTTAAATTAGTAAGAGTTCTAAATATGGACGATGCTTTTGCCATATACATACCCGCCTTAACCCCTTTTCCTGATACATCGGCCAAGGTAAAAAAGTATTCTTCCGGTGTTGCTCTTACGACATCAAAATAATCTCCAGATACATCTCGAGCGGGAACGTTTTTGGCAAAGATGAAGTTTTCAAATTTTGATATATCTGGAAATAAGCTTTTTTGAACACCCGCTGCAAGCTCACGCTCTTTTAAAAGTTTAGCTTCTTTTTGTAAGTTATCTAAAGCTATTTTGTTTTCCTCAATAAATCTAAAATATAAACCCGTTAAAAAAGTTACTGTTACAATAAAAATTGGGTAGCTCATATCAACCAATTCAGATCTAAATTTATAAATATAAAAACCAATAACTATAATGGCTAGAATATTTCCAAAAAAGATGGATAAACTTAATTTAGGTTTTACTCTTTGAGATAAGATAAACGTAATTAAAGCTACAATAATAGAAAATAACAGCTCAAATATATACGTATTAGGATTTCTTATTAAATAGGATTGATCTAAAATATTCTCAATAACATTAGCATGAACTTCTACCCCTGGAATAGTTATCCCAAGAGGAGTTTTAACTAAATCAAAAAGACCTTGCGCAGAGGCACCAATTAAAACGTATTTATCTGTAAAAAAATCTGTTTGAAATTTTCCATCATAGACATCACCTGCAGATATATACTGATTTTTATCTGACTTTTTGTACTTAATCCAAATTATACCATTGGGGTCTGAATTGATTTTATAGGGTCGTGCACTAATTCTTTGAATGCCGACTTCATTTAATTCAATATAAATATTTTTCTGTTTTGAACCCACTCGAACCATTTCTAGTCCCATGGTTGGGTATATCTTCTTATCAAACTGTACCACCAAGGGTAATGATCGAATAATACCGTCTAATTGATCTAAGAAAGAAATCGAACCCAAACCTTTCACATCCTTTTCTAATACTTCAAGTGAACCAATTGAATATGGATATGAATAAGTAAATTTCTTTGGATCACCGCCTTTCGATAAAAATCTAGCCTTAGCTTTTCGATCATAATTGGAATGTGAGGGAACATTACTCCCTAAAACTGCAATTATTGATTTAGATTGTTTAAGTTTCTCGGAAAAAATTTCATCTGGACTTTTTAAATTCTGAAGCTCTGCCATGTCAGATGGAACTAAACCATAAGATTTTATAATTTCATCAGGAGACTGTTTATCTTTTTCAGTAAAAAAAATATCGAAACCTATCGCTTTTGGATTTGACTCGTTTATTTTATCTAAAATGTCAGCAAAAACTTTTCTATTCCAAGGAAACTGACCAAACTTTCCTAAACTATTTTCATCAATATCTATTATAACAACATCCGAGTCTTTTTTTTCAGCAAATACTTTTTGATATAAATCAAAACTTAAGTATGAAATTGATTTAACAAATGCAGGATTAATAATTTTGATTAATATGAGGAAAACTAATAAAATTAAAAAAGTAAAATAATTAGCGTATTTTTGAAAAAAAGCTTTCACAAATGGAATTTAACTCTAATTATACTAAAGTAAATGGTATTGAGTAATTGCTAAAAATTACTTCTTTTTCTTTCTTTTCTTTTTCTTAGCTTTTTTCTTAGCTGTTCTTTTTTTCTTTTGAATTTTTTTCTTTTTCTTAGGTTTTTTCTTAACTACCTTTTTCTTTTTCTTTGGTTTTTTCTTAACAACTTTTTTCTTTTTAGCGGCTTTTTTCTTCACTACTTTTTTCTTTTTAGTAGCTTTCTTCTTCACAGCTTTTTTCTTTTTAGAAGCTTTTTTCTTCACAGCCTTTTTCTTTTTAGAACCTTTTTTCTTGACTGCTTTTTTCTTTTTACCTTTTTTATTTTCTGCTTTTGCTTTTTTCTTTTTCTTAGCTTTTTTCTTTTTTTCTGCTCTTTCAGTTTTGATAGCTACTTTTTTCTTTTTATCTTTCTTAATATTTTGTTTTATGATTGATTTAATTTCTTCTTTTTCAAATCCAAGAGCTTTTAATTCTTTTTTAAGTTCTTTTTTAATTGCTTTTCTCTCGGCTTTTGTTGAGTCTGGGCTTAATTTTGCGACCCTTAATGACTTCATTTTTTTGTTAAATTTCTTTAACTGATTTTTAGTAATCTTTCTTGCCTGACCAGGAGCTTTACCTTTTGACATTGATGTAATGCTATAAGGATTGTCTAATAAAGTAGATCCAAAATTGTTTCCAACAAGAACTGCTCCAGGTCTCATACCTAGAGTATTATTTTTTCCTGGACCAATCAATAAAGTATCCGTTCTTCCTTTTGAAACGATTGTTTGGAACTCAGTTCCTCTTGAACCTAGTGTACCCTCAGGAACTTCAACGGTTAAGCTATCAGGATTTTTTTTACTAATTAATCCTGATATTACTTTTAAACTTCCTTGCTTCACGCTTGCAACTATTTTTCCATCATTGGTTGCTGGATCAAAAATAAATGTATCCATAACAACCTCTGAATCTTCACCAATTGTAAAAGTTGATTGGTCTAATAATAAAATTTGAGTACCAGAGCCTGAACCAGCAACAATTGTTTCATTTAAGTAAATTTTGTCGCCAGTTTTTAATTCTCTAGTTTCAGTTTTAACTGTACCTGAGATTGCTCCAACAATTCCAACTAACTGTTTCTCTATGGTTAGCTCTTCGTTTGCCTTAGCGCTTAAGCTTCCAAAAAACAACAAAGCTAGAATTATTGTTAAAATTTTATTCATAAGGTTGATAAATAACAGACTTATTAGAAAAATAAAATATTTTATATTCAAAATGGGTCTTTAAAATGGCTAAAAATAACAACTTTAATAGCCAAATTTAAGAAAATAGCAAAATTTACTTCATTATACTTAAAGACTTAGTAAAACTAAGAGCAAAAGAATCTGCAATATAATCGTAATTTAATATATTCGCTTCAGATATTAATTTTTCATAAGATAAATTTATAAATAAAGTTCTATTTGGATCTAATGCTGGGAAAAAATCCCCTAAAGCTTTTGTAATCATTATATCAGAAGTCATAGAATGGTCTGATCTAACTCTATTTGAATTAACAGTGGTATCCTCTTTTTTATAATCATTAAAACTATGAGAATTACCAACAGATATAAATGCCCAAGGAAATGCAAAATTTAATACAAGACCAATATCATAAGTCTCAGCATCATTTCCTGCATCAACGACTGCATCACTATCAGTGTAACCTAAACTTAATGAAGATGAAATTATCTGGGTAATGATTAAATCGTAACCTAAAGTATAATTGTGTGAAATTGAATTTGTTTCTTGTGCAGTTAAGTCCGAGTGATTTTGATTAGCTTTGGCATCAGTGTAGGAATACCCATAGCTAAAAGAATTTCTTTCCCCAACTGAAAAAAATCCTCCAATACCATACATAAAAGAAAAACTATCAGCATCATGTTGAGCGTCAGATTTATTTGCTATTAAATAAGGACTTAAACTTTGATTTCCTAAGGTAGTATCTAAACCAATGGTAAAACCGTAACTTTGAAAATCATCATCAGCTTCTTTATATTGATTAGATGTTGTATGAGCAAAATTTAATAATAAAGATGACTCTTCACCTATGGGTCTCGTTGCAGTTATTCCTAAAGATCCACTTTCTGTTCTATCAAATAACGCTGAATTAAATTGTGTTATTGCATCAGACTCCATTTTGGTTCTAGTTTTTGAAACACTATTTACATTATCAGTAAAGTTTAAACCAAATCCAATGTCTGCCGCTATATTCCATAAGCTAGGTTCTCTATCTAAAATTTCTTCTTCAATTTCTTTAAGAGATTCTAAATCTTCTGGACTAAGATCTGTTCTTAGTTTCATCTCCTCAATAATTGTGGTGGCTTTCTCGGGTGAGTCCACTTGGACTAAAACAGATAATAAATATAACTTGATCTCAATATTTTCTGGATAAATCATAGTTAATCTTTCAAGGGTTGAGATCGTTTGTTTGTAGTTTCCCATTTTACCTTGTTGCTGTGCATATTTTAAATTCAAATCCAAATCATTTGGTTTTTGTAAAATTTGCATATAGGTAATATTTTTTTCAGAAGAAAATACGGAAGTCGTGATCAACAAAAATGTTGATATTAAAACTAGCTTTAATCTGTTTAACTTTAAAAACATAAACACTGGAGGATATTTGGTATATTAATTTTTTTCAACTATTAAGATAATAAGGCAATATTAGCAAGAACTGTCATCAACAGTATTGGTATCATTAACTGTGAGTGTACAAGAACCGTCTTTATATACCGCAGTTGCTATAAAACCTGAGGCTCCACCTTCGTCTTCAACGCAGAAATAAAATTCTATCTTACTATCAATATAGTTTGCATTAGAAAAAAGGTTATTTCCAACTTCTTGATTAACAGCATTACCTGCTTCTTTTGTATAACTCTCTGCGCAATCTTCGCCACTTGTCCAGTAAAAACCAGCATTAGAAAAATGTTCTGATTGAGCCAAAGATATTTGCATTAAAGTATTTTTGGCAGCTGTTACTCTTGCGCCCTTAGTATAGCCATTATAAGCAATAGTGCCGACTGCACCTAAAATTCCTATAATGGCTACAACAACTAATAGTTCTACAAGTGTAAAACCTTTAAAAGTTTTAATTTTTTTTACGCTCACCAAGTTACAACTAACTTAATTAATCAATCTGTATAGTGTTTGTTGTAGTTTCAGTTGCTTTCTTACCCCAACGAGTCACAATAGTTAAAACTGTTTCTGGTTGTTCAGTTGTAGCTGTTGTTCCTGTTACAACTGTATCACCCTCAGGATTATCTGAGTCTGCTGTTGCAACTGCTGCGTTACCACCATCGTATGGATCCTTGTCTGTTAAAGGAGTGCTAGTTCCAACTAACATCGTTGCAATTTCACCTGCATCATCACCACATTCTGCCTCTCCCTCAAAAATTTCTGAGCTTGTATCTAAATTACATTTCGCAAGTTCAGATGAAACATATTTCACTAAATTTGCATGAATAGCCTTTGATGCATTTTTTTTAGCAGCGGTTGTGTAACCATTGTAAGCAACTACCCCAACAGCAGCTAAAGTTCCAATAATTGCTACGACTACTAACAATTCGATAAGTGTAAAACCTTTGTTATTTTTCATTTTTGTCCCTCTTTTTTAATTATTAATTGATAATTAATAATAATTTATTTGATATGTAAATACTTTATAAACATCAAAAATTCTATTAAAAACAAATGATTTCACCCAGATTGATCAAAAATTATACATTTTATGATTATTTTATGTTATCAGTAAAAAATTTTAAAGTTTATGACATATAAAGTAACAGAAGAGGGAAACGTCAGTACTGTATTTCTAAATGGTGAAATTGATATGGACGTTACTGAAAAGGCTAAAGAGGTAATTTTACCTTTAGTGGAGTCAGGCAAAGAAGTTCACCTTAATTTAAAAGATGTTTCTTACATGGACTCTTCAGGAATTTCTGTTCTGATTGAAAGCCATCAAAAGGCTCTAGAAAATAACACTAAAGTAATAGTTAAAGAAGTAAGTAAATCTGTTTTAAAAGTAATTATGATGGCAAAACTTGAACAGATTCTTAACCTTGAATAATGAATATAGAAGAATCTAAAGATTTTTTAGTCAGCACCGCAAGTTTAAAAGAAGTGAGAGTTTTTTCTCGAGAAGTATTTGAAAAATTAAAACTTGAACAAGACTTAAAAGACGAATTAGTTTTAGCAATTGCAGAGGCGGCACAAAATATAGTCAAGCATGGTTATAAAGATGTAGAAAACACAACTGACAGAATGCAAATTAAAATTTCAATGAAAGACTCAGAATTAGAAATAGGTTTTTTTGATAAAGGTAAAGCTGTTGTTCCTGGAAATGTACAACATAGAAAACTAGATGATATTAAACCTGGGGGCTTAGGTACTTTTTTTATTAAGCAAATTATGGATGCAGCTGTATTTAAAAAAGATGAAAAGGGATGGGTTAACCATTTAGTATTAACAAAAAAAATTAATTAATTTATTAACGCACCAACATTGAATATTGGTGAGTACATTGCAATCATTAAACCACCGATCATTAAACCCATGAATACAATCATTATAGGTTCAATCAAACTAGACATGTTATCTACTGCCCCGTCGAATTCTTCTTCATAATACATAGCAACAGAATTAAACATTTCATCAAGTTGACCAGTTTGTTCACCAACCGATATTAATTGACTAAAAGTAGGTGGAAACAAAGGTTCTTTTAAAAAAAGTTTAGTTAAAGTTTCTCCAGAAAAAACTCCCTTCTTAACATTGTCAATTGCCTCTGTCACAACTACGTTATTACTGACTGACTTTGCAATGTCTAAACTTTCTAATAAGTTGACACCTGCTGCACTTAAATTCCCTAGTATTAAAGAAATTCTTGCAATCAATGATTTTAAAATAAGGTCACCAAACACTGGCATTCGTAAAACTTGTCTATGCCATTTATATCGTATTGCTGGATTTTTAGTTGTTAAATATTTAAAAGCCACTACAAAAGAAATAATAGAGATAAGCATTACCAGTCCGCCTGTTCCCCTTAAAAAATCGCTCATGCCCAGAATAACTGCAGTGGGCTTAGGTAAAGCAATACCCATTCCGTCATACATTTTTGCAAATACAGGAACCACTTTAATCAACATAAATGCACTAACTACTATAGCAACTGTAAACATTATGCTTGGATACATTAAGGCACTTTTAATCTTCTTCTTTATTTTTTCTCTTTTCTCTAATGCATCGACGATTTTTAAAAGAAAAACATCTAGTTTACCGCTGGCCTCACCAGCTTTAACTAAATTTACATATACGTTATCGAATAGATCAGGATATTTTTCGAATGATTTTGATAACGAAACACCTCCCTCTAGGCTTTTTCTAATATCTTCTACCACATCCCTCATCGCTGGGTTTTCTACTTGATCTCTTAGCATTTCAAGTACATTCAAAATTGGAAGTCCGGCTTTTACCATGGTGGCAAATTGCTTTGAAAAAACAACCAAATCCTCATTTTTTACTTTCTTTTTAAATAAGCTAAAGCCTTTGCCTTTAGGCTTATCTTTTGTGCCGTCTTTTTTTTTCTTACCTCTTGTTAAATTAGTTATAATTATTTTTTGTTCTTTTAGTTTGTGAGAAGCCTCGTCTTGATTTAAAGCCTCAATTTCGCCCTCTATGTACTTACCAGCTGAAATTCCTTTATATGTGTATGATTCCATTTGCTAATTATGAAGTTGAAAGCACTCGTTCAAACTCTCTAAAGTTTAAATCTCCAGCCGCAATCATTTTTCTGCCCATGTCAGCCATGGTTTGAAAACCCTCTTTAGTAGCGATTTCTTTTAACTCTGGAGTAGTTGCTTTCTTTAAAATTGCCTCTTTAATTGGTTTTGTTACATTTAAAATCTCATAGATACCCATTCTTCCCTTAAATCCTGTATCTTTACATTTAGGACATCCTTTACCTTTTTGTGCTTTTACTCTTGATGCCAACTCAGGTGAGAAACCAAGATCTGTTAAAACTTTTGGCGTCACATCTTCATCAGGTACCCTACAGTCTTTGCATGATTTTCTTGCTAACCTTTGCGCTAATACCAAAGTACAAGCTGCACTTATTAAATAATCTGGTGTACCCATATTTTGTAATCTTGTAATAGTACTAGGTGCATCATTAGTGTGAAGAGTACTAAAAACAAGGTGACCCGTTAGAGCAGCCTTTAAACCAATATCAACTGTCTCTTTATCTCTCATCTCACCAACCAGAATAATCTCAGGATCTTGACGTAAAAATGATCTTAGGGCAGCTGCAAAATTTAATCCAATATCATCTTTAATTTGAACTTGTCCAACACCATCAAGTTCGTATTCAACTGGATCCTCTGCAGTTAAAATATTTAAATGTGGTTTGCTTACTTCTTTTAAAATACTGTATAAGGTTGTAGTTTTTCCTGATCCTGTAGGACCAGTTACAAGAACTAAACCTTGTGTACTATGAATTGCTTTTCTAAGATTTTTTAAGTCGGTGTCATCAAAATTTAATTGTTCTAAAGTTATATCTCCTGCGTCTTTATTTAAGATACGCATTACAATTCTTTCATTATTTGCAGTAGGCAAAATAGATAAACGTAAATCTACAACTTTACCTTCAATTTTAAAATTGATTGCTCCATCTTGTGGTAATCTTCTTTCTGCAATATCTAGTTTACCCATTATTTTAAATCGAGTAACAACTGCACCATAATTATCATGTAAAAATTTTTGGTACTGATCTTGTTCTTGTAACATTCCATCTAATCTATATCTTACTCTTGATGAGAATCTATAAGGCTCAATATGAATATCACTAACACCTAATTTAATTGCCTCTGCAACAACAGCGGTACTAAATTTTATAACTTCTGATTCATTTTCTATTGCTTCAATATCTTCCTCTGGTTTTTTATCTAAAACTTCCCCTGCTTCACCAAGTTCGGATTCAAAAGTTTTAGTTTTTTCTCTATTGTCTTTTCGGATAGTTTCTGTTGTTACGTCACCGCTCTCACTTAAAAGCTTGTCTATAAACTTTGATATTTCTGAGACTTTTGCTGCATGTAATTCAATATTTTTTTTAGTTATAGCTTTTAAATTTCTCATCAAACCAAGTTTTGAACTGTCTGAAATTGCAATATGCAGAGTATTACCCTCAACTTTAAATGGAGCTACAAAATTTACATTGATGTAGTTTGAAGGAAGCACAGACTTAATTTCATCTGTAATTGCATGCTTTGATAAATCAACAATGTCTAAACTTTGCTCTTTAACTAATACATCTACTATTTGCTTTTCATCAGTAAGTTTTAATTCAAAGACAGCATCAATTTGAGATTTGTTCCCTTCGGTACTAATTTTTTTTATATTAACTAAGTCTTTACCTGAGATAATATCGTTATCTATAAGTACATTTATAAGATTTATTTCGCTTTCTCGACTTATCTTCAACATATTATAAAACTCTTGGTGCTATAAATACTAATAACTCATCTAAGTTATCAGTTTTTGATTTTCCTTTAAACAAATTTCCTATAACTGGGGTATCGCCTACACCTGGTGTTTGTTGTTTGCTATTAGTTGTGGAATTTTTTTTGATACCACCGATGACAACAATATCACCGTCAGCTACCAGTAATTTGGTGCTAATTTCCATTTTGTTAATAGCAGGATCACCTGCATTTGATCTGTTTGGAGTGTCGTTATTAACTTGTATTGTTAAGAGCACATTTCCATCTCCAATTATACTTGGCGTGACTGTCATCTTTAAAGCTGCCTCTTTAAATTGTGTGTCAGTTCCTCCATCACCGCTAGATGCATAAGGTATTTCCTCACCTTGAGTAATAGTAGCGACCTGATTATCTAATGTGAATACTTTTGGATTTGAAATTGTTTTGCCTAAACCTTCTATCTCTAGCGCAGTAATCTCTGCTTTAAGTACTGCTGAACCCGTCTTTTTTAAAATACCAATACCACTAGTTGCTCCTGCAGCAGAAAAATCTGTGAGACTATCAGTGGCTGCACCAAGAACTGCAGTACCTGCATTAGCAGGTCCATCCCCAGTACTTGCATTTTGGATACCTCCGATAATTTCTCCTTGTCTTCTATAGTATCCACCTAGTCTTGTGCCTAATGCTCTTTCAAAATCAGAATTGGCCTCAACAATAAATGCCTCAATTAAAACTTGTTTAGTTCTTACATCTATTTCTTTAATAATTTTATCAACAATATCTAAATCAGTTTCTTTTCCTCTTACAATAACAGATCTAGTAGTTTTTTCTTCGGTAATTTTAATTGGTGTAAAATTATCATCAATTGATGCAAAAAGTTCTGTTAAAGTTTTTTTTGCTTCAGCTGGCGTTATATAATAAAGTCTAAATATTTCTGAAATTATTGGTTCAACTGAATCTTCTAGTTCTACTTTTTTCTTAACTGCTGAAGCTCGAGCTGATTTAGTACTTTCCTGTGCTGTCAAATTAGATGGGGAATGAACTCTAATTAAATTACTTGAGACATCAAAGTCAGCAGCAAAATTTTTTAAATCTAATATTGCGTTAAAAGCTTTATCCCAAGGAACGTCGACTAATTGTGCATTTATTGACCCTGCAACTTCCTCACCAACTAAAATGTTTATATCCCCCGCCTGAGCCATAAGATTCATAGCTTCTCTATAATCTAAGTTTTGAAACTTAAATGATACGTTTTGTTTTAAGGATTTATAACTCTCAGGAATTAAAAGATAATTTGTTTTTTGTTGAGAAGATATTTGTTTTCTTTTTCCAAGTTTTATTACATCACCTTCAATAGGTTGAGGTCCCATTTCTACTGTTTTATCAACAGTTTCTTTTCCTGTTATTCTTATATCATCTTTTATGAGTGGTGTGTCATGTTTGAACCCACCCTTTTTATTGAATTTACCATTTGTAGTACATCCAGTTAAAAAGATTGATAATAAAATTATGGGTATAATAAATTTAAAATTCATTTGTTTCTCTAATTTGGTTTTTAAAATTTAGGGATATAAAATTACTTTCTCCTTTTTGAAATATTGCCTCTTTAATATTTACATCAACTAATTTTAATCCTTTTGATAATTCTTCTTGTACTTCAAGAGTTATAAATTCACCTGTGTCATCCACAAAAGTTGCAAACGATTTTAAAGAGCCATTAAAAACTCCTACTAATTTATATTTACTCAAATTCATTAATTCTTCTTCTTGAGTAACATCCGACACTATTGTGCTGGCAGTCCCATCGTCTCCCGCAAATGGGTCATTTAAAGGTAATGGTTCTTCGTGGCTGTCAGCTAAGCCAATTTTAGAAAAAGACATTAATAATAAAGTCAAAAGAGCAATTTTAAAAAAACTCATCTGGTAACCCCACTATTGTTAATACTCCTGTTACAACTATCGCGTTGGTTGTATCTCCTTTTAACACTTTTATGGATTCTTTGTCAAAGTTTAACATCTTTTGAGAAAGGGAGACTTGTCTTTTAAACTTAATATAACCAAGGAAATTGCCTTTAATTTCATAACTAACGGGTATCCTGTAATAAGCGATATTTTTTTTCTGTGACTCTGCACTCTTACTTTTCTTTGATTTCTTTTTTTTCTTTTTCTTTTTTGATGTTGATAATGAGCTTTTTGTGACAGCTACGAGGTTTCCCTTATTAATTTTAGAAATAACTAATCCGTTTAATGAAGCATATTCACTTAACGTTTGGTAAAGCCCCTCAACTTCTGATTTCGAATGGAAAAGTGTTGAATAGTTCTCGTATTCTGGTTTTACTTTTTTAATCTTCTTCTTAATTGATACAATATCATTATTGAATTTTGTAATCTCTGTTTTTTTTACATTCATATCCTCTAATTGAATTTTCTTTTTTTCAACTATAGGACTTAAAATGGCATAATAAATAATTAAGAAAACAACAACTGAACCAACACCAATACCTATTTTAATTAATACTTTTTTTTCAATAGTTTTAATTTTAGATATAATTTCATCAAACTTAATATTTTTTAAATCAATATTTTTTAAATCCATAAAATTTATCCTTTTACTTTCACTAAAATTTTAAATCCTTTTTTAGAGCTAGACCCAGCTCTTGATTTTGGTAAATTCATAGAACCCAAAGATGCTTGCCCGACTAACTTTTGAGTATTTAAATTATTAATCAATTTTAAAATATCTTGATCGGTTGCAGCAGAGCCTAGAAGAATGATAGATTTTTTTCCATCATATTCTATAGAATTAAATTTTACCCTTTTTGGTACACTCATAGCTATTTGTGCTAAGTATCTATAACTTAAACTTTTGTTTGACTTAAGAGTTCGACTTAGTTGCAACGTTTTAGTCATCACGCCTAACTCTTTACTGAATTTCTTTTTTTGATTTTCTTTTATTTTATGTTCTTTTACAATTTTATCATAATTTTTTAATTTTGAATTGTAAGAATAAATTTGCCAAAATGATAATCCGAACAATAAAGTATAAATTACAAGAACAGCTCCCGCTACTCCTTTGAAAGCAAATTTAGAAAACGCTTTCATTTTTTTCTGTTTTATCATGCCTGCTCTGTCGGGAAGAAGATTGATATTTTTTACCGCTGTTACAAATTTATAATAACCAAACACATCTAATTTTCTAAAAGCAAGACCTATTACTGTAGATAAGTACGATCTATTTTGTAGGTTTGTTGACTCAACATTTTGTTCTGGAATTTTTAATCCATCTATTGGATCAAATAAATTAAAGCCAACATTGGCCATACTTTTTCTAAAAGTAGATAAATAATCTTCAACATTTACTAAATCAGAAACTACTTTTATATTTCTTATTCTTTTTTCATATTTTGTCTCAAAATCTTGTACTGCTTGCTTAACTTGAGTGATAAATCTTCTTACTAAAGCCTCTTTCTCTTCTTGGTCTTGTGAATTTTGTAAAATTTCTCTATCTTGGTTTCTTATAAAAATGTCAGTAATTATTGGGTTATTTTCATATAATATCATTAAATAATTTTCATCTAATCCAAATTCTAGAACTGCTGTTAAATTTGCATCCTCAGCATTTTTTGAAATTTGATTTATTTGGTCAACAGCTGATTTAAGTGCAAAACATTTTACATCAATGATAACTGGATTTAAGCTACTTCTCTTTATAATAGACGTGTAATTATTAATATCTGCTAATTTTGAAGCTACGAATAAAATATCCATAGTATTTTCTTTATCATTTTTATTAATCACTTGATGGAATATTGAATAATCGTCTAGGTTATCAGTTAGTTGAACCAAGTTTTCCCATAATGAGTTTGTGTCTATTGCTTTTTGTAATTCTTCATCTGTCATTAATGGAGCAGTAACAACTCTTATAATTGCGCTCGTAACAGGTATTGCAATTGCAGCGTTTGGTGTAGTAATTTTTGACTTTTGAATTGCAAGAGATAATTCTTCACCCATTTTATCAGCATGATCTAATACCGTTGCATCATCAGGTAAATCAACTTTGTGAGTATAAAATTTTTCAAGTATCCATTGATTTGCTTTGTTTGAAGTTATCTGGGCAAGTCTTATTTCTTTATTAGTAAGTTCTACTCCAATAATTTCTTCGCCTTGAACAGAAGATTTTCCAATTTTAGATTTAAAGAAACCCCCAAGTTTATTTTTTATATTTGATATTGATTTGCCACCAGATATTTTTGTAGAATCTTTTTTTCCAAACTCAGGTTTTTTTAATTTTATGCTCTTTAACTTGTCTAATAAATTTGTTGTGATATTAGATTTTTGATTTTCGTTTTGATTATTTTGACTAATTGTAGAATTATTTTCTAAATTATTTTTTAAACTTTGATTATTTTGATTTTGTAAAGTTGTTGTTTTAATATTTGGAGAAATAGTCTCTTTAACTTGTTCTGATTGTGTGTTTTCAATTTTTGTTTTGTCACTACTTTCTGTTTGATCATTGTTATTTTGTTCTTTTTCTTTCTGCGCGTGTAAATCATCAAACCATTTTTCTAAAATTGGTATTGCATCGTCTAAATTTGGTGTTCCTGAGGAAAAAATTTTTTGTTTGCCATCCAAATAAATTCTTCCAACCCAATTTTTTGATTTAAGCTCCCCTTTGTACTTATCTTGTCTTACATAAATATGTAATCTTCCGTCTTTTTTATGTATTACTTGATGATCTTTTTTTTCTTCTTCAGTATCATTCTCTTTATTTATCTTTTCAGCATCATTGTTTTCATTATTATTAATATTTTCATTTAAATTTGTTGGTTCAGCCAAGGATAAATTATTATTTGCATCATTATCAGAGGATTGATCTTGATTTTGGTTTGTGTTTTCAGTTTTATTTTCATCTTCAGGCTGTTTAACGTCTGAAACACCAATATTTTCGTTTTCAGTCTTTATAGTTTCATTTTCTGGAGATTTTTCCTCAACTTTTGGTTGTTCACTCTCAATATTTTTATTTTCAAGAGATTTTTCCTCAACTTTTGGTTGTTCACTCTCAGATTGATTTTGTTTGTCTATAATGACACCAAATTTTTCTTTCTCTTTATCATCCATAATTTTTAAAAATTTTTAATTCTCTAACACAATTTTCCTAAAACTCTAACACAAAATATAATATTGTCCAACACAAACTTGTTTAGGACTAGAAAAAGTTATTTAAAATATCAAAAAAGCAAGTAAATTAGCCATTTTTGATAAAATGGCATCTAAAATATTATTTCATAAATTTTGGGACAATTGAATTCAACTCTAACACAATTGAATTTGTTAGAATTGTGTTAGAGTTATTAAAATAGAACAAAATTTTAAAAAGCGAGTATTTTCAACATTTTTCTAATTTTTTATAATTTCTATTTTTTTTGTGTTAGAGTAAAAGTTCTTTGTGTTAGAGATAAAAAAAATCAAAATTTTTTTATAATTTTTATAATGAGAACACTCCTTAAAGAGGGAAGTTGAAGATTAAATTTAAAAAAACTTAAAAATACACCTCAAAATTGATATTTTTTTTCTAATTTAAGGTGAATTTTTAAATTTTTTCTAAATTTCAATTAATTTTCACGAAAATAAGAATTGTTTAACAATCTTTCTAACTTTTCCATGTTTAAATTATATTTTTAAAAATTATTTTTAATTTTTTATGATTTGGTTTGTCTTTATGTTTAATAATTAAATTTTGAAAACTATTTGCACCTAACATCTCTACTAATTTCCATCAACAACGAGAATTGTTAGATCATCTTTCTGAATTTTTCCTGATTTAATTATATCTTCAACAATTATTTTTAATCTTTCATGATTTGGTTTATCTTTATGTTTAATAATATAATTTTGAAAACCATCTGCACCTAACATTTCTCCACTTGGATCTTTAATTTCAGTAATTCCATCGGTAAAGACATACATTGAGCTGTTTGCAAAGTTAATTTTTGTTTCTTTATATTTTATTTTTGACATTATACCTAAAGGTGGTCCTGCTTCTGTATGATTAGAAAATTTTCCATCCCTAGAAAAGATAAGTGGAGGTTCGTGGCCTGCATTTGATAAAAGTAATTCATTTTTTTTACTATCATAAATTCCAATTAACATTGTTACAAACATCCCACGTGAAGTTGTCTCACATATTTCTTTATTTAAAAGATCTAGCAAGTCAGACGCAGAATAAATTGTTTTACTAAGACATCTATACAAACTTGATGCTTTAGACATTAACAAAGAAGATTTAATTCCTTTACCAGAAACATCTGCAACTCCAAAACCAAACTTCCCATCTCCTAAATCAGAAAAATTATAGAAGTCTCCTGATACAATCTTTGCTGGAATATTTATTCCAGCAATAGGAAAATTTTCTTTTTTGTTTTTTGATAATAAAGTTTTTTGTATTTCACCAACAATCTCTATTTCTTTTTGAATTCTATTTTTATCAATGAGTTCTTTCGCCATCTTTGCATTTCTAATTGCTAACGCTGCAGGTGCTGATAAAGTTTCTAATAATTTTCTATCGTTCTCTTCAAATAATTTTGAATTACTTTTTTTATTTAAACAATGAATTACTCCAATACATTCGTTTGCAGCAATGAGTGGTGAGCATAAAACAGAATATGTTGTAAAATTTGTTTTGTTATCCAAATCAAAATAAAATTCTGCAATTTCTCTTACATCTTTTCGAACGTTTCCAACTCTTATACATTTTTTTTGTAAAACTGCTTTACCCATTACACCTTGCGTCAAAGGTATTTCATATTCATCCAGATATGATTGATATTTAGAAGCGATACATTGAAAAACTTGTTTTTTTTCATCAATCAAAAAAATATTTGCAGCCTGTGCATCAATTCTTTTTATAATTACTTCGAGAGCAGTTTGTAAAGTTTCTTTTAAATCAAGAGATGTTGCAAACTCTTGATTCATTTTTGTAATAATTGCTAAATCTTCATTTAAGGCTATGTTTTCTTTGTTTGGCTCAATTTTTTTTTGTCTAAAAAACATTTTTGTATTTGGAATTACACTTTTTTTTTGATAATTTAAACCTTTATGGAAATCATAATTAATACTCCTGGTCTTTACATACATTTGCAAGACGCTGTTGTGCTTATTCAATACTGTATTGACGGAATTATTAATATTGCCTCCCAATTTAAAATTTAATTAGTGTTTTTCGTACTATTTTTTGTTTTAGGCTGCATCTGGGGAAGTTTTTCTAACGTTTGTATCCATCGTTTACCCATGGATAAAAGTGTTATATTTACTCGATCTTTTTGCCCTAGTTGTCAAAAAACAATCAAATGGTTCGATAATATTCCTTTAATCTCCTTTTTATTATTAAAAAGAAAGTGCAGAAACTGTGACTACAAGATTAGCTTTCAATATTTTATTGTAGAACTAATAACTGCAATTTCATTTACTATTATATATTATTTCTATGGAATTAGCATCACCTCATTATTGCTAATAATACTAAGTGTTTTTTTTGTTATTATCTTCTTTATTGATCTAAAACATTTCATTATTCCAAACTCTTTAACATTTCCATTAATGTTTATTGGTTTTATAAAATCATTTGATCCTAATTTAGATAATTTTTTATTTCCAAACTACATCAATTCATTAATTGGAGGTGTTATTGGATATTTAATTATATGGTTAATTATTTTTGTATATAAAAAAGTAAGAAATAAAGAAGGTATGGGATTAGGAGATGCTAAACTATTATCGGCTGTTGGATTTTGGTTTGGCTGGGTTTCAATACCTTTTGTATTATTTCTATCATCCATAATAGCTTTAGGATTATCTTTGCCATCTTTGATTAACAAATCTAAAAACTTGTCATCTCAAATACCATTTGGTCCGTATATAATTCTTGGCATAATACTCTATGTTTTTATAAAACATATGATCTGAGAGAAATAAAATTTTATTTTCTTAATGCTTATTAACTAACATTAATTAAAAATTTTCTTGCCAACTGCCTCTATAGACTTGAATATCTTTATCACTTCCTAACAAGGTTACTAAGGTATCTGCTTGATCATCCGACTCTGTTGTTACGTTAGCAAATAGTTTATTTCCTGAAATTACAAACTGTGAAAGAATTCCTTTTTGTAAAAAATAACATCCTGCTCTTTCATCAAATTCACTTTCAGATCTCACATTTTTTTCTGCAAACTGAATTTTTTCTGCTTGATTAATACCACACTCATCATCAGCTGCACAAATAAATGCTTTACCAACACTACAAGTTGTTTCTCCTTTTGGCGGTGGCTCATAAACAGGATAGTAAACAGTTCCACCAAAAATAGTTGGTATTGCTGTAGCCTTTCTAAATCTATTATTCGCATCTCCTTTTGGATTTTTATTAAATTCTGGGTTGTCTAGTTTAAATATCCATCCAAGTCTTCCTGCTCCAGGACAATCCTCCATTCTGTTCCTACCTCTTGTGTATCCACAATCAGCTAGATCTGGGAATTTGTCATCAACAATAGGTGCGTTTGCAATCGCTTTAAGAGCTCCTTGTGTAAAATTAGAATTTCCATTTTCATCTTCAGAGGATGCTTTTGGAACTTTGATTTCATCATGAAAAAAATTCGGAAAGTCTACATCTCTAATACCAAATAATAAGTTATCCATTCCATCAATCCTAGCACCAACGTCTCTAAAATCGCCAGTTCCACCAAACAACCATAAATTTCTTGTACTTTGACCATATGCAGCTTCCATACCAAAGTAACTCACTCTTTGATTTATATCGTTTGCATTTATATTAAATAAGGTTCTTTGATCAAATATATCAATTTCTGGATTGTCTTTTTGTTGATTTGTTAAATTAATCTTAGTAACTTTTCCTTCTAAATCATTAATGTAAACCATAGCACCTCTCCAAGGCACGCCTCTAAATGTATCAGGAGTCACAACAACAGGATCACCAGTAACAGAATTGATTATACCGTTATCAGGTACATCAGCAATTTTTATTGGACCTAGGTTATCATCAGACCCAAATATAGCTCCTCCATTGTTGGCTGGATCTTGAAGGTCAATTAAAAACAAATTAGAACCTATGCCGTTAGTAGCACCAAAGCCACCGGGTAAAACGGCTACATAGTTATCATCATTTAAAGAACCACTTTTTGTTGTTGGTATTCTTACTATTCTTGGGGTTGCCCAAGTCTCACCTAACATAGAGTAATCATACTGTAAATTCTCTGCTTCCAGTCCTGCAGGTAGCATAATTGTGAAAGGAATATCTTCTTTATCTGAAGTTAAGCCTGTACTTGCATTATAAACCATTTCAGAAGAGAAGGTAAATTCAACTTCACTACCTTGTCTATTGACTTTTGCAACTGGGACCTCTGTGATTGATCCATCTTTTTCAAAAATCACAGTAAATTTAGATGCATCTACTGTAGTCAAATTTTCTAAAGCATCAGTAACAAATGTGAATGTTAATCCTGCGTAACATGCACTACCATCATCATAGCTAGCATTAAAAAATTTCGCATCTGCTCCAACATCTGAATTTGACATACATGAAGATTTTGCATCTCTATTAGTAAAATCATTTCCATCTGCATCTAAAACTATATCTGCTTCTCGTGCTTCTTGTTCGATTCTTCTTGCAGCAATAGCTTCTAAAGATTGATCTATCCCTAAAGTTTCACTTCCATAAGGATAAGCAGTAATCAATCCATTTTCATTTGCATGTAAAACTCTTCCATTTGCTCTATCATTATAAATTGAATACATGTGAATAGGATTAAGCGGATCTGTAATATCTAAAACTGAGAATCCAGGTCCACCTCGTCCATATGGTATAAATAAAATCGTATGCCAGTTTTTTGAGTCTTGTTCTAAAACAGTTCCTGAATCATCTATTCTAAATCCTTTTATATAAACATCGTGAACAACTGGCGATCCGTCAACTGCAAAAATAGCATTGGTACCTCCTCTTCCTTGCCCGAGAACATCATTTAATCCCTCGTTTACTATAGTCGGTAATTTTGCAGCGATGAATGGGGGAACAAATGCCCAAAGTTCTTGACCAATATTTCCACCATGTCTTATGTTTCCTGAACCGGTTCTTACTGCGTGAAGTGCTCCATCATTTGCTCCAAAATACATTACATCATCTCGAACAACAGTTCTTGCCCAAGTATCATAATTATTAATATATCTCCAGTACGCCTCTTGATGTGTGGATGTGAAATTTGTATTAGCTTTAGGTCTTCCAACTTCTATAATTTGTGAATGGTAAATATCTCCAAGGACTGATGCTCTCACATTATTGGTATTATCACAGCCTCCGTAAGCAAAATAATCTTCTCCTCTTACAAAATTAATTAGTCCTTTAATATCGTCAGCGTTAGTATCCAAGCCTGGAACGCCTGCAAGCTTAGTTCCACAATATGACGAAGAGTTATGAAAATTTGGAACGACATCACCAAAAAGACCAAATATTCCATTGATAGTGTCAGCGTTATCTTCAGTAAAATTATTATAGTCTGATGTGTAATCTAAACCTTCATATACAGTCCAAATATTTCTATTATTACTTAATGCCTGTCCCTGAATTATTGTTGCAACATCGTAAACACGTTGATCAGCCAAATCATCTACAATCGTTCCATCTTCTCTTACATGCTTTCTTATAAGTGTACCTTCCCATTCACCGTGTAATGCATATTTAAATTGTGCTTGGAATAAACTTCCCCCTTCTTCCCCAGATAGTTCTGCTGTAATAGATGGAGCTGTAAAAGACAATCTGCTCGCTACAATTCTTTCAATTTCACTTTTTAATTTAGTCAATAAATCGCCAGGGGTTTCAGCATCTATTCTATCTCTGCAATCAGAGCTATTTTCATCATCGCAAGTACCTGCAATAGCAATTTCTTGGAATTTTTTCTTTCCTTTTTCACTAATATCTTTGCCATAAGCAATAACTAAAGTTTTGACACCTCTCTCATTTCTTAAATTTTCTATTCGTCCTTTAGCATAATCATGGTTTCTCCACTCACCATCACCAATTACAATTACATAATTTTGTTGGCATTCTAATCTTTCAGCTGGGTTCTGTGGAGCTAATGGTTTGTCCTCTCTATCTACAACCTTATCATCAGTATAATAACCATATGCAAGTTGCGCAAAAGCTCTAGCATCTGTTCCAAATCTAATCCCATTTGGTTTTAAGGTATTAAGTCTATTAATTATACGTTGAGAATTATCTTTATCTATACCCACTCTTATACAAGAGTTATTAGTGCATTGAGCTGTTCTTCCTAGTGGATGATCGCCTTTCCATCCACCATGTTGATAATAATTACAATTTGGATTACATTTTTGCCATGGCTTCATCCCTGGTTTCTTTTTTTCACAGTTACATGCATAATCACCATTTATTTTCCATAAATCTGCTGCCTTACCAGTTTTTTTAACCTCAATTTCTCCAGCGTTCCATTCACCAAAGCCAAATCGTGCACCTTGTAATAAAGAACTATCATTTACTACTGCTCTTATAGCTTTAATTGCCCCATCAATCCTACTTAATCTACTAGATCCCATCTCATCAACCCATTTAACTCTGTCTCCGCTAATATCATATTCCTGTATAGAAACTTTATCACCACCAGTCCAAACTCTATCTGTTCCTACAAACAAGGCATTTGTTCTAAACATATTAATTAATGAACTTTCATCTTCGTTAGCCGCCGCAGCAGGCGTTTGATTGTTGTCATCAGCACCACCAATTTTAATGCTCTCTGTTAAAGTATTTTTATCACTTGAAATTGTTAGCTTTTGCAGTGAGCTTGAGTTTGCACTTGAAACATACATTACATTTGTATCCTGGGGATCAATTTCTATTTGAGAGGCAGTATTATAATCTGATTTTCCCGGAGCTCTTTCAAATTTATAAACATCTCCATCTACAGTATAATTATCGCCATCTTTTTTTAATTTCATTCTATATATAAATCCATTAGCTGATGAATATAAATACTCTCCATTAAGATCTATGGTCATTGAAGTAGTGTGCTGAAGAGCTTGTCTATATTTGTCATTTAAATTATATTGTTTTACAGTTCCAGTTGTTAAATTTTTTGAGTACAATTTTAAATTAAATACATAAAACCTATTATTTTTACATCGTTTATTATTTTTATATTTTGAGCACCATATCTCCATAGATGCAATTAGAAGGTGATCCTCTCCACCGATTGATCTGATTGTTAAAGATTTAGGATGAAACTTATCTTTTTTTTTAAAATGTTTTTTACCTAATTCACTACCCCATATAATTTCTAAACAATTTCCATCTGCATCCATCCCAATTACTTTAGCGTCCGGACCTGAAACATATATAGCCTCACCCGTGTGATCTTTTACATTTGTTGCTTTAGCCATAGCTGTAACTGTTGAAAAGCCATAAGCTTGGCTCACACCATATTCCAGTGCACAAGTAGTAATGGTTTTACCTGCACGGACTGATCCGTTGGTACCAAAATCCCTATCAAATTCCTCATCATCATAATTCATTTTAACGATGCCACCATTATTCATTTGCCCGACAAGAACATCGCCACTATTTAATAAAACAACATCGCCTACAACCTCTAAGGTGTCTCCTCCCATTGGATTTGCATTCATACTAGCTGAAGTATCTAAAAGTATTAATATATTCGCTGGAATATCTCCTGCTCCAGATCCTGGTGGTAAGGGTTTAGCAATTCCAACTCCAGTAATATTTAAGAGTGAAATTAAAAAGCCTATAAAAATTATTTTAAATTTATTTATCATTAAAAATATGAATAAAAGAATTTCTCATTTGTTATTAGTAACTCCTCTGCCAATTTTAATTTTTCCTTAACATAAAGTTTATCATAAATGTAGAGTTTTCCCGCTGCTTTCCAATTAGCTCCTCCATTTGTATCTATAGAGCTAATTTTTTCTACTTCTTGTATTTTAAAATTTTTTTTAACATAATAATAGATCAAATTGTCCTCATTAAAATTCTCCTCATCATATGTGGAGTTTTTAAATTTAATGCCTATTACCTCATCATCTCTTATATAAACTTGCATAATCCCGCCATTCATCCCGCTATCAGGACACACATAATTTGTTTCTTGTTCATAATAATCAAGATAAGTTTCTTCAATTATGCTACCTTTTTCTAAACCCATATCATTAAATATTTTTTCAACATTATCACCTATATCGAATTCTAATTCACATTCGCTAGACATTGAATATGACGTAGATAGCAGGAATATAAATATTAAGAGTTTAAAATTAATTTTTTTGATCATAAGTTAATATGGCATAACAGTCATTGAAGTTAAAGGGACTATGATGTTCACCCTGGTCATATTTTGGTTAAACATTAAACCACATCCATATACTTTGTAGGCTGAGCCTTGTCTTTCCATATCAGCAGCTGATGCAGTTTTGACACTCCCACCCATAACTGTGCCTCCACGAAAAGTTGAATAGCCCACATGTTGAATAAAAAACGTATATCTAAATCTTCTTAAATATTCCCTTTCTTGCTCTAATACTCTTGCCTGTTCTGCTGCAGTAAATCCTAAACGAGGCGTATTAAGTTCAATTAAATGATTAGCTGTAACAATTGGGCCAACAATATTCCAAAAATCTCCAAGTCTTGGATGATTATCTGGTAACTCATATGCAATTTTAATTGGAGGTTCTGATGTTTTAAAATTTTTGAAACTTTGCATACATAACGACATGTCGTCTACATCTATTTCAACAGTATTATACATGATTCCTTTACCCCAATCATTTCTTGCTAAACTTATTGGCGCGTCATCCTCAACTTCAATTTCTCCAAATTCTAAATCGTCTCTGTAATCATCAAATTTTGTTCTCCTTGCATTCTGTAAATTATTGAGTTCAATTGCCTCTGCATCAGTCCTGGCACAACTAGCAAGATCTTCACCATCTCGCTCACATCTATTTCTCCAGGTACTATCAAAGAAATCATCACCTACTTCATCATAAACTAAATCATCCCTAGATGAGATCCAATGTCCCAAATAATTATCAACAATATATTTTTCACCCTCTATTAAAGCAGTTTCCGCAACATAAAAAGTTTGTTGATACTCATCACTTGTATTATTGTTTTTATGATCTCCAGATGCGACCACAATTAATGCTCCACCCATTAAAGACATCACTAGCAAAAGGACAAGTGATAAAACTAAAGCAAAACCTTTCTCAGAACTTTGTTTCATTAAATATCACCTCCTCCAATATTTCTTGTATGCACAGTTAGAAAAATTGTATCTCTATGAAATCTGGTATCAATTTGTTTAGTTCTTTCGTTAGTAAAAGATTTTACCATTCTATTAATCTTATTTTTGAAGTATCCTTTTTGTGAGGATGATCTAAAAGTTAATCTTAAATCTACTGTCCTTATGCTCATTATATTTTCCATATTTGAAGGTTGAGCCTCAACCATCAATCCGTTTTCATTTAATGCTATAAATTCCATATCCTCTAAGTATTCTCTAACTAATTCTGCACGGTAACAATCTGGACACGCACCACTTTCAGAGTCATGAACCCATTCTCCACCAGTGTCATCACCTAATGGTTGGATCCAACTACTTTTAGATCTATATAATCCATAATATTTTGTTGGATCCTCTTCGTTTACCCCAAATTGTCTACTAGATGATCTTTGCATAGGTACAGCAAAGTAAGTAATTTTATATCTTTTGTAAGGTTGAGCAGTATCTCCTTCAACAAAGTCTCCATAAACAATATGAATCCTATCGCAACAAAAGTCGCCTTGATTGTGTTTTGTATTTACATCAACTTCCGTATAAGATCCTGAAAGATCAAATTCAGGACTAATTTCCCCGTAGTTTAATGTATTCTTATAAATTACTATCGGCGCATGACTGTCTGCTCTTGTTGCCTCTGTATCGCCAGCCACAAATTCAAGATAATCTCTTTTTGGATAGTCTGTATTTGCATTTGAAAAAGTACCATAATGATACTTAAAGCCTGCCAATCTAATATCTCTCATCATTAGTGTAACAATGTCTCTACCTGATCTACTTATTCCAGCTACATCGCTTACTTGACTGTATGAATTGCTTACTACCGTATAGGTCGTAAACATTGCAGCCATCATAATTGCAGAAATAACTACTCCAATTAAAATTTCAATTAATGTAAATCCAATTATATTTTTTTTATATCTAGCCACCAAACCCCTCTAGTTCATCATCATCTCGACCACCTTCTGTTGGAATATAATCTGAATAAATGTTTTTAATTTTATAATCTGATTGAAAATATAAAAATTTTCTTTTTTTACCGTCGTTCAAGTTTATTTGAATTCTTCCAACATACATTGCTTCATCATAAATATTAGGATTAAATATTTGACAATCCCAAATACACATTTCAAACATATCTACAGTTTTAAAATCTTTTTGGCTTTTGCACCGTATTGATCTATCTTCTCCTAACATACGTGTCCATTTGATCACTTTATTATTTACAACATTTTCGTCTCTTTGAGCTCCTGGTCCATGAATTGGTGTTAAATTATCTTTGGTGTAACCGCTGGCGGCTCTTTGATCACAATTATCAAATTTTAGTGATCCAGGTGTCACTGTTCCAGTTGTATAAGCGTGATTACTCCAACCTGGATTATTTCCCATTTCAGGTTCATCTCCCCCTGTAGCAGATGAACATTGAGGCCTATTTCCTCTTGAAAGGGCCATATAATATTCTGAAAATTTGAGACACCTTATGTCCTCTGATTCATTATTTATATAAGCTTTTCCATCCTTATAAAAAACCATTTCCTTGTCAGTATTATTTAAACCACCTATCGACTCTTTATAACCAATAAAACCCTCAGCTATCATCGATGATAAGAAGTTTGCTTTTGTTCTTTCACCAGAAGTATTTATGGAAGTTACAGAAAAATTTACCATTTGAAATATGGCTATAAAACCTATTCCTATCAGAGCAGTTGATATCAGTGCTTCAATTATAGTCAGTCCTTTTTCCTTAATATTTTTCATTTATTGAACTATCCATTGACTTGAATTTGAATTCCATTTCTCTAATTTTACGTTACCAAATCTTGACCAGCTCACAACATAAATTACGCCGCTGTCTTCCACTTCCTCTGGTTGATCACCCTCTACTTCTGTCCCAGTTAATTCGATTTCATCTGCTTCTGGGTCTTCACAAGTTTCAGTATTACGGGAACAAATAAAAATAGTTTCGACTACATTCATGTTATCACCAAAATCTAAACCACCACTAAATAAAGAGCCATCTTTGGAAAAACATACAACAGCACTTGATACATCGACTTTAATTTCATCTGTTTGATAAAATCTGACCTCTGCATTTTGTCTATCTGTACCAAAATGATCCCAATAATCTTCAGCAAGATCGCCAGATAGACATAAATCTGTACCATCTCGAAAAACTCTTGTTGCAATGTTAGCCATAAGCATTCCGTTGGTGCTAAAAGATACATTGGCTCCTGTAACGTCTACTTGAAACTGTCCAAATCCATATAATCCCCTTTGAACTTGGGAGGTAATACTAGTTACTATATCTCTTACTCTTTCTGCTTCAGCTCTTACTACTCTGTCTTTATTCCAAGAATTAAAATTTGGGATACCTATTGCTGAAATTATTCCTACAAGTGAGAGAACAATTATTACTTCTAAAATTGTAAAGCCTTTAACTTTCTTTGGTGTTGAGTGCATCAATTTTTCCTGCTTGAACTAGATTCTCCAACGATTTTGTCATCGTGATCATTCCATCTTTTACTGCAGTCTGCATGATGCTTGGTATTTGATGAATTTTTGCTTCTCTGATTAAGTTTTGTATTGGAGCATTACATTTCATTACTTCAAAAGCACCAACTCGACCGAGTCCATCTTTAGTTTTTAATAATCTTTGAGTTACAACCATTTTTAAAGATGTTGATAATTGTGCACGTATTTGAGCTTGTTGCTCTGGAGGAAATACGTCAATAATTCTGTTAATTGTATTGGGTGCTCCACTAGTGTGAAGTGTTCCAAATACTAAATGTCCAGTTTCTGCAGCAGTTAAAGCTAAACTTACAGTTTCTAAATCTCTCATCTCACCTACTAATATAACATCAGGGTCTTCTCTAAGAGCAGCCTTTAATGCGCTTGCAAAAGATTGTGTTTGTTTTCCTACTTCTCTATGAGAAACTATACTTTTTTGGTCAGTATGAATAAATTCTACTGGATCTTCTACAGTTATAATATTAGCAGTTCTTGTTTTATTGATTTCATTAACAATCGCTGCCAGTGTAGTTGATTTTCCCGATCCAGTTGGTCCGGTAACCAATACTAATCCTTTGTGCATATCAATTATATCATAAAGAACATCTGGCAAATCAAATTGACCCATCTCTGGTATTTTACTTTCTACACGTCTCAACACCGCTGCTGGACCATTTAAAGTTTTATAAAAATTAGCTCTAAATCTTAATCCACTTAAAGTAACGGCAGAGTCTAATTCGTGGGTGTCTTGAAATTTTTTAGTTTCATGCTCATTACAATTTGTAGTCATCATATCGATTAGATCCTGTGGTTTAACTACAACATCCTTAACCATTATGATTTCTCCTGTTTGTCTATAAGCAAGTGGAGAGCCTGATCTAATATGAAAATCAGAAATTTTTTTATTGTTTTTGGCTAATTCTTCTAATTTTTCAAACATAATTAATTTTATCTAGAATTTTATTTAAAGACAAGATTATACTTTTTTATAGTTTACCAAAGAACTTAATTGCTCAATATGGTTAAAAAAATTGGGAATTTTCCATTTATTTTGGACGATTAGGATGATGAAATAATAAAAAAATTTATGAAAAAAACCTTATATTAGTAAGTTTAGTTTTATGTTAAAACTTACTGAATAGAAATAAATTGGCATTATGATTACCTTGATTAGAAAAATCATTTTCTAAATTTAACTCCATGTCAAAACCATCTAACTTTTTAGAAATTTTAAAATTTGAAGTCATATCTTCACTAAGATCAAGTGCTAACTCTGTTTCTTTTCTATATAAAAAGCCAGTTGATAATGTAAATTTATTAATATAGCCGTGTCCTTTGATTTGCTGTCTTTCGTAATCTGCACTAATTGTTAACCCTTGGTCATGCTTAAAATCAAAACCGAGTCCTGCTGTGTATATATCTCTATTTTCGTTATCAGCTTGATATTCAAAACTTTCACTATCTGATACATAACTTGTTACCACGTTAGAGTTAGAGGTAAACTCTTTACCATATTCAAGATTAACTCTAGATTTTACATTTGAGTTTTCTAAATTAATATCTCTATCAATTAGTACACCTAAAGAAGCCATTAAAGATTTAACAGCTTGATCATTATAGCTAATAGGATTAGTGCCATTTTCGGTATAGCTATGAAGCGCTGTATAACTTCCATCAATGCTACCTATTGAACTAATAGTTAAATCACCATTTTCATATTCTCTACCAATATCAAGTGAACCAAAAACTTGCTTACCTTGGCGGTCACCGGTTTGAGTGTTAGTGTTTCCTTCGTCTTTCCTTACGATATCACTATCTAAATAACTAACTCCAATAACATGTTTTAAAAAATTCTTGTCTTCTAAACTATTAATCCCATAAACAGATAAACTTAAAGCATTAGTGTCAACTGCAGAACCAAAGGTTCCAACATCAACATCAGTGTTACCCACTCTTACAGCTACTCCTGATATTTGGTCTTCATCCATTTTTTTATCGGCACCTACAGTTATACCAAATCCATCTATATCTTGTGCAGAGCTTAAGGAAGTCTCACCAATTTTTCCAAAACTAATACTACCTTCAGTCCATGCTTCCCAGTCATTAGGTAAAATTTGATCTAACTTTTGAATTGGATCGAATTTAGCTTGAGTAGAACTTGTAATATTATTTGATACTTTCTTAAATAATTCATTTTGAAAGAGCAACTCTATTTTTTGAGCGCTCGTTTGGTATTTATTTGCTCTTAATATATCTAGTCTTTTAAAAGTAGCCACTCTTGTATCTTCAGCAAACTTTTTAGCAGTATTAATTTGTGCATCATTTATACCTCTTACATCTTTAATTTTTGGTGGGTCTTCACATCCTGAATTAGTAACTGTAAAAGCACATCTTAAAGTATATTCATTTATATCATCACCAACATTACCTACTATAAACATTTTAGTTCCAGTTGTATTAAAAGCTATACCTTGAGGATTGATCTCTTGATCAGTAACAACAAACTTTCCTACATGAGTTACAGTTGATGTTAAATCAAAGCCTACTGATAATGTATATTCATTTACATCATTTCCTGCATCACCTACTATAAACATTTTAGTTCCATCATTATTAAAAGTAATACCCCTAGGAACAGTTACTTGACCACTAATGTCAAAACCTGATCCATCTCCATTTATGTCATTGAAAGTTGCAGTTGATAAATCAAAACCTGTAGATAGTGTATATACATTTAAATCATCATCAAGATTACCTAAGTAAAACATTATCGTTCCGTCATTGTTGAAAGCAATACCTCTAGTTTGCACATCTTGATCACTAATATCAAAACCTGTTCCATTTCCATTTATGTCATCAAAAGTTGCTGTTGATAAATCAAAGCCTGTAGATAAGGTATATGAATTTATATCTTTACCAGTATTACCTGATACAAACATCTTGGTTCCATCATTATTAAATTTAATATATTGAGGAGTAAGATCTTGACCACTAACGTCAAAACCTGATCCATCTCCATTTATGTCATCAAAAGTTCGTGTTGATAAATCAAAACTTGTAGATAAGGTGTATGAATTTATATCATTTCCTTCATCACCTACTATAAACATCTTGGTTCCATCATTGTTAAAAGCAATACCTCTAGGTTGAGTATCTTGAGCACTAACGTCAAAACCTGTTCCATTCCCATTTATGTCATTGAAAGTTGCCTCTGCTTGAGCTTTACTAACAAAAGTTAGATTAAAGATTAAAAATAATACAAATATTTTCTTTAAATAATTGAACATTTAAATTACTAATTATTGGATTACTTCAAGCTCCTCAATTATACTCACAATCTTCTTGCCGCTTATTACTGCATTAACTCTTGCACACTCATAATAAGCAAACGAAGTTTCTTCTGCTATTTCCTTCATCTCCAAACATTTAGATCTGTTTTCCGTATACAAATGTTCTGTTAATCTTGGAGGATCACCTAAATACATCATAAGACCTATAACTTCACCTTCTCTCTCTAATCCTGCTTTCTCTTCTATTTCTGCTACACGATTATCAACACCAATCTCAAAATCTTTAAATGCAACAAAACCTTTGTAAGCAACAAAGACTAAAATCAGATAAAAGACAATTTTGATTTTACTCATTTAAATCATTAATTATTTAATCTCTTTAAAAACTAAACATACACCATTATTGCAATATCTTTTTCCAGTTGGCAAAGGTCCATCATCAAAAATGTGTCCGTGATGGGCATTGCAATTTTTACAGTGATACTCTGTTCTTGCATAACCTATTAAATGATCAGTTTTAGTTTCAAATACATCTGGCAGTGATTGGAAAAATGATGGCCAACCTGATCCACTTTCATACTTAGTTTTTGAGTCAAATAATTTTACATCACAATTAGCACAATGATAACTTCCCTCTCGCTTTTCATTATTTAGCTCGCTAGAACCTGGTGGTTCAGTACCATCTTCGAACATAACTAATTTTTGTTCTGCAGTTAAATTTGAGTTCTTTTTGCTCATACTATTAAACTAATTTAGCACACGATTGATGTAAATAAGAATGTAATTCAACAAGTTTTTTAGCGTCTTTATTATACCCGCCGCCTAAAACACCACAAAGAGGTATTCCTTTAGAAAAAAAGTTTTCAGTAACAATTTCATCTCTTTTTTTAACTCCATCATCAGAAATTTTTAGTTTTCCAAGTCTATCATTAAAATGAATATCAACTCCTGCTATATAAAAAACAAAATCAAAATTCTCTTCATTTAATTGATTTAAATAAAATTTCAGTATCTTTAAATATTCTTTATCCTCTAAGTCGTTTTCAAGCTCAACGTCACAGTCACTAATAGATTTTTTTGCAGGATAATTTGATTTAGAATGCATACTGAAAGTAAAAACATTTCTATTATCTTTAAATATATCTGAATTACCGTTTCCTTGATGAACATCTAAGTCTACAATCAAGATTTTTCCAGCTAACCCTCTATCTAATAAATATTGTGATGCTACTGCTACATCATTGAAAACACAATAACCAGCACCTCCTTGGTAATTTGCATGATGACTGCCGCCTGCAGTATTACAAGCTACGCCATAATTTATTGCTAACTTTGAGGCTAATACTGTGCCACCAGTTGCTATAAAAGATCTTTGAACTACACTATCAACTAAAGGAAATCCTATTTTTTTTACACCAATCTCATCCAAAGTTTTATTTTTAATATGATTAATATATTCCTCTGAATGAGCTCTCTTTAAAGTTTCTATTGAACAGGGATATGGTTCATGAAATTTTTTTACAATTTTTTTGCTTATTAAATAATCTGCAAGATCACCAAATTTGTTTATTGGAAATTTATGATCATCACCAATTTTTGCAAAATAATCTTTATGGTTAACTACTGGTAATTTCATTATTATTCAATGACACGTATTGGTTCACCATTTACACAGGCTTCTAAAGACTCGATCATTTGACTGTAATAAATCTGATAATTCTCAGCAGTCACATATCCAATATGAGGAGTTAATAATACATTTGGTAAAAATCTAAGTTTATTATTTTCAGGTAAAGGTTCCTTTTCATACACATCTAAACCAGCTCCCGCTATTTCATTTGTGGATAATGCAATTATTAAATCATCTTCGCTTATGATTGGTCCTCTTGAGGTGTTAATCAAGAAAGCAGTTTTTTTCATTTTGTCCATTTCTTTAATTGTAATACAGTTTTTGTATCTTTCACCACCTTGAACATGAATAGATAAAAAATCTGAGTTCTTAATTAAATCTTCTTTGCTACAAGGTAAAACATCTAATTCTTTGCAGGTATCTAAATTAAGATTTTCGCTCCATGCCATCACTTGCATACCAAATGCTTTTCCAATTTTAGCAACTTGAGATCCAACTTTTCCAAGACCAATCAAACCAAGTATTTTTCCTTTTAATTCTACTCCAATAGTAGACTGCCAATATCCTTGATACATATTGTCTATTTCTTCTTTAAGGTTTCTCGCCAATCCAAGTATCAAAGCCCAGGTTAATTCAGGTGTTGGATTTATATTGCTTTCGGTTCCACTAACAATGATTTTTCTTTTTTTTGCAGCCTCTAGATCGATTGACTTATTTTTTAAACCGCTGGTAATAATAAATTTTAATTTAGTCAGATTTTCTATTAAATTTTTTGTAATTGGTGTTCTCTCTCTCATAATCAGTAAAGCCTCAAATTCAGACAATTTATCAAGAGCATCTGCTTCATCTTCGAAAGGCTCACTAAAAATTTTGATCTCATACTTTCCTGCTAATTTTTCAAGATCAACAAATTGTTGAGAGACATTTTGATAGTCGTCTAAAATAGCAACTTTAAGCATTTTTAATTTCCTTATTTGATAAAAATAAACCTAATATAATTAAAATTGCACCAATCAAGTGAAAAAATTTGAATTGTTCGTTATAAAAAAGTATTGCCATTATGGTGCTAAACAAAGGAATTAAAGATAAAAAAATACCTGCCCTATTTGCTCCAATAATAGAAACAGCACCTGCCCAACAATAGTAAGATCCTATACTAGGAAAAAGAGCTAAAAATATCAAAGTGTAGACTAAATTTATATCGAACTTAATTAATTCTCCATTAGAGTATTCATATAAAAATTGAGGCAACACAGTTATCAAACCAAATGTACAAATAACATGAACCAAAGTTAATAATGGAAGAGTAAATTTTTTTTTCTTTAAGAGAGTTGAATAAACTCCCCATGTGATAACACCTCCTATCATTATCAAATCACCTTTATTAAAATTTAGGGAAAGCAAAATATCCAACTTAAGTCTGGTAATAATCGCCAGAATACCACACACTGAAATGATAAGCCCTAAAATTTGATATTTATTAGTTTGTTCAACTTTAAATAAAAAACAAAGCAAAATTATTATAGCTGGAATAGCCGTATTAAAAAGAGATGCGTTAATGACTTGAGTATGAATTAAAGATAAGTAAGTAAAAGAATTAAACAAACCAACACTTGTAAAACCTAAAAAAAATAACAAAGGTAAATTATTTAAAATTGTATCTTTATATTTAATTATTTCTTTAAAAGTAAAAGGTAACAATATAATCCAAACAAGTAACCATCGATAAAACACTAAAGTTAGAGGAGGTATCTCAACCAAGAAAGCATACTTGCCGACCATAAAATTACCAGCCCAGAATAAAGTTGCGCATACCAGCATGATATATGCTTTGGTATTTTGCATTTTACTAATTGAATCTGGTTGAGCTATAAGGGGCTAAATTTAAATTGGTGTTTTCTTTAGCTATCATTCCGGAAACAATCTTTCCAGATATTGGACCTAATGTCCATCCTAAATGATGATGACCGAAACAATAGAATACATTTTTATGATTTTTTGATGGACCCATAACTGGTAAAAAGTCGGGTAATGTTGGTCTAAATCCTAACCATTCATCTTCATGATCGGGTAAATCTCCTAACATGTACTTGGCGTTATTAATCAAATTTTTAATACGAGATTTTGATAAAGGATTTTTCAATCCACCAAACTCGACAGTGCCTACAACTCTTAATCCTTGTTCCATTGGAGTAATTCCAAATCCTCGATTTGAAAAAATAACTGGTCTTTGTAAAAGATGGTCACAATTTTTAAAGTGAACATGATAACCACGCTCGGTATCTAAAGGTATTTTTTCATCTAAGTTATCAGTTAATTTTTTTGAAAAGGCTCCACAGGCTATCACCAATTTATCAAATAAAAATTTTTCAGACTCCGTTTTTAATATTGGTTGTTCATCTTGAAAGTCTATACTTTTAACTTCCGTTTTTTTAAATTGCCCGCCCTTTTTAAGAAATAAATCAAAAAATTTAAGCAGGATTTTTTTTGGATTTCTTGCATGTCTTGCGTAAGGATAATAAACACCAGCATGATAAAAAGGTTTTATATTAGGCTCTAGATCATGAATTTCTTTTTTATTTACAAGTTGTTGCTGAACCCCTAATTCTTTCCTTACATTAATTTCCAATTCTCTGCTTTTCAAATCTTGATCATTCCAAATATATAAAATTCCTTTGTTTTCAACTAAACCTTCAATATCAACTTCATCAAATAGTTCATCATAAGCTGGTAGGGCTAAATCTAAAATTTGATGCATATTTTTTGCAGTATGCATCATTTTATTTTTTGTAGTGTTTAATATAAATTTCATAAACCAAGGAATCATTTTTGGAACATAATTCCATTTAAGAGCAAGAGGTCCTGTTGAGCTCATTAACATTGCAGGAACATCCAGTAAAACGTCAGTTCTATTTAAAGATAATGAAGCATAGGGAGAAAAATGACCAGCATTTCCGTAAGATGCTACAGGGCTTCCTGGATTTTCTCTATCAAATATCGTTACATCAAAACCTTTTTTCTGCAAAAATAAAGCGTTAGAAATACCTTGAATACCAGCTCCAACTATACCTACCTTAAGTTTATTCATCAAAAGACTATACAATGAAATATTAATTAAGATTAAGCGACAAATTATACTTATGCAATGGATTGTTGACTATGAGTTTTGGCACTCATCACAATTCCAAATCCTATCATCGTGGCTAACATTGATGAACCACCATATGACATTATCGGTAAAGGTGAACCTACAATAGGGAGTAGACCTAAAACCATACTCATATTTATTACAACATATATAAAAATTGATGTTCCAAAGCTGTAACAAAATAATTTTGCAAAATAACTTCTAGAAAGCGCACCTATTCTGATAACTCGGTAAATTATTATACTATAAATTAAAAGTAACAAAACTGACCCTATAAAACCAAATTCTTCCGAAAAAAGGGTAAATATAAAATCTGTGTGTTTCTCAGGTAGAAATTCTAGATAACTTTGTGTTCCTTTTAAAAAACCCTTACCAGTGAAACCTCCTGATCCAACAGCAATTTTTGATTGAATAATTTGATAACCGGCTCCTAAAGGATCTCTATCTGGATTTAGAAAAGTTAATACTCTAAGTTTTTGATAAGGTTTTAGAAAAGAAATGATAATTGGCAATGAAATGATTGATAGTAAACAAGAATAAAAAAAATATTTATGATTTAATCCAGCAAACCACAATACAACTATTCCACTTATTGCAATAAGTAATGAAGTACCTAAATCTGGTTGTATAATTACTAAACTCATTGGCACGAATATGATTATTAAGGAAAAACATAGGCTATAAAAAGAGTTAACATGTTGCGCTTTCATTCTATGAAAATATTTTGCTAGACATAAAATAATAAAAATTTTCATCAATTCAGATGGCTGAATATTTAAAAAATATAAATCAATCCATCTTTTAGATCCTGATGCAGTAATACCAAAATTTATAGTCCAAATTAACATTCCTAAAATAACTGCATAAGACAAATAACCAAGAGAAAACCAAAATTTTATATTAATAAATGAAATCACAAGCATCATTGAAAAGAAAACAACAAATTTTATAAAGTGACTTCTTGTATGAAATAAAACCTCACCCCCGTCAGTAGAATACATTGTTGCAAGACTAATAAATCCAAGAATGAGAAGACATGATAAAAGTATATAATCTAAATTTCCAAATTTTTGGAAAAAACCATTTTTGTTATTAAATCTTCTATATTGGTACATTAGATATCCAAATATTTTTTGTTGTCGTAATTTTTTCTTATTTCATGTCTATCAACAATCATTTTAAATAATTTTTTAGCTAATGGAGCTGCAACAGTTCCTCCAGAGCCACCATGTTCTATAATTATGCTTAACGCATACCTTGGGCTTTTATAAGGTCCAAAGGCTACATATAAAGCATGATCTCTCTCCTCATAAGGAATTTGAAATGTTTTAAGATCTAACTCACGATCTAGTTCAGTTATTTTCTTGACCTGTGAAGTTCCAGTTTTTCCAGCAAATCGATATTTAGGATCATCCAAACGAGATCTGTAAGAAGTTCCTCTCACTTCATTTGTAGAACTAAACATTGCATCTTGAACAATTTTAATATTTCTAGACTTTTTATATAACGGAATAAACTTATCTGCATATTGATTGTCATCATTCGCCACTATTTTAGGATAAATTTTATATCCACCATTAGCTATTTGTGCAGTCATCAAACATAATTGTATTGGAGTTGTTTGAATAAATCCTTGACCAATACCAGTAATTATTGTTTCACCAAGCACCCAATTTCTTCCTAATGCATTTTTTTTCCATTCTGTATTAGGAACTAAACCCTTCTTTTCATTATCGAATACATCTTTAAAGACTTTCTGCCCCAATCCAAATTTTTTTGCAGTAACACTTAATCGATCTACACCTAATCGCCTTGCGACTTCATAAAAATATGTATCACAAGATTGCTTCATCGCTTCTCTTAAGTTTACAAATCCGTGTCCTTCTTTTTTCCAACAATGATAAGTTTGCCCGTACAATTCTAAAGGATTTTTGTGTCCTTTACATTGAACTGTAAAATCTGGTTTAATAATTTCATTTTCTAAAGCGGATAAAGCAACTATAGGTTTTATGGTTGATCCTGGTGAATAATTTCCTGATAATGATTTATTTACTAGGGGTTTCATTGGATTGTTTCTTATCAGTTGCCATTCATCTTGGCTTATTCCAAAGACAAAAGAGTTGGGATCAAAGGACGGGGAAGAATGCATTGCAATAATTGCACCTGTATAAATATCCATTACGCATATTGATCCAGCTTTTTCTTTAAGTAACTCATTTGTTAACTCTTGAATTTTTGTATCTATTGTAAGTTTGATTGTTTCTCCCTTATCTCCTTTTTGAAATGCTAATTGACTAATCCTTCTACCATAAGCATTAACCTCATATCGCTCCACAGAATTTGATCCAATTAATTTCTGTTCAAATGATTTTTCTAAACCTGTTTTTCCAACTTTTAATCCAGGTACAAATTTTTCTTTTATATTTTCATTTGTTAAAAGGTCATTTTCATTAGCCTGGCTAACATAACCTAAAACATGAGTGAAATTTTCTTTATACGGATAATCTCTTGATATTGAAATGACTGGTTTAACACCATTAAGATCATAAAGGTGATTATTAATTTTAGAAAATTTTTCCCAACTTAAATTATCTGCAACAATTAATGTTTCCCATGGTTTTATTTCATTCTTTTTTTTTACAATTTTTTTAAATTGTTTATCACTTAATTCCAATAATTCTTTTACACGATAAATTACATATCTAAAATCCTCAACCTCCTCTGGTATGATATGGAGTTGATAAGCCTCAAAGTTTCCAGCAATCGTATTTCCAAAATAGTCTTGAAATTCTCCTCTAATAGGGGGTAACTTCCATTCTCGAATTCTATTTTTATCAGATAGTGTTAAGTATTTTTTATTCTCTTTAACTTGTAAAAAAAATAATCTACTAACTATTCCACCTAGAATGATAATTTTAGCTGTTGCAAGAATAAACATTCTTCGATTTAATGAATTTAATTTAGTTGCACTGTCACTTATATTAATATTAATCATCTAAACTTTTTAAATACCTCTTAAAAAATATTGAAAATATTATGTAAAATAAAAATGTAAAAAAATTGTTCACAATAAAAAGTGTAATATCCAATTCATAAGAAAAAAACAAAAATAAAACTGAAAAATTGATTGAATTTATCAAACTAATGATAAACAAAAAATAGAACCAATCTTTTATTAAATTGGGACTGATTGTTATATTTCTAAGGTAAGTGGCAAATATACAAATTAAGATATATGACATAGAACTTATGCCTAAGGGTAAGCCCACAACGGTATCATTGAATAACCCTGCTAAAAAAACTAAAAAGTAATCAAATCGTTGATATGCTTTTAAAGCGAAATAAAAAATTAATATAAATGGAAAATTAAATGAAAAATAATCAATGCTTAAATAATTGAAATCAAATTCATTAAATACAGATATAAATAAAGCAAGAATTGGTAGCCAAGTATATATCTTGTAAAGTAAATTTTTCTTTTGAAATCTAATCACTTATCTTTCCTTTTCGCATTATACATTCTTTATATTCTTCAGTACCGACTTTAAAACCAGTGCTAAAGAGTTTTTTTGATTGACATTTTGAACTATAGATTAAATTTAATCTTAAGAATTCTAGCTCGTCTTGGTCTAAATTATGCTGTTGAATAACACTTTTTTGATACTCATTTTCTGTCTTTAATATCTCAATCTGTTTAGTTAAATCGTTTGTTAAAGTATTTAATTCTTTATTTTCCTCTAAAAATTTAATGTTACTATCTTCTAAAATTTGCAATTCATCACTTATTAAGTCTAATTTTATTTGCTCAGTATTTGAAGAGACTTGTGTTTGATCATTTTCTTCAGTTTCAACAGGTGTGGGGATTAATTCATCAATCTCTGCAAAAACATATTTTAATTGACTAAAATCACTATAAAAGTTGATCAAAATTTTTTCATTTTCATCTTTTAAATCAATCGTTCCGACAGGAATTCCACTTTTGAAAATTGAGCCAGTTCCTGAGGTATATGCAATACCTTGATCATCGATTTTATTTATAAGATCATTTTTAATATATTTAATTTCACCTTTTTTATCTCCATTACCAACCACAATTGCTTGAACATTTCCAGGCGTGATAGAAACAGGAATATTTGAATTTAAATCAGTTAATAACAATACTCTTGAATTTGTATAATTTACTTCGATGACCCGTCCTACAAGATAACTTCGATCATAAATATTTGTTCCAATTTTTATTTTTTCCTTACTGCCTTTGTTGATAATAATTGATCTTAAAAAAGGACTTTCGTGATCAACAATTACCTTTGCTAAAATCTTATTAGAAGTAATGGTATAACCATCAATTAGACTTTTGAGCTCCTCATTTTCGCTTTTAATAATTTTTGTTGAAATATTTTCAGATTTTAACTGATCTAATTCCTCTTTGGTTTGTTTATATTCTTTATAAAAAATAGTATATTCTTTTAAATTTAAATAAGAGGATTTGATAAAATTTTCTGGGATCGAAACTATAAATGAAGATCGATAGACAATTTCTTTTATTACTGACTTTGTTACAGTTATCGCCTTGAAATTAAAACTAGATAAAACAGTTATAACAATTGAAAAAAAAACTAAAGTTAATAAAGAAAATTTTTGTTTTGTACTTTTATTTAAAAAAGCAGATCTAATTGCTATTATAAAATCATCTCTGCTTTCGGCCATCTTTCTTAATATTCAGTCAGCATCGTAGAGAATGTTTGCTCTTGATCCAGAGCTTTACCAGTTCCAATAGCTACACATGACAATGGGTCCTCAGCAATGTGCACTGGCAATCCTGTTTCCTTAGAAAATCTTCTATCAATATTTTTTAATAAAGCTCCACCGCCTGTCAAAGTAAGACCCATATCAACAAGGTCTGCTGATAATTCTGGTGGTGTAGCCTCAAGGGCATCTTTAATACCATTAACCATTTCTCTTAAAATACCATCTAATGCCTCTGCTGTATCTTCTTCGGTAATATTGACTTCTTTTGGAGTTCCTGATCTTAAATCTCTACCTTTGACAGCATAAGTATTATTATTTGATGGAATAGCGGTACCAATTTCTTTTTTAATTTTTTCAGCTGTGCTATCCCCAATCATAAGGTTATATTCTTTTCTCATATAGTTAACTAGTGCTCCGTCCATAGCATCACCTGCAACTCTTAAAGATTTTGAATATACTAAACCTCCTAATGACATAACAGCAATCTCACTTGTTCCACCACCAATATCAACAACCATTGATCCTGTTGCCTCTGATATTGGTAAACCTGCACCTATCGCTGCAGCTATAGGCTCTTCAATTAATTGAACTCTTCTAGCGCCTGCTGCCAAAGCACTGTCTTGAATTGCTTTTCTTTCAACTGGAGTAGAGCCAGTAGGCACGCAAATTAATATTCTCGGATTAGCAAATGTTCTACCTTTATGAACTTTTTTAATGAAATGTTTGATCATTTCTTCAGTGACTATAAAATCAGCAATAACACCGTCTCTTAAAGGTCGAATTGCACTTATATTTCCAGGTGTTCTTCCCAACATTGTTTTTGCTTCATCTCCTACAGCTAAAACTTGTTTTTTTCCAGTTTGCTCTACAATTGCTACAACAGATGGCTCGTTTAAAACTACACCTTGTCCTTTAACTACAACTAATGTGTTGGCAGTTCCAAGATCGATAGCCATATCTTGGCTCCATATTTTTTTAACACTATCAAATATTCCCATTATATACTCTCCTTTAATTTTTTCGGTTCGATATTTTTATATAAAGATTTTTTCTCTCTCTTAATAAGCATTTTGTTTAAAGCATTTAAATATGCATTTGCCGATGCTACTAAAGTATCTGTGTCAGCTGACTGACCCACTGTAGTTCTATCATTTTCCTCTATCTTTACACTTACGGTAGCTTGTGCATCAGTTCCTTCTGTAACAGCATGAACTTGATAAAGAGATAATTTTACATCATGAGGATAAAGTTCTTTAATACATTTAAATATAGCATCAACTGGACCATCGCCAGTTTGAGAAGTCTTTTTAACTTCTCCAAAAACATCTAAAGTCATATCAGCTCTTTGGGGCTCACCAGTTCCGGCAAATACTTTTAATGATTTTAAGTTTATTGCATTTATCTTATTATCAATAATTAAACTATCATCGACTAATGCAACAATATCTTCATCGTAAATATGTTTTTTCTTATCTGCTAAAATTTTAAATTTTCCAAAAGCTGCTTGGACAACATCATCTGTGACATCCGCATAACCTAAATCACTTAATTTATCTTTGAATGCATGACGTCCAGAGTGTTTTCCCATTACTAAAGATGTTTTTTTTACACCAACACTTTCTGGTGTCATTATTTCATAAGTTTCTCTATTTTTTAACATTCCATCTTGATGAATGCCAGATTCATGAGCAAAAGCATTCTTTCCAACGATCGCTTTATTAAATTGAACAGGAAAACCTGTAGCATTAGATACAATTTTAGATGCTTTGCTAATTAGTTCAGTCTTAATTCCTGTTTCATAAGGTAATAAGTCATCTCGGGTTTTTATAGCCATCACAATTTCTTCAAGTGCCGCGTTACCTGCTCTTTCACCTATTCCATTTATAGTACATTCAATTTGTCTAACTCCTGCTGATAAACCTGACAAAGCATTAGCTACTGCTAAGCCCAAATCATTATGACAGTGCGCAGAAAGAATAGCCTTATCAATATTTGGTACATTGTTTTTTATTGAAGTTATAGTTTTTGCAAATTCTTCAGGTATAGAATAACCAACCGTATCAGGAATATTAATTGTTGTTGCTCCACATTTAATGGCAAGTTCTATGGTTTTATACATAAATTCTAAATTTGTTCTTGTGCCATCCTCACATGACCACTCAACATCATCTGTAAATTTTTTAGCATAGGTAACACTTTCCTTAATAGCGCCTAAAACTTGTTCATCTGTCATATTAAGTTTATGTTTCATATGAACTGGACTTGTTGAAATAAATGTGTGGATACGAAATCTTTTTGCGAATTTTAAAGACTCATAACAAGCGTCTATATCTTTTTTTGTAGCTCTTGCTAAACCACAAGGAATTGAATTTTTTACACTTTTACTGATTGCACTTACGGCTTCAAAGTCACCTGGGGATGATATTGGAAAACCAGCCTCAATTATATCAATTCCCATTTCATCAAAAACTCTTGAAATCTGAATTTTTTCCTCAACACTCATAGAAGCGCCTGGTGATTGTTCACCATCCCTCATAGTTGTATCAAAAATAAATACTTTATCTTTCTCAGCCATAAAAATGTTTTTAGTGCTCGAAATATACAACCTATCGTTTAGATTGCAAAATAAAATAATTATTTTAGCCCAATTTAATCAATATTTTACTTCTTATCGCTATCCACTAATTTCTTCTTACCAATCCAAGGCATCATAGCTCTTAGTTTGGTGCCGACTGTTTCTATAGAATGTTTTGCTAATTCCTCTCTTGTCTTGAGAAAATTCTTTTGACCATTTTTACACTCATCCATCCATTGTTTAGTAAACTTTCCAGATTGAATGTCCTCTAGTACTTCTTTCATTCTTTTCTTGGTTTCTTCCTTATTAATAATTCTAGGTCCTGAAACATACTCACCATACTCTGCAGTATTTGAAATTGAGTAATTCATATTTGCAATTCCACCTTCGTAGATAAGATCAACGATTAATTTTACCTCGTGCAAACACTCGAAATATGCCATCTCGGGTTCATATCCTGCCTCAACTAGTGTCTCGTAACCATTTTTGATTAATTCTACAAGACCTCCACAAAGAACAGTTTGTTCACCGAATAAATCTGTTTCACATTCGTCTTTAAAAGTGGTTTCAATAATTCCGGATCTTCCTCCTCCAATAGCTGATGCATAAGAAAGAGCTAAATCTCTTGCTTTACCTGTACCGTCTTGATGTACCGCCATCAAACAAGGAACTCCGCCCCCTTTTTCAAATTCACTTCTTACAAGGTGTCCAGGCCCTTTAGGAGCAACCATAAATACATCTAAATCTTTTCTTGCTTTGATTAAATCATAATGAATATTTAAACCGTGAGCAAAAGCTAAACTTGTGCCTTCTTTTATTCTTTGTTCGATATGATTTTTATATATGGTTGCTTGAAGTTCATCAGGAGTTAGGATCATACAGACATCAGCCCATTCTGCTGCATCAGACAAGTTCATTACTTTTAAACCTTTTGACTCAGCTTTAGCTTTACTTGCTGAACCATCTCTTAAAGCAACGACTACTTCTTTTACCCCGCTATCTTTTAAATTAAGAGCATGAGCATGCCCTTGACTTCCATAACCAAAAATAGCAACTTTTTTGTCTTTAATTAAGTTTACATCAGCATCTTTTTCATAAAACATTTTCATTTTTTTCTCCTTTATAAATTTATTTAAATGTTTGAGCACCTCTGGTCATAGCTATTGCCCCAGTTCTTGAAGTGCTTGTAAGACCATAGGGTTTTAATTTTTTACTCATTTTATCAATTTCTCTTCTTAAAGCAGTTATTTGTACAACCACTGATTTATTTGTTTTATCTAAAATTACTGGATTAAATTTTTTGCATTCCTTAAGACACTTTTCTATCTTTTTTTTCTTAGCAACGATCTTTAGTAATGCCATCTCTTTAAAAATGACATTTTTATCTTCTCTTTTAAAATCTGCTACTTTATGAACTGGAACTAGTTTTTTTAGCTGAAGTTTTATTTGATCAATCACTTGTGGTGTTCCTGTTGTTACTATTGTAATTCTTGAAATATTTTTCGCTGCATCAACTTCTGCAACAGCTAAAGACTCTATGTTGTAACCTCTTCCTGAAAATAAACCAACTACTCTTGCCAACACACCTGATTCATTATCTACCCATACCACAAATATATGAGTATCTAATTTACCTTTTTTAGTGGGTATGCTGTATGCTGATTTTGGAGATGACATTAAACTAATGATTTACCTTTACCGGTGATCTTATTTTCCTCTTTATCATTTGGACCTAAAATCATCTGATTATGAGGCTTTCCAGATGGTATCATTGGAAAACAATTTTCATTAGGATCTACATGACAATCAAATATTACCGGGCCTTTATAATCAAGCATCTCTTTAATTTTATCATCTAATTCTAGAGGATTATCAGCCTTGATACCTTTGCATCCATAAGCCTCAGCTAATTTAACAAAATCAGGTAAAGCTTCAGAATAACTCTCTGAATAATTCTTTTCATGAAGAAGTTCTTGCCATTGTCTAACCATACCCATGTACTGGTTATTCAAGATAAATATTTTGATAGGTAAATTATATTGAACTGCTGTAGACATTTCTTGCATTGTCATTAATACTGATGCTTCACCTGCAATATCGATCACCAGTTTATCTGGATGAGCAATTTGAACACCTACTGCTGCTGGAAGTCCGTATCCCATAGTCCCAAGACCTCCTGATGTCATCCATCTGTTAGGTTTATTAAATTTATAATGTTGAGCAGCCCACATTTGATGTTGACCAACCTCAGTTGTTATAAATGTATCTTGATTTTTAGTTAATTCATATAATCTTTTTACAGCATGCTGAGGCTTGATCTCTTTATCACTATTAATAAATCCTAAAGAGTCTTTCGTTCTCCACTTTTGGATTTGTTCCCACCATTTTGAAATTCTTTGTTTATTTGAATCTTTTAATCCATTTTGTTTTTTATTTATTTTCTTGATAGCTGACTTTATTACTTCATTAACGTCTCCAACAATTGCAAGATCTACTTTAATAATCTTATTGATTGACGATGGATCGATATCAATATGAACTTTTTTTGATTTCGGCGAAAACTCATCGATCTTACCTGTTATTCTATCATCAAATCTTGCACCAATGTTAATTAACAAATCACAATCATGCATTGCATTATTAGCTTCATAAGTTCCATGCATACCTAGCATTCCAATAAATTGATTATCATCACCTGGAAATGCACCTAAACCCTGTAGGGTTGATGTGATAGGAAAACCGATTAATCTTACAAACTCTTTTAAAGTTTCACTAGCCTCTGGGCCTGAATTTATTACGCCACCCCCTGTATATACAACTGGTTTTTTTGCCTTTGAAATTAAATCAATCAATTGATCAATTTCGTTTTGAGAAAATTTATTATGTATTTTTCCATTTAGTTTTTTTTCTTTTTTAAATTTTGAATAGTTAATCTTTGCAAATTGTATGTCTTTAGGAATATCAATTAACACAGGTCCAGGTCTTCCTGTTGTCGCAACTTTAAAAGCCTCATGCATAACTTTTGATAAATCTTTAATATCTTTAACTAACCAATTATGTTTTGTACAAGGTCTTGTAATTCCTGTCGTATCACACTCTTGGAATGCATCGGTGCCTATTAAATGAGTAGGTACTTGACCAGAGATACAAACTAAAGGAACTGAGTCCATATACGCATCGGTTAATGCCGTAACAACATTGGTGGCACCTGGTCCAGATGTAACTAAAACTACTCCAGGTTTGCCTGATGATCTTGCATACCCTTCTGCAGCGTGACCTGCTCCTTGCTCATGTCTTACAAGTATATGCTTTATTAATGAATGATTTTTAAGTTCATCATAAATTGGCAAGACTGCACCACCTGGATAACCAAAAATATATTCAACTTCTTGATCTTCAAGACATTTAAACACAATTTCTGCACCAGTATATAATTTAGACATTCAAGCAATCTAGCTGAAGTTGTGCTAATTGGTCAAGGCTAAGTAGAGAATATCTAAATTTTTTTTAACAGCTTATCCAAACCATCTGGATTAACTTTGTTCCAATCTTTCATATTTCCTCGGGCCCAGGTGCTCTGTCTTTTGGCATATTGCCTAGTCTTTATTGATATTTTCTCAATTAATTGTTCTGTTTGGATTTTTTCTTGAAGATATTGCTTAATCTCGCTAATTCCAATTGCTTTACTAAGGCTTTTATTTTTTGGAACTCTCGATTTGATAAATTTTTTAACCTCCAAAATTGCACCTGATTTAATCATGTCTTTTGATCTTTTATTTATTCTTTCTATTAAATCTTTTCTTGGAAAATCTATATAAATTTTAAAAAAATCACTATGCGCATAATCTGATTTTGTATTTTTAAACCAACTAATCATAGATTTTTTTGTAAATAATTTAATTTCATACGCTCTAATAGATCTTTGCACATCAAAGGAATTAATCCGGTCTTTAATTAAAGGATCTATTTTTAACAGTTTAAGGAAAAATTTTTTTTGTCCCAATCTCTTATGTAAATTTCTAACTTTATTTCTAAAATTAATAGGAATTTTTGGGATATTAACTAAACCATCTGTTAAAGCTTTAAAATATAACCCAGTGCCTCCAACAAGTATTGGAGTTTTTTTCATTTTTTTACATTTTAAAATTTTATAATTAACTAGTTTTAGCCAATCTCCTGTAGAGAAATTTTTTTTTCCACTTTGAAATCCATATAAATGATGTTTTATTTCTTGCTGGTCTTTTTTAAATGGTCTTGCTGTTAAAATCTTTAATTCTTTATAAACTTGCATACTGTCAGCATTTATAATCTGGCCTTTAATCTTTTTAGCTAATTTAATTGCAAATTTAGATTTTCCAGAGGCAGTAGGTCCATAAATTAAAATAATTTTGGATTTAAAATCCATAAACTAATCTAATTTAACACCTATATATCTTTTCTGATTTTGACTATTATAGATTACAAGTAAAATAGTTTTTTGATTACTATTAAGAACTTGTTTAAGAGATTGATTTAAGTCCTCAACTGATCGTATTTTTTTCTTTTGGGCTTCTAGAATAATGCTATTCACTTCTATAGAACCATTTAAAGGACTATCTTTTTCAATACTTGTAATCACTAAACCATTAGTTTGGTTAGGTAAGTTTCTCGTTTTAATATCTTGATCAGAGAGTTTTCTTACTTTTATTTTCAGATTCTCAACGAAGGTTTCTTTTGGTAGTTCCTCTTTTTTTTCTGAAATTTTAAAATCCTCTGATGTCTCCAATCTTCCAAGTGTAATTGTTTTGATAATTTCTTTTTTGTTTCTCCAGATTTTAACTTTTACTTTTTTTCCAACTTCAGTTCTTGCAACAATTATAGGAAGCTCTTTCATTTGCTTTATTTTTTCTCCATTGAATTCCAGAATAATATCTCCACTTTTCACTCCAGCTTTTTCTGATGGACTATTTGGTGCAACACTTGCTACTAGAGCTCCTCTTGGTTCATCTAACTTTTCAACTTCTGCAATTTCTTTTGTTACATCTTGGATTCTTACTCCAAGCCATCCCCTTTTTGTTTCTCCAAATTCAATTAATTGATCAATTACAATCTTTGCACTATTTGATGGTATTGAAAAACCTATTCCTACATTTCCACTTCTACCAAGAATAGCCGTGTTAATCCCAATCACATTACCATTCATATCGAATAATGGGCCACCTGAGTTACCAGAATTTATAGATGCATCAGTTTGAATATAATCTTCATATCTTGATAATCCAATGGATCGATTTCTTGCAGAAATTATTCCTGAGGTAACTGTTCCACCTAACCCAAATGGATTTCCAATAGCAATAACCCAATCACCTATTCTTGCTTTATCTGAGTCACCAAATCTGACGGGTAAAAACTTTTCTTTCGACTCAATCTTTAAAACTGCAATATCTGAGAGAGGATCTGCTCCAATAACTTTTGCTTTAAATTTTTTTTCACCGTTTACCTGAACAACAATATCTTCTGCGCCTTCGATTACATGATTATTTGTTACTAATATTCCTTTTTCGTCTATAATAAATCCTGAGCCAAGTGCTGAGGATTGTCTTTCTTGAGGTGTTCCAAATTCTTTAAACATATCACCGAATGGTGATCCTGGAGGAAATTGAAAATTTGGAAAAGGATTACTTCTTGTCACAACTGTTTGAGTTGTTGAAATATTCACTACTGAAGGCATTAATTTTTCAGCTAAATCTGCAAATGAATTGGGAATATTTTGAGAATTTGATGCTGATGAAAAATTAAATACTAATATTAACGAGAGAATTATTGCTTTTATTTTTATCATTTTAATTTTTTGCGTAATAAATAATTATAAATCCTAATAAAGCAAAAATTAATCCAGCACTTCTTAGTTGACTATCTTTAATTAACTCAAGCTTTCTTAACATATTCTTCATTTTTGATGGAAATAAGGCATACAAAATCCCTTCAATGAATAAGAATAGACCAAAAGCAATGATCAATTCTTTCATTAAATCTTACTCGGTTTGCGGCTGGATATTTCCAAAAAATTTAAAGAACTCACTGTCAGGAGATAAGATCAAAGATGTTTCTCCACCTATTAAAGCTTTTTCATAAGCCTGCATAGCTCTATAAAATGCAAAGAATTCTGGATCTTGTCCAAATGCTGCAGCAAAGATATTATTTCTTTTACCATCTCCTTCACCTTTCATAATCTCTGATTTTTTTTGAGCCTCAGCTAAAATTACTGTAACTTCTTTATCAGCAGTTGACGTAATTGTAACTGCCATTTCAGCTCCTCTTGCTCTAAATTCTTTAGCTTCTCTCTCCCTTTCAGTCTGCATTCTTCTAAAAATTGCATCACTGTTTGCTTGAGGCAAATCTGCTCTTTTAATTCTTACATCAACTATCTTAATTCCAAAATTTTCTGCTTCATTGTTTACGCCCTCTTGAATTAAAGCCATCTGTTTAGTTCTATCTTCTGATAGAAGCGTTTGAAGTTCTTGTTGTCCAAGAACGTTCCTTATTCTTGAGTTTATAATTGTAGCTAGTCTTGATCTTGCGACTCTCTCATTCCCAACTGAAATATAAAACTTAAGAGGATCAACTATTTGAAATCTCGCAAATGCATCAACTATTAATCTTTTCTGATCAGATGCAATAACTTCTTCTGGAGGCGTGTCTAAATTAAGTATTCTTTTATCTAAAAATACAACGTTTTGAATGAATGGAATTTTAAAGTTTAATCCTGGTTTTAAAATTATTCTTTTTGGATCACCAAATTGTAGAACAATAGCTTGATTAACTTCCTTAACAATAAAAATTGAAAAGAAGGCAACTGCAGCTAAAGCAACCAAAATTCCAGCAATTATTTTTCCAGCATTCATATTAATTTGTCACTTTCTTTTTTTGTAATTCAGGTAACGGTAAATAAGGAACTACACCAGAGCCTGCATTTTTTTCTATGATAACTTTATCAATATCGGCTAAAACCTTTTCCATTGTTTCTAGATACATTCTTTCCTGAGTAACAGATTTAGCGTTTTTGTATTCATTATAAATTGCTAAGAATCTGCTAGCTTCACCCTCAGCTTTAGCTACAACTTCTTTCTTGTACGCTTCTGCAGCTTGTAAAATTTTTTCTGCTTCTCCACGTGCTCTTGGGATAACATCGTTTGCATAAGCTTCAGCCTCATTCTTAGATCTTTCCATATCAGCTCTTGCTGCCTGTACATCTCTAAACGCATCAATTACCTGATCTGGTGGATCTGCCTTTTGTGTTTGAACTTGTGTTATCTGAATACCACTAGTGTATTCATCTAAAATCTTTTGAATAATTTCTTGTGTATCTGTTTCTATGACTGATCTACCTTCAGTTAAGATAGGTTGAATATCAGATCTTGCAATTACCTCTCTCATTGCTGTTTCAGCCGCTGCTTTAACTGTTCCCTCTGGATCTTGAATTTTAAATAAAAAATTTCCTGCATCTTTTATTACCCAGAATACTGAGAAATCGATATTAACGATATTTTCATCTCCAGTTAACATTAAGCTTTCTTGAGGAACATCAGCCACTCCACCTTGAGATGTAAAACCACTGTCTCTCTCAGATCTAAAGCCAATATCTATTCTATTAACTTTCGTAACTTTTGGAGTTAATACAGTTTCTACTGGAAACGGTATATGGTAATTCAATCCTGGTTGAGTTGTTTTAATAAATTTACCAAATCTTAAAACTACACCCTGTTCATCTGGTAAAACTCTATAAAGTCCACTAGCTAACCAAACGAAACCTAAAATAATTAAAACTAAAACGACTTGCTTGCCACCTGAAGAACTGCCTCCTGGTAAAAATTTCTTAATTTTTTCTTGAATCTCACTTATAATTTTATCTATATTTGGTGGAGTTGGGCCTCGGCCAGAGCCGTTTCCACTTCCGCCACCACTTCCTCCTGGGGGCGCTCCCCAAGGACTTCCACCACTTTGTTTGAAATCATCTGGCATATGGCAATCTATATAATGTCTTTATGAGGAAAAACAAGTTAAGATCCAATAATGCCAAAGGAAAAACCAGAATTAAGTGACGCAATGAGAGCTAAAATGAGCAGAAAATTGCCTGAGAAAAATCCAATTCAAGGTACAAAATTTACAATTGCTATTTCCAGTGCAAAAGGAGGTGTTGGAAAATCAACTTTTGCTACAAACTTAGCTTTAGCTCTTAAAACAATTGGCTGCAAAGTTGGATTATTAGATGCAGACATCTATGGTCCCTCTATTCCTAAAATGCTAGGAATTAATGAGAAACCAAAAAGTGATGGGCAAAAATTAGATCCAGTAATTAAGTATGACATTCAGTGTATGTCCATCGGTTTCTTAACTGATCAACAAACGCCTATGATTTGGCGAGGACCAATGGTGACAAGCGCAATTAGAACTTTTACACAAAAAGTTAGTTGGAAAGACTTAGATTTTATAATTGTTGATATGCCTCCTGGAACTGGTGATACCCAACTTACTTTTTCTCAAGAAATAAAGATGGATGGAGCAATCATAGTTTCAACTCCTCAAGAAGTTGCTCTCTTAGATGTAAAAAGAGGAATTAAAATGTTCGATAAGCTTGGAGTAAAAATTTTAGGTTTAGTAGATAATATGTCTTATTTTATTGGAGATGATAATAAAAAATATAATATTTTTGGAGAAGGTGGGGTTAAAAATACCGCTAAAGAATTCAATAAAGAATTTTTAGGAGAAATTCCAATTAATCCAAAAGTTGGTACATCAGGTGATAAAGGGAAACCAATAGTTGAAGAAGATCCAAATAACCAAATATCAAAAATTTATATAGATTTTGCCAAAAAGATTAAATCAACTTATCTTTAAGATCAAAAGCTTCCATTAATTCATTCCATTCTCTTTTGGATAGTCCGGAGTCTTCCATAGAAATGTTTTCACCCTTGATGAGTTTTTGAATAACCTTTTTTCCTTTAGCAGAAACTTCAGTTCCGCCAACTCTATAATCCATGAAAGCCTCATATGTTATTGGAACCCATTTTTTTAATGTATCCAACATAATATCTGCATATACCCTAATCTCATATTGTGCATGATGATCTGCTCTTAGTCTTAAAAAATTCATGAGATTTAACAAATCTGTTTTCCAATACCATTGGGTATAAGTGTTTAATGTTAAGTTCATTCTTGCAAGCTCTCTCGCCAAACCTTTTTTATTTTCATCAATAGTAGATCCATCATATTTTTCATTAAGCATCATTTCATAATTTGCATATGTTCTTTCTGCATCATCTTTTAAAAGCTTCAAAACTTCATTTGCCTGTTCACCCTCGAGAACGTCTCCTCTACCTTGCCTATTAGATGTTGATTGAGCAGCAAGATTTTCTCTTGATGGCAAGTAAAATTCTTTATCTAAAATTGAGTATCTTGCAGAATATTCATTTACATTAGCAGTTCTATGTCTGATCCATTGACGAGCAATAAAAATTGGTAGTTTGATATGATATTTAATTTCACACATCTCGAATGGCGTACTATGCCAATGACGCATTAAGTATTTAATTAACCCTGCATCTGTAGAAACTTGTTTGGTGCCTTTACCATACGAAACTCTAGCTGATTGTACAATTGAAGTATCATCTCCCATATAATCAACAACTCGCACAAAACCATGATCAAGAGCGGGCAACGCCTCATAAAGAATTTTTTCTAGTTCAGGTGAAGTTACTCTTTTCGTTGAATTGCTTTGTGATTGTTGATTTTTTATATCTTCTTGTTGTTCTTTAGTTAATTTCATGAATGTTATTGAATCTCTTGCATTTCCTTTTATATTAATAAGGTTGGATTTCCAACTATGACGATAAACGAATTTCGTAATAACCATTGCGGACGTGGGGGCAGTACCCACCACCTCCACCATTTACAACTTATGGGGGTGAACTAGATTCGACGAGTGACTAAAGGCTATTCTTTCGTTCGGAATTGTTCCTCCGAAAAGGGCTAATTTATAATTGCTAACGAAAGTTACGCACTTGCTGCTTAATTAACTTTGTTAATTAGGTAAACGGGGTTTTGGGGCACCTGGCAACAGAACGCCCCTTTTTACTTAGTTAAGTTTCATTTCATCAAAAATATTCTCTGGGAATTCTATTTCCACAACCTTCCACTTTATTCCAATTCTTTTAAAGTGAACTGGAATTTCTTCTCCATCAGTTTCTAAATTTACATGGAAAGAACTTAAACCATCAAAGTTCATTATTGAAATTCCCCCAATTAATGTTCCTAAATTTGGTTCTGGTATTTCAGACTTTTTATCAGATTTTTGTATTAACAAACTTAATCCCTCAGGGTTAATATATGTATCAATGGCGTAGTCGACGAATTTACTTGCAAGACCTGTAACTAAAATTCCAAGTTCACCTAAGTCTTTAAATTCTTTTTCATTTGACATTTTATCAAGTAGATTGGCGTTAAAAAAATCTTTGAAATTTTTTTTTACTTCATCCCATTCAATATAATTTTTACTCAATTGTTTATCATTGTAATATATTGACTTATGGACTTGATGAAATGAATACATTGCACTGAAAATATAAAAAAATAATAAAAAAATTGGTAAAATTATTATTGATAATTTTTTCATGAATAAATATTAATCAAATTTACAATGAAGTATAAGATCAAAAAAACTAAGTGAAAACAAAATAAGTCTTTCTGGCAATGAAGTTTACAATGAAGTGTATTGATAAAGTAAGCAAATGTGCTATTTTTTATCTTATGCCGGGCAACAGAACGCCCCTTTACCAACGGAAACCGTTATTCCAACTCAAATATCAAATTAAGAACAGCACGAAGTTTTACACGAAGTTTACACGAAGTTTGAAGTCTAGTTCCGAACCGTTATAGTCGCATTTGCAAGTATAACATTACATCTAAATCAATCAAAATACCCTACTTCTATATTATCATAATAAATTATATGAGTATTTTTCGATTCATCGCGATAGGGTCCAAATCTTGAAACAATTTGCTCATTTGGATCTAGATCATTGTCGTAATTAAATTTCTCGATAATTTGTTTTCCATCTATTTTGATTAAGCAATATCCATCACCTCTACCTAATTTAAAAATAAATTCTACTCTATGCCACTCACCATCATATATATTAATTTCTTTCGGAGTTTCTGTATGGTTACTAATTTGAAATTTTTTTGATGTTCTCTTATTATCATAATCAACACAAGTTGCTGCACCACCTTTATGAACATAAAAAGCAAATGGCGGACTAAATCCTGGAAATTTACCACCATCAAATTTTACTTGGGAGATAAGTACTCGTTTCTCGTTAATAAATAAATGAGAACTATTTGCTGGTAATTTAAAGTCATAAGATAACTTAATAATTTTATCTCTTTGTATAAGTTTTTTACCATCAACTACATAAAAACCCCATTCCGCTCTTTCTGTACCATGCCTCTTATTCCCATCCGATTGTCTAGTACCTGGTTTTATTGATATAATCATTTCTTCATCTATTATCTTCATTGAGTTTGTAAATGCTTTCCAATAAGGTCCTGAGGGATTGAAATATTCAAATTTTTTAATATTTTTTTTTATTTTTTTAAATATAAATTTCTTTGAAAAATCTTCAAAAAGTACAGATTTGTATTTAGAATAATCAATTTGCTTCTTTGATTTATTTTTGATTAGATCGACTTCTAGTATTTTTGCTTTTATCTCTTCTTCAGAAAATAACTTTAAATTTTCTTTATTGTAACAATAATTTGGTTTTGATGACCAAGATGAAGAGTTATCGATCTTACCAAGACATCTTTTCCAATCTATATTAACATCACCCAGTAGAGTTGAGGGAGAAAGAAAAAAAATAAAGATTATTAAAACTAATTTATTCATTATACGAAGAATAATACACGAAGTTGAAAGTCAAGAAATCGGCAAAATGAGTAAAACACTACACGAAGTTTTACACGAAGTTTTACACGAAGTTTTACACGAAGTTTTAGAAAAAGTGTTATATTCTGTATATTATTAATCAAGGGACGAGAAACAGAACACCCCTTGCTATTCTGTATTTACTTGCCTTTTTTAATTACTGAGTATGCGATTTTTTTCCAATTATAATTTTCATGTATTGAATTAAGGACTATTATTCTAGATCTATCAAAATCTATAATAACATCTTGACCACCATAACCGCTCATTCCCATTATTGATCTTTTTTTCATTCCTGAATAACCTGTATGAAAAAAACCAGCATAAAATTTTGTACCAGCAAAAGAACTTGTTAACTCAAATCTTTGTTCAAAATTTCCTTTAGGAATTCTATTTTTGTAAATTTTTTTTAAATATTTTCCCATACAAGTATCATTCTGCCAATCATCAAGTATACTTTTTGCTATTCGAAGATAATCATATCGAGTAGCAAAAAACATATTGTGAACAATACCTAATTCTTTTTTCATATTAGGAGTTTTAAAAAAATATACGCTTTTTTCTATTTGTGCTTCGTTTTGAAAAATATCTTCTAATAGATTTTCAAAATCATTTCCCGACTTATACGAAATATAATTTAATAATAAGTCAGGTAAAAGAACATTATAATTATATTTCGATTTGGATTTTTCTAAATTATGCATTTTAGTCATTCTTTCTAAAGTTGTCATGGCATGTATTTCACCAAATTTGAAATTGCTTCTATCAATATATTTTTGATCACCTGCCTTCATATTTAATAAATCAATTATTTTTTGATTTTCATAAAGCGTATTTTTTATTAAAGGCCAATCATTTAATCTACTATCCACACTTTCAATATAACCTCTGCATATTGCATGACCCATAACATAAGAAACCATACTCTTACCAACAGAATTGGATCTTAACTTAGTTTCGTTATCTATAAAATTACCAAATCGGTCTTTAGGAGATATTACATCAACTGTAATTTTACCATCCTCATAAAGTAAATAACTGAGAAGAGCAGTTTTATTCATTTCTTTTTTAATAGAATTGTTCTCTTTTAAATTTGATTTAAATTTATAATATTTACTTGAGGGTTTAACTTCATAGGTATCCCATTGATAAACCCTTGGGTCTGACAGAAAATGAGCATGTTGATATTTATAAAAATAGTAAAGCAACGTATCAAAATCTGGACTTGCTTTTTCAGGAATATTCCATTTCTTATAAATTTTTATATTTAAATTATTTTTGAATCTGAATTGATCACACTTATTAAAATACCATAAATGACTATATATTACCGCAGTCTTACAAACTTCACTCCATTCTTTAGTTACATACTCATAATGACCATTATCGTAAAGCCACTTATTGAATTTTGATATAGAAGGCATAGCATGGTCTTTTCCTAAAACTATATTTTGCCACAGGAAACCTATAACCACGATCGCTAAAAGTTTTTTCATTTATTCTTTTTTCTTTAATCTAAATTATTATCTAGAGTTTTTTTATCTGAAACTACAATAAAATCATCAAAATGAATAGATTGATCAGGATATTCAACTCCAATTCGTTTTCCTGAGTCTCTATAAATGCCTATTCTTATATAACTTCCAGTGTAATTTCCTTTCCAATCATATGTAATACCTTCGTAATTAAATATTGGTTTGTTATCTTTAAAAATTTTAACGAAACCATTTTCACTCTTTGTGTTAAAGACTCCAATTTTATATGTACTCCACTCACCTTTATTTGTAATTTTAAATGATGTATTTGGTGTTAGTTTAAAATTATTTTTTGTCGTTTTTTCACCTCTATTTTTTGTTTTAAATGCAAACCAGTTATAATCTTTTTTTTTATATTTTGCTCTTATGCCGTGCATATCACTTTCCTCTTGGTTCCAAGATTTACCAGCATTTCCTCCAGTGTCACCTCCTACGTCCAATACATTTCCGTTTTCATAAAATCTTATTCCTACAAGAGGACTCCTTTTCATAGGTTCATGCTGGTTTTTAAATTGAAAAAATAATACCCTATCGTCTATATGAGTAAAATCTTTAGGAAGTCTTGTTTTAAAACCAATCCATATTTCTTTATTTAAAGTTCTTTTTTGCTTTGTCTGAAATTCTGCTCTTTCTGTTTCTTTTCCTTTTTTTTTATAAGGATCATTATTCCATCCATGTTTAACTGTAACTTCAAGATACTTATTGCCATCAAAATCTTTTTTAATTTTAAATGGTTTTAAACCAGCGCCCTTATCGTTGATTGTTAATTTTTTTAACTTTAATTTTCCTTCTTTTTGTTTTTCAAAGTCCTCAAAGAAATTCCATGGCGACTTTACCTTTTTATCTACATAATCTGGAACAGGCACCTTTTCCCAACCATAGGCAGTAATTGAAAATGATAAAATTAAAAAAATTATTAATAAAATTATTCTCATTATGAAAGAATATAAGAATTTTATTAAAACAAATAAATACATTTATTTGTTTTAATAAATTGAAATATTAATTTTAGTACAATTTCAGGGTCTAGGGTACGATAAGAGAATAATTGCCCCCGATTTCAATGAAGTTTCAAAACAAGGTTTGGGACAAAAATTAAAACTTTCAATGAAGTCCTCAATGAAGTCTTTCAAAAAAGTGTTATTTTCTGTTATAAAATGGTTTAAGGCGTAAAACAGAACGCCCCTTTAATTGTAAATTATATTTTACAATCTTCTAGGGATATCAACAGTATCGCAACCTGCACAAATAGGAACAAGCGCTCTTGAAGTATTTATTTTTTCTCTATAATCAAAATATTCTTTTGAGTACCAAACATCCTCTAAATTTCTATCTTTAATATTCCCAACGACTTCTTTTGCTAAAGCGTCATTGCAACATAACGAAACATCACCATTAACTTGAATGTTGAGCGCTACAAAAGGATATATACATGAAATATCTAAAGTTTTAATCCATCCTCTATTATTAGCTTGTCCTGCCCTAGTATCCAAAATATCATTTTCTAATCTCATCCTAAATTTTACTTTATCTTTATAGATTTCTTTATCAGACATGTGCTCCATAATTCTTTGAATATTTTCATGCCATTCCAAATTATCATTATAATTATCAATTAACAATTCATCTACATTGTTAATGATCTTCTCGAATCTTTCGACATTTAAAGGAGTACCATTTGAAAGTATTGAAATATAGGAATCTGGTAAATATCTCCTGACAATTTCTGCAAACTTATATATTCTTTTATCCAAAAATGGTTCATTGTTTAAAGATAATGTTACCATTCCTTTATAATTTAAATCATATAGATTAAGAATTATTTTCTTAAATAAATTCTCGTCCATTAAAATATCTTTTCTAGGATCGTCAAATCTGTTCACAGGACAAAACGAACAGCCACCATTGCACTTACTAAAAGTTTCAATTGAAATTATATCAAATAAAGGAAGTTTTTTTTTTGTAAGTGAATTTATTATATTTTTAACTTTTTCTTTTAATACAAATTTAACTACTAATCTTCTCTTAAAATTTTTTATGTATTCAAATAAACCTAATTTAATCAATCCTTTTCTCAAAAGTCTTTTGAACAATGAGGTATTATAATAATCAATCCTATAACCTTCTTTATTGTAATGAACAAAAAAGCCCAATCTGGTTGTTTTCAAGTCTTTTTTATTTAAATTTTTTTCAGAAAAATGATTATGACCTATTTGGTTATGATTATCTTCAGACATATTTTAATAAATAACTAAAGTTTATTATATTATAAAAATGAATTTTATCTCATATTTTTTATGATGTAGAAATATGATAAATAATAAGCTTATTTTATAAATTTATATAAATTCGGCTTAAAATAATTTGGTCCTTTCATTACTTTGCCTAATTCGTTATATATGGGTTTTCCATTTTCATCTAATTTACTCATATTCGAATTTTGGACCTCAGCAAAACACTTATCAAGATTAATTCCAAACGCGTGACCTGCTCCATAGGTAACATAAAGAATATCGGTTAATGCATCAGCAATTTCAACTATATTTTTTTTATTTATTGCATCTTGTAATTCATCCAATTCCTCTTTTATTAAACTTAGTCTTAATTTGTTAATTTTATCAGTGCTTAAAGATGGTCTCAATTTTACCTCCTGGCCAAAAGTTTTCATAAAAGTACCAACTTTTTCAAAATTTGTCATTTTGCTCCTATAAGTTATGAAGTTTTTAATATATAAATATTTTGAAACTATCAATGAAATTTCGTAAAGAATTTGACAGTATCGGATCAATAAACGTCCCTAACGAAAAATATTGGGGTGCATCAACACAAAGGTCAAAAAAATATTTTGACATAGGTGAATTTTTAGTTCGACCAATATTGATTAAATCTATTGCTATAATAAAAAAAGCTGCTGCAAAAGTTCATTTAAAAGATAAACAAATTTTACCTAAAATTTGCAGAGCAATAATCTCTGCATCAAATGAAGTTATTTCAGGAAAACTAAGTGATCATTTCCCATTAAAAGTTTGGCAAACAGGATCTGGTACCCAAACAAACATGAATGTAAATGAAGTAATCGCTAACAGAGCAATAGAGATTTTAAAAGGAAAAAAAGGGTCAAAGAAACCAGTTCATCCAAACGATCATGTAAATAAATCTCAATCCACAAATGATGTTTTTCCAACTGCAATGCATATAGCCATAGCTATTGAAACAACAAATAAATTACTTCCATCATTAAAATTACTCAATAAAGAACTTAAAAAAAAAGTCTCAGAATTTAAAAATATTATAAAAGTTGGAAGAACGCATCTACAGGATGCTACTCCACTATCCTTAGGTCAAGAGTTTTCTGGTTATCAATCTCAAATTGAAGAGAGTATTAATAGAGTGAGTATTGCATTGAATGAAATTTATTTACTCGCACAAGGTGGAACTGCTGTTGGAACTGGAATTAATAGTAAAAAAAACTTTGATAAAAAAATAATTAATGAAATTAAAAAAATTACTAAATTACCATTTAAACCAACAAAGAATAAATTTGCTGCACTTGCGGCACATGACGAAATAGTTAATTTTTCTGGAACATTAAATACAACAGCAGTAAGCTTAATGAAAATTGCTAATGATATAAGGTTTCTAGGGTCTGGCCCAAGAGCAGGATACGGAGAGCTTATTCTTCCTGCAAACGAACCAGGCTCATCTATTATGCCAGGAAAAGTAAATCCCACACAATCAGAGGCAGTTACTATGGTCTGTGTTAAAGTAATTGGAAACCACAATGGAATTACGATGGCTGGTTCTCATGGACATTTTGAATTAAATGTATTTAAACCCTTGATCGCCCACAACATATTACAATCTATTGATTTATTGTCAGATAGTATTAAAAACTTCGCAATTTTTTGTGTTAAAGGTATCAGAGCAGATAAATCTAAAATAAAAGAATACCTGGATAACTCTTTAATGCTTGTGACCGCACTTGCACCTTTTATTGGATATGACAACTCAGCTAAAATAGCTAAATTAGCTCTCAAAAATAAAACAACTTTGAGACATGAGGCAATAAAATCAAAACTTATAAACGAAAAAGATTACGATCGAATTGTCAATCCAAAGAAAATGATTTATCCAGCATAAATTTTAAAAAATTCTTTAACAAAATTTCTAAAAGTTACTTTGTTAAATA
>CACHCA010000002.1:0-87500 GCA_902578265.1 uncultured Pelagibacteraceae bacterium
TCCCACTTCATTAATTCCTTTAGAGTATGAAATTGGATGCATACATTGGGAACCAACATGAAAACTCAAGCCAATTTTTTTTGAATGAAGTTTTGCAAGTCTTAACAGTCCTGAGGCTTCAGAATTCAAAGCACCAAATTTTTTTGATAAATCTATTTCAGCATGCTCATTGGAAACAGCAACTCTAATAAATAATTCTAAATCTTTAGCATTGTCTGTTGTTTCGATAATTTTTATTAATTCATCTTTAGTATCTAAAGCGAAAGTTTTTATTCCAAAATTGTAATAAGCTTCCTTTATGCTTTCTCTACTTTTAACAGTATGCATAAAAGAACATTTTGCAGTATTATCAAATTTCCTCACTGCTTTGATTTCTTCGATAGACGCAACATCAAATTGATTAATTCCACTTCTTATCAAAGTTTTGATAACTTCAGGATGGGGATTAGTTTTTACAGCATATAGTATTTTTCCTGGAAATTTCTTCTGAAAGAATTTTGAAGCAGAAAGAATAGAATTCTTCCTTATACAATAGACAGGTTTTTCCGGTTTCAGTTGATTTACTAATTCTTCAACTGACTTAAATTTTTGCATTTTAAATGCCCCCCAAAAAAAATTTAACAAAAAAAAAGCCTTTTATTTAAAAAAAACTTTAATATTCGAGCAATTAATTGAATAGTTATTCAATGTAAAGCAAATAATGGCCTATTGAATTGTGGAAAAAAATATCCATATTTAGGTCATGAAAAACCAAGCACCATTACAAAATCTGGCTGATTTTGACAATAAATCCTTATTAATAGTGGATGATGACAATCCTTTTAGGGAGAGATTAGCGAGAGCAATGGAAAAAAAGGGGTTTGAGGTCTTACAAGCTGAGAGTGTGCAAAAAGGTAAGGACATGGTTAAAGTGAAAAAACCAGGTTTTGCAGTAGTTGACCTTAGGTTAAATGATGGAAATGGATTAGAGGTTGTAAAAGAAATTCAATCATCAAACTCACTAAGTCGAATTATAATGCTAACTGGATACGGAAATATTCCAACTGCTGTAGCTGCAATCAAAGAGGGTGCTATTGACTATTTAGCTAAACCAGCAGATGCAGACGATGTAGAAAAAGCGTTATTAGCAGATCCATCAAAAAAAGCTGCACCTCCTGAAAATCCAATGTCAGCAGATCGGGTTAAATGGGAACATATTCATAGAGTATTTGAATTGTGTAATAGAAATGTTTCTGAGACTGCAAGAAGACTTAAAATGCACAGAAGAACTCTTCAAAGAATATTATCTAAAAGATCGCCTAAATAAATTTTCTAAATTTTATAATTTTCTTTGCTAAAAAAGTAAGTAGACAAATTTTGAAAATTTCAGCAACTAAAAAAGGCAATACACCTAATTTTAAAATAGGTTTATCCCACCCAATTAATGTGCCTAGCCACAGAATACCTAGGATATAAATTGTTGAAACTGAAAATATTAATTTAAAAAAAATTAAAAAATAATTATCATCATTTTTAACAAATGAGGCTAAAAAACACGCTGATAGAAATCCAATTAAATACCCCATTGTTGGACCTGTAAAATAAGCCAAACCGATTCCTCTTTCAGGAGAATTAGAAAATACTGGTAAACCCAATATACCTTCCAATAAGTACAAACCTACAGTGGCTAGAGCTATTTTATATCCAAAGCTGATACCTAAAAATAAAACTATGAATGTTTGCATAGTCATTGGAACTGGATAAAAAGGTATCTTGATTTTGGCAGAAATCGTAAGAATTATTGAACCTATAAAGATAATCAATAATGATTTTATAAGCTGGTTTTGAGTATTTTGCTTTATAAGTTCCATAAAAAATAATACTCTTATTTTTATCTTTAATCTATATTAAATTTTAATGAATAAGATTCAAAAAACAGATCATTTTTATCTTATTGATGGATCAGGTTATATATTTAGAGCATATTATGCCTTACCACCATTAACTCGAAAAAGTGATGGATTACCGACTGGAGCAGTAAGTGGTTTTTGCAGTATGTTGTTTAAACTTCTTGAAGACTCAAAATCAAATGAAAATCTTCAGAAACCAACTCATTTTGCTGTTATTTTTGACTCAGCGAGAAAGACTTTTAGAAATGAAATCTATAGTGATTACAAAGCTAATCGATCTGAGGCACCAGATGACTTAGCACCACAATTCGAATATATAAGAAAATCGGTTTTAGCCTTTAATTTACCCTCTGTTGAATTAGTTAATTATGAAGCAGACGATTTAATTGCAACTTATGTTGATCAGATTTTAAAAAAAGGAGCAAAGGTAACAATAGTTTCATCAGATAAAGATTTAATGCAATTATATAGAAAAGATGTTCGTATTTTTGATCCAATGAAAAATAAGTTCATCTCTAATGAGGATGTAAAAAACAAATTTGGAGTAGATCCAGATAAAGTTATAGATGTTCAGGCTCTCGCTGGAGATAGCAGTGATAACGTTCCTGGTGTTCCTGGAATTGGTGTAAAAACTGCAGCAGAATTAATTAATAAGTATGGTGATTTAGAGACACTTTTAAAATCAGCAGATGAAATCAAACAAAATAAGAGAAGAGAGACTTTACTAAACAACAAAGAAAAAGCTTTAATAAGTAAAAAATTAGTAACATTAAAGCACGATGCTCCAATTGAAATGAAACTCAATGATTTTGAATTAAAAAGAATTGATAAAGATAAACTTTATAAATTTCTAAGAGACATGGAGTTTAATAGGTTACTTAGCTCTGCCATTTCTGCTTATGGGGAACCAGATTTTAATGGTGAAAAAAAGGATGTTCAGATAAAGGAAAAAAAAGTTGAAATTGATAAGAAAAATTATTTTTTAATAACAGAACACAGTAAAATTGATGCATGGATTAAGGAAGCTGAGGAAATAGGAGAAGTTGCAGTTGATACAGAAACAAATTCTTTAGATCCTCATCAAGCAGATTTAGTTGGAGTATCTTTGAGCTCTAAGATTGGAAAAGCTTGTTACATACCAATAGGACATAATTCAAAAAAATGCATTGATAAAGACATAGTGCTTAAAAAATTAAAACCTTTACTTGAAGATCCAAGTATCAAAAAAATAGGCCAGAACATTAAATTTGATTTTATTGTATTTTTCAATCACGGGATAACACTATCAGCTATGGAGGATACCATGCTCATGTCTTATGTGCTAGATGCTGGAAAAAATAGACACAATATGGATACGTTATCTGAAATTCATCTGAATCATAAAACAATAAAATTCAAAGAATTAGTTGGTTCTGGAAAGAAACAGATAAATTTTAGTGAAGTCGATTTAGAAAAAGCAAAAGATTATGCCGCTGAGGACGCTGACATAACTTATAGACTATATAAAAAATTCTATAAAAGTTTGAAAGAAGAAAAAATGATTAATATTTATGAAATTTTTGAAAAGCCATTACTTAGAATTTTAGCTGATATGGAAATACAGGGTATTAAAGTTGATAAAAAGTTTCTTAAAACATTATCTACCAAATTTGAAAAAAAAATTGAAAAAATTCAGAAAGAAGTTTTTAAACTCTCCAAGAAGGAGTTTAATATTGCTTCTCCAAAACAGCTGGGTGAAATTTTATACAATGATCTTAAGATTGCAGACTTAAAAAAAACTAAAAAGGGAAGTTTTGCAACAAGTGCCTCAGTACTAGAAGATCTCGCTTTTAAAGGTCATAAATTTCCACAATTAGTCCTGGACTGGCGGCAAGTTTCAAAACTTAAAAATACATATTCAGACTCATTACCCGAACATATTAATCCTGATACAAAAAAAGTTCATACTTCTTTTTTATTAGCAGCAACGACTACAGGACGATTAGCTTCAAGTGATCCTAACTTGCAAAATATTCCAATTAAATCAGAAGATGGCAGAGATATTCGCAAAGCTTTTGTTGCTGACAAGGATAATATTTTAATTTCAGCAGACTATAATCAAATTGAAATGAGGATTTTAGCTGATTTGGCTGATGTTAAAGAATTAAAAAAAGCTTTTCAAAATAATGAGGATATACACTCTCTAACTGCTAGCCAAATTTTTAATATTGATATTAATAAGGTAAATCAAGATCAAAGAAGAAAGGCTAAAGCCATAAACTTTGGAATAATTTACGGAATTTCGCAGTATGGATTAGCGAAGCAAATAAATGTCTCTAATTTTGAAGCTGAAGAGTTTCTAAATTCATATTTCTCAAAGTTCCCTGAAATAAAAGTTTATATGGATCGAACAATTAAATTTTGTAGAAAAAGTGGTTATGTAAGTAATATTTTTGGAAGAAGATCTCATTTTATAAATATAAATGATAAAAATTATAATGTGAGAAACTTTCAAGAACGTGCAGCAATTAATGCTCCAATACAAGGGTCGGCTGCTGAAATAATGAGATTAGCAATGATAAGAATTGATAAAAAATTAAAGGAGCAAAAACTCAACAAAACAAAGATGTTACTTCAAATCCATGACGAACTAATTTTTGAAAGCCCCAAAAATGAAGTAAAAAAAATATCTAAAGTGATAATTGAAGAAATGTCTAGCGTTGCTGAGAGTGATCAACATTCTTTCTCAATACCTCTTACAGTAGATTTAAACACTGGAGAAAACTGGGGTACATTACATTAATTTATTTGCCCAAATTAGAACAATTTAGTATTTTTATAATTAAGTATGCAAAAACAAACAATTGCCTTAGTAGATGATGACAGAAATATTCTAACCAGCTTAAGTATTGCTCTTGAAAAAGAAGGGTTTAAAGTTCAGACTTACATTGATGGAGAGAGTGCATTAATTGGATTAACCAGGACACCGCCAGATCTAGCTATTGTTGATATAAAAATGCCAAAAATGGACGGTGAGGAATTGCTCAAGAAATTGAGAAAAAAAACCTCATTACCAGTAATTTTTTTGACTTCTAAAGATGATGAAATTGACGAATTACTAGGACTAAAATTAGGTGCTGATGATTTCGTAAAAAAATCAGGTGGTTTTTCAATTAAAGTTTTAATTGAAAGAATTAGAGTTCAACTTAGAAAAAAAGATTCCAAAGAAACTCTTGAGGAAAACAAAAGTATTATATCGCATGGAAAATTAAAACTTGATCCTTCCCAATTAGAGTGCGAATGGAACGGGAAACAATTGCCTGATAAATTGACTACTACAGAATTTTTACTTGTAAAAGAGCTAGCTAAAAGACCAGGAATTATAAAAGAGAGAGCTCAATTAATGGATATAGCTTATAGAGAAGATACAGATATTGAGGATAGAACAATTGATAGTCACGTTAAAAGAATAAGAAAAAAATTCAAAAAAGTTGATCCTGAATTTTCAGCTATAGAAACTAGATATGGAAGCGGATATAGATGGAATGTTAGTTAATGCTCAGCAATTTTCTTAAGAACTTATCAATTTTAAAAAAATTTTTATTCATAAATTCTATTTTTTTCACAATAATAGGCCTGTTCACATTCGTTTATTTGAAAAATGTCCAACCAAATTTAATTAAAAAAAAATCCTCAAATCATATTGAGGTAATCAATAATACAATTGATAATCTAACAAGATTAAATGTAAAATTTGTTGAAAAAGATATTAGAAAATTTTTGTTTTCAACAAGATTTCTTTTTCAGAACTTGGATAGAGTAATATTCTTTGATAATAAACTTAATCTAATAGGAGACACTGATACATTAGACTTAGATCCAAGATCATTTTCACAAAGGTTGGACACTATTGAGTTAGAAGTGTTGGACTCAACAACAACAAAAAAAATCACTGAAGAAAAAAATATAGATATTGGAAATGAAAATAATGTATCTTTAAATGATGTTCTTTTAAATTACGCAACGTCTAAAAATTTTGGAGTCCCTTTTACATTTACTGAGGAAGAGTTTAATAAATTTAAATTGACTACCATCAAAAATGTGATGAAGGACGGAGAAAATATAGGATATTTAGCAATAACAGAAAATGCCAATGACATAAAAGCTGCCATAGATGAAAGAAAAACTTTTGTAATTAGGACTGCAATTGCAGTTGGTATCGTAATATTGATTTTTTCGTTTGTTTTAAATAGATATTTTTTAAAACCAATTAAAAATTTAGTCAGTTATACCAAAATCATAAAAAATAAAGACACAAAAAAAACAAATATAGATACATTAAAATTAAGAAATGATGAACTTGGTTTACTCTCCAATTCTTTGGATGATATGACTTTAGAATTACAAAAAAGAATTTCACAAGCAGAAAATTTTTCAACTGATCTTGTACACGAAATTCGTAATCCATTGGCATCATTAAAAAGTGCATCAGAAATTTTACATGATGCACAAGACTCTGAACAGAGACTTAAATTGATTAATATTTTAAGTCACGATGTACAAAGAATTGAAAGATTGATTACTGATTACTCACAAATGTTAAAAGATGAAGTTGCATTAAGTAAAGAAAAAATAAAAAAAATAGATATTGAGCCAATAATTAAGTCAGTAGTAGATGATTTTAATAATATTTATAAAGTAAAAAGAGGAATTAATATCTCTTATAAAAATGATGGTAAAAATAATTATTTAATTTATGGAATCGAAAACAGAATTGAACAAATCATTGCAAACCTTTTAGATAATGCAATTTCTTTTAGTGATGATAATAAAGATGTAATTGTGCAAGTTTCGAAATCAGAGGATAATAAAGTATACATAAAGATATTAGATGAGGGACAGGGTTTTAAAGAAAAAGACACGAATAAAATATTCAAAAGATTCTACAGTAACAGACCAGATAAATTTGGACAGCATTCTGGTCTAGGGTTAAATATAGTAAAAAATTTAGTTGATTTACATAATGCCACAATCAAAGCAACTAATAGACAAGATAAAAAAGGAGCGAGTATGGAAATAGAATTTCCAAAAGTTTAAAGAGTTTTATTGATTAATTAATTTTTAATTGTTAGAAGAGCCACGATGGAAGATTATAAAGTAAGAGATTTATCACAAGCAGAATTTGGTCGAAAAGAAATTTCAATTGCTGAAAGTGAAATGCCAGGACTTATGGCTTTAAGGGAGGAGTACGCTGGAAAATCTCCTTTAAAGGGTGCAAAAATTATAGGTTGTTTGCATATGACAATACAAACAGCAGTATTAATTGAAACCTTAGTGGATTTAGGTGCAGAAGTAAGATGGTCATCTTGTAACATTTTTTCTACTCAAGACCATGCAGCAGCAGCGATAGCAAAAGCTGGTATTCCAGTTTATGCGTGGAAGGGAGAAACAGAGGAGGAATATGTTTGGTGCATAAAACAAACCATTGAAGGTAAGAAAAGTTGGAAACCTAATATGCTTTTAGATGATGGTGGGGATTTAACAGCAATGATGCACAATGAATATAAAGATTTATTAAAAGATGTTAAAGGAGTTTCGGAAGAGACAACTACAGGGATAAAAGCTTTGAATAAAATGGAAAAAGAAAATTCTTTGTTGGTTCCAGCAATAAATGTGAATGATTCTGTTACCAAATCAAAATTTGATAACTTATATGGGTGTAGAGAAAGTTTAGTTGATGGAATTAGAAGAGCCACTGATGTAATGATGTCAGGAAAAATTGCAATCGTTGCAGGCTTTGGTGATGTTGGAAAAGGAAGTGCTGCATCATTAAGGCAGAGTGGGGCTCGTGTGTTGGTTACTGAAGCGGATCCAATATGCGCATTGCAAGCTGCAATGGAAGGTTACGAAGTTGTTTTAATGGATGAAGCAATTAGTAAAGCAGATATAGTTGTAACTGCGACTGGTAATAAAGATATTGTTACAGCTGACCATATGAGAGATATGAAGGATAGAGCAATCTTATGTAATATCGGACATTTCGATAATGAAATCCAGGTTGAAGCTTTGAAAAATTACAAATGGACTGAAGTAAAACCCCAAGTACATGAAATTGAACTACCTAGCAAAAAAAGAATAATTTTATTGGCAGAAGGTAGATTAGTAAATTTGGGTTGTGCTACAGGGCATCCAAGTTTTGTAATGAGCGCTTCTTTCACAAATCAAGTTATTGCTCAAATAGAACTATGGAATAATCATAAAAATTATGAAAACAAAGTTTATGTTTTACCAAAACATTTAGATGAGAAAGTAGCTACACTTCATCTTAAAAAAGTTGGTGCTAAATTAACTAAACTTTCTAAAGATCAAGCAGATTATATCAGTGTTGGGGTAGAGGGACCTTTCAAACCTAATGCCTATCGCTACTAAAAGTGATTTTATCAATTTATCTTCAGAAAAAAAAACAGAGGAATTAGCTAAGAAGATTACAAAGAAATTGAAATTAGGACATGTAGTTTTTTTTGTGGGTGAGATGGGTGTCGGAAAAACTACTTTTATTAGATATCTAATCAACAATTTTCAAAAACAAAATGGACTTAAAATAACGGAAGTAACAAGTCCTACATTCAATTTATTAAATGAGTATCAAATTAAACAAATCAAAATTAATCATTATGATTTGTTTAGAATAAATAGTTTAGATGAAATTCACAATCTAGGATTATTTGATGATATTACTAATGCTATTACATTAATTGAATGGCCACAAAAAATAAAACCAAAACCAAAAAATTTGATAGAATTAAATTTTGAATATGGAGATGATTACAAGAAACGAATATTAAAAATTAAGGGTTTAAATTTTTAATTATAGATAAATGCAAAATCTTAAAAAATTAAAAGGAGACGCTTCACATAGAAAGTTTTTTAGAAAAAAATCCTGTTATGGTAATTCTATTGTAATTCAAGCAAAAAAGGACAAATTTAAAAATCTTCTTGTTTATGATGCAATCAGCAAAATTTTAAATAAAAACAAAGTTCTAGCTCCAAAATTATATCAAGAGAATTATAAGAATAATTATATAGAAGTTGAGGATTTTGGAAATAAGACAATTTTTCAAATTTTAAAGAAAAGTAGAAATAAAAAATTTTTATATTTTAAAGATGTAATAAAATTGCTTAATCAAATACAGTCAATAAAAGATAAAAAAATAAGAAATTTTAGAAATAAATATTATCGAATACCTGATTATAAAAATGAAATATTAATTCAGGAAGCTAATTTATTTTGTGAGTGGTATGTGAAAAAAAATTTGTCAAAAAATAAGAGACAAGACTTTAATAAAAAGTTTAAAAAAATAATTAAAACTTTATCTTCATGTCTTAAGATGAAAAAAAATGTATTTGTTCATAGGGATTTTCATGTATCAAATTTAATGCTTGTTAATGACAGAATAGGTGTAATTGATAGTCAAGATGCTTTAATAGGAAATAGAGCTTATGATTTAGCTTCTTTAGTTGATGATGTAAGATTAAGAACCTCAAAAGTTCTAAAAAAAAAGATTTTTAATTTTTATATAGGTACTCAAAAAAAAATTGATAAGAAAAAAATAAAAAATGATTTTGAAATTTTATCTATTTTAAGAAACCTGAAAATAATTGGAATATTCGCACGTCTGGCAATCCGAGATAAAAAAAAGGATTATTTAAAATTAATACCTTATGCGTGGGAATTGATTTCTCTAAGAATCAATGAAAATGAAATTTTCTTAGATTTAAAAAAATTACTAAATAATAATTTTAAAAAAAATTTATGAAAATTAATAACGCTTTTATTCTCTGCGCTGGATTTGGCAAAAGACTAAATCCTTTAACTCTTGAAAAACCCAAACCATTACTTCAAATCAAAAATCAAACAATTTTAGAGGATTGTATTAATACCGTTATCAAATTGAAAGTCGAAAATATTTTTTTAAATACTTTTTATTTAAGTGAGCAAATTATTGACTTTTTTAAAAATAAAAAATTTTCAGTAAAAATAAAAATTATAGAGGACGGTAAAGAAATCTTAGATACTGGTGGAGGAATTTTAAATTTGATCAACCACTCTGATTGTGAAGATTTTTTTGTTTTTAATCCTGACACTATTTGGAATGAAAATCATGTGAGTGAAATTAATGATATGCAAAAATATTATTTTCAAAATAAATTAAATAATATTCTTTTATTAGTTAATAAAAAACTAAGTTTTGATAATAACCTAAAGGGCGATTTCGATTTAGAAGATAATATAATTAAACAAAGTTTTGAAAAAAACTTTATATATACTGGTTGTCAAATTTTGAATAAAAACTTATTTAATGAATATGAAGTAGAAAACTTCTCAATTGCTAAAATTTGGAATAAATTATTAATGAAACAACAGTTAAATGGATTTGAGAGCATCAATAAATTTCACCATTTAACGAACTTAGAAATTTTTAAAAAACTAAAAGGTTCTTAGATCTCTCTTTATCTAGATATTTACATTCATTTATTTTCAAATTTTCACCGAAATTGATTATTAAGGGATTTCCTGTTGGAATTTCTAAACTTGTGATTTGATTGTTATCTAAATTGAACAGATATTTACATAAAGCTCTTATGGAGTTTCCGTGTGCTGTAATTAATATATTTTTATTTATTAGTTTAGGCTGTATCTCATTTTTGAAATACTCCAAAACTCTGTTGTATGTATCTTTTAAAGACTCTGTGTCAGGAATGAGATCTTTAGGGATTTGCTCATATGTTTCAATATTTATCGGATGATAAGAGCTGTCTCTACTTAGTTTTCCAGGTTTGATATCCCAAGATCTTCGAAATTCAAAAACTTTATCTTCACCAATTTTTTTTGCTGTCTCAATCTTATTCAACCCTGTAAGCTCACCATAGTGTCTTTCGTTTAGCTGCCACGCTCTTTCAAAATTTTTTTTTGATTTTAATACTTTTTGTATTATTTTAAGAGTATGGTTTGCCCTCACTTGAAACGAGGAATAATAAAAATCTATATTTATATTTTGATTTTTGATAAGTAAACCAGCTTTCTCTGCTTCTATTTTTCCTTGATCTGTAAGATCTACATCAACCCAACCAGTGAATCTTTTTTCAAGATTCCAAATACTCTGACCATGTCTTACTAATATCAAAAAACTCATCTTGTCATCTCTAAAAATTATTTATAAAAAAATCATTTAACTAAATGTCAAAATTTTTTTCTACATATAAAGTAATATTTTATATAATTAATATCCTTTTAATTATTTTATATCTATATCCAGGAAGTCTATTAGGCTGGATAATTTATGACAATAAAAGTATACAACCTCAAATAACACCAGATTTTATTATATCATCAAATCATTTTTATGTATTTGTATTAATTTCAATTATTGGTTTTTTAACTTTTGCTAATTCCAAGAAAATTATCTTATTACTATTATATTTAATTTTTCTTTCTATCACGCTTGAAATTTTTCACTTATTTATACCTGAAAGAACTTTTCAATGGTCTGATTTATTTGGAAATTTATTAGGTGTTATTGTTGTAATTCTTCTTAATAATTTTATAAATAAATATGGTAGATTTAAAAAATAAATTATTAATTTTTATTTATTTTTTTACAATCGGCTGCTCATCAATTCCATCAAACACTTCTAACAGTTGTTCAATTTTTAGTGAAAGATATCTATGGTATAAACATACAAAAAAAGTTGAGCAAAAGTGGGGCACACCAATCTATATTCAATTAGCAATAATAAAAATGGAGTCTGATTTTGATTGGCTTGCTAAACCGGCAAGACAAAAAATTTTTAAAGTGATACCTTATAAACGACCTTCTAGTTCTTTTGGTTATTCACAAGCAATTAAAGGAACTTGGGAGCAATATAAAAAAGAAACTGGTAATAAATTAGCAACAAGAGCAAGATTTAAAGACAGTGTTGACTTCATTGGATGGTATACAAATAAATCAGAAAACATTTTAAAGATATCAAAGAAAGATGCTTTCAAACAGTATCTTGCATATCACGAAGGATGGGGAAATTATAAAAATTATAAAAAAAATAAAAAAGTAATTGGACTAGCTAAAAAAGTTGAGAGACAATCTAATAAATACAAAAATCAATTATTGAAATGTAAAAGTAAATTAAATAGAAAAAAATATATTATTTTTTAGACAATTCTTTTTTTAGTTCTAAGTCAACTATATCAATCCTTTTAGTATTTTTTGCTAATGCGAGATACATTGAAGGAGTGACATATAAAGTAAAGAAAGTTGAAATAATCATTCCTCCTAATATTGTAGAACCAACTGCTAATCTTGAACCCTCTCCTGCACCTGGGCCAAAATTTCCAATCACTAAAGGCATCATTGCAATCATCGTACTTAGTGATGTCATTATAATTGGTCTAAACCGAACAGCGCACGCTTCTTTAACAGCTAATTCAATAGTTTTTCCACTAGATCTAATTTGGTTTGCGTAATCTACAATTAAAATACTATTCTTAGTTGAGATACCTATTAGTATAATTAATGCAATTTGAGAAAAAATATTAACTGAGCTATTTAAAAATAAAATAAACACTAATCCTCCAAAAATAGCCAAAGGCACAGTTAAGATTATAACAAATGGATGAACAAATGAGTTGAATGTTGCAGCCATAACCAAATAAGCAGTTAGTAAAGCTAAAGCAAAAATTATAAATAATTCATTACTTGTTTCTTTAATTTCCTCTGATTTTCCTTTCCAAGTAATTTGGTTCTCTGGTGCTAAATCAACCATCACATTTTCAAAGTATTTAATCGCTTCTGTTAATGTATACCCCTCACTAATATTTGCAGAAATTGTTACAGCGCGTTGTCTATTATATCTAGCAAGTTCTTTTGCTGAACCTTCTTCCTTAAAACTAACAAGATTTGCTAAAGATATTAATTTTCCATTGGTTTCAGAGCGAACAAATATTTTTGAAACACCCTCTTTATTTCGTCGATCAGATAAATATTGTTGAACAATTATTGGATATTCTTTGCCTAGTTTATTAAAAGTTGTTATTTTTTTACCCCCATAAAGTGTCTCAAGTGTTTCACCAATTGATTTAGTTGAGACACCTAGATCTTTGGCTTTATTTTTATTTATTATTAGTTTTACTTCTGGTTTGTTTCGATTGTAATCAGACTCAATTCTTGAGAGATTTTTATTAGATCTGAGTGTTCGTATAACTTTTTTTTGTATCGCTTCAAGTTCCTCATAAGTATTTCCATAAATGACCATTTGAACTGGTTTGTTGTAATTTGATACTCTTATAGATTGAGGAGATATAGGAAAAGCTAGGGCTTGGGGTAAAGTTACTATTTTCCCAATCGCTTCTCTAAGAACAACTTGTTGACCTTTTTTACGATTTTTCCAATCATCAAGGAGAGCGATTATTATAAAACTATTATATGAATTAGCTGAATTTCCAAATCCTGGAACACGCATTATAAATCTTGAATATGGACTATCCTCAGCTTCTAGCAAAGGAATAAGTCTTGCCTCTACTTTTTGGGCTTGTTCTTGAGTATATTCAAAAGAACTTCCTTCATCTGTTGAGCCAATTATCAGATATGCTCCCCGATCCTCCATAGGCAAAAGTTCTTTTTTTGAGAAACTAAATAAAAGCACTGAAGCAATTATTATAAAAACAATAAAAAAACTTACGCTTTTAGTTTTATTAATAACATTAACTAAAGTTTCCTCATAAAATTTTGCAAAGTTGGAAAAAATTTTTTCAAATTTTTGAATAAAAATTTTTTTTGATTTTTTTTTGTATAAAAATTTACTTGCCAGCATTGGTGACAAAGTTAATGCAACAAAAGAAGAAACTACAATTGAAAAAGATAATGCAATCGCTGTTTCTCTAAATAATGTTCCAGAAATTCCCTCAATAAATATTAATGGTAAAAAAACTGCTACTAAAATTAGTGTGGTAGCAACGATAGCAAAAGAAATTTGTTTAGAGCCTTTATAAGCTGCAACGAGCGGGGTCTCACCATTCTCTATTCTTCTGTATATTGCATCTGTCATAATTACTGAGTCGTCTGTGATTATACCAATCGCTAAAATAAAACTTAAAAGGACAAAAATATTAATAGAAAGACCAAATATGTATAAGCCTAGAAAGGATGCTATTAAACTTACAGGAAGTGCAATAGCAGGTACGATGACTGCCTTTAAATTTCCTAAAAATAAATAAATTATCAATACAACTAAGATAAACGCAATGACCAAAGTTTTATATACTTCTTCAATTGCAGCCTCGACATAGTTAGCTCTATTGAACGAGACCCTTAAATCCAATTCTTCTGGTAAAGATTTTTTTACTTCAACAATTTTTTTTTTGATATCATTTGAAAGTTCTACCGTTGACGCACCACTTCTTGCATAGATACCTATTCCTACGGTTTTCAAATTTATTTGATCTTTAGTTTGAGCTTTAAAAAGAGTTTTCTCTGATACTGGACCGAATTCAACATTTGCTACGTCTGATAACTGAATTACACGATTACTAGTTTTTTTGATGGGTATTTGCTTTATAGTTTCAATATCGTTGTATGATTTATCTAGATTTAGTGTTAAGTCGATATTATCTGCTTCTAACGTTCCTGCCGGCAAACTTACATTTTCTCCACGAATTGCAAATTCAACTTCTTTAATGGTTAAATCATTAGCTGCAAGTTTAATAGGATCAATCCAAACTCTAATGCTTAATTCTCTTAATCCACCAACCCTTATTCTTCCAACATTTTTAACACTTGAAAATTGGTCTACAAGATATCTCTCCGCGTAATCTCCTAACTCAAGGTCGCTCCATGAAGATGAGGATAATGACAGCCACATTGTTGTTGTAAACCCTGCAGCTCGTTTAAGTATTTGCGGTGGATCTGACTCGGTTGGCAAGTTATCCACAACTCTTGCAACTCTTTCTCTTATATCATTGGCAGCATTATCTAGATCAATACTCGTATCAAACTCGACATTAATTATACTTCTTCCATTTTCAGATTTGGAGTCTATATTTTTTATACCCTCAGCCCCACCAATCACATCCTCAACAACTTGTGTGACTTCTTGATCTACTATTGAAGCTGATGCAGATTTGTAGTCTACTTGAACTTGAACAACAGGTGGCTGAATTCCATTGGGCAATTCTCTAACGGGCAATTTCCAAAAAACAAATAAACCAAATATGATAAGTATTAGGGACATAACCCAAGATACCGTCGGTCTTTTAATACTTAATTCAGTAATAAACATTATTTATTAATAGGTTTTATTTTTCCACGAGGCCTTACCTTTTTTAGACCCTCAGCTACAATTATATCACCAGCAGTTAAACCTGAAATTATTTCAATGTTACTATCGCCTCTAAGGCCAGTTTTTACCTCAGTTTTATTTGCAATATTCTCTGCATTAATTTTGTAAACATATGATTTATCGCCCTCTATCATTACACTTGTATCAGGCACACTTAAAGAATTTCTCAAATCAAATTTTACTCTTACCTCTAAAAGTGAACCTGAAATTAATTCTAAATTTTCGTTTTTCACTTTTATTCTTGATAACAAACTTCTGGTGTCTGCATTTATTCTGCTTGAAACAAAATCTATTTCACCTGAAAAAGTTTTATCTTTAAAACTAGATAAGGTAACTTCGACTGGAAGACCTTTTTTCATAAATGTAGAGTAACTTTCTGGAATTTTAATATCTGAGTAAATTATTGAGTTATCATCAAGTGTAATAATAAATATGTTATTTGAAACAAGAATGTCTTCAGTTAAACCTGTGTAGCCAAGAACTCCACTAAATGGGGCTAAAATGTCCCCACTTTTTAATTTAATTAAAACATCTCCTTTTTTAACAAAACTCTTAAGTTTTAAATCTTCAAAAAGATCATCTTTTTTAATCTTAAAAGTTTTTGATTTTTGAGAAATTGCTGTACCGTAAGTTTCTATTTGTTCAGAGAATTCTTTTTCAATAACCTCAGTTACAATTATTCCTGGTGGCGGCCTTTTACTAAATTTCTTTTTAAAATGATTACCAATCATTAATCTTCCAACAATTACAATTGTAATTATTAAAAAAAATACAAATATTATTGAAATTGTTTTCGTAGATCTTTTCATATAAAATTTAAATCAATCCGTATTCGGCCCAGGAGCCATCATATATACAAGGAAGATATTTATCATTAATTAAAGAATAAGCTAGTGCCAAAACACACGCTGTAACACCAGAACCACATGAAAAGACAATATTTTTTTGTTCTAAATTTTCTAAACTTGTCTTAAAAATTTTTTTAAGTTCATTATTATTTTTAAAAGTTTTATCAATATTCAGGCAGTCATTAAACGGTATACAAAAAGAGTTTTTTATACATCCACTTCTAAGACCTTTTCTAGGCTCAGGGATTTTACCTTCAAATCTTTCTCTACTTCGAGCATCAATCAATATGAATTTTTTTTCGTCTATATTTTGATCGATAGCTTGTTTACTCTTAACAAGATCTTTTATCTCAGTACTATTATAATCTGATTTTTTTATATTCAAAATTTCATTAGTTATTTCTCTTTCTTCTTTAAGCCATTTTCTCAAACCACCATTTAAAACATTTATTAATTTTGGATCATGTCCATAATAGATAAAATTAAACCAGCCACGACATGAGCTTATTACATCTGAATTATCATAAATAACTATTTTATCATTTTTTTTTATTCCCATATTTGAAACAATTGTATTCCAACTCATTTGGTCAATTAACATATGTGGTAAAGAGGTATCTTTTCTTGAATTTTCATCTATGTCAAAAAAAATTGCATTAGGTATATGACGAGATTTATATTCCTCAAATCCACTTCTTTTTGTTTGGGGCATATGCCAAGAACAATCAATAATTTTTACCTCAGTAAGGTTTTTTTCTAACCAATCAGTTTCAACTAAAGACATATTATCTCTTTTCTAAATATTTTTGATGATATTCTTCAGCTGGACAATAATTTTTTAATAAAGAAATCTTTGTAACAACTTTTCCTGATAATCGCTCATTCACTTCGTTCAATACTTTTTCTGCAATTATTTTTTGATTGTCATTTAGATAAAATATTTCACTTCTATATTGGGTTCCAAAGTCTGGTCCCTGAGAATTTAAAGTTGTAGGGTCATGAATTTGGAAAAAAACTTTTAAAATCTTTTCGTATGTTATAGTCTTTTCATCATATTCTAGCTTTACCACTTCAGCATGATTTGTATTTCCTGTGCAAACTTCCTTGTACGTCGTGACAGAGCTATTACCTCCACAGTAGCCAACTTCTGTTTTGATTATACCATCTATTTTACTGAATTTAATTTCAGGCCCCCAAAAACATCCAAGTGCTAAAACTGCTATTTCCATTGATTAAGATTTAATTTAATTTACAAATTATTCATATGCTAAGTAAAAATCAATTGGGATTTTTGTACATGTTTTTGTCCATTTGTGCATTTTCATTAATGGATTTAATTGTAAAGTGGTCTGTTGATTATCCTATTGGTCAAGTTTTGTTTTTTAGAGGCTTTTTTGGAATAATTTTTTATTTTTTTATAATCCCTAAAGAAAGATTTCGTAATTTCTATAGAACTCAAAGACCAGGATTACATGCCTTAAGGTGTGGCTCAGGATTAATAGCGCTAATCGCAATATTTATTGCTTTAAGACAGCTACCACTAGCAACTGTTGTGAGCATTTCTTTTGCTGCTCCAATATTTACAACCATATTGTCTATTTTCTTACTCAATGAGAAAGTTGGAATTTTTAGATGGTTAGCTGTCATTATAGGCTTTGTTGGAATTCTTATAATTACAGAACCAGGGATCACTGAATTAAATATTTATTATATTTTTCCAATTATATTTTGCTTAGGTCTCTCCTATGTAGCAATAACAATTAGACAACTGTCAACAACTGAACCAGTATGGTTAATATCTTTTTATTTTTCCTTAGCAATTACATTACTAAGTTTTTTAACTATTCCACAGGGCTGGATTATGCCTACTTTTAATCATTTTATACTTTTATCTTTAATAGGTATTTTTGGAGGCGTTGCAAATTTATGGTTAAGTCAATCATATAAATTTTCAGAAGTCTCTTTAGTAACTCCTCTTAAGTATTTAGCTTTAGTTTTCGCAATAATATTCGGGTATTTTATTTGGAATGAAATACCCACAATTAAAACTTTGATAGGTGCTTTATTAGTAATTTTTTCAACACTTATTATTTTTAGAAGAGAAATTTATAAAAAAAAGATTATTACCTCTAGGCCAATTAATGACTAGAGTTCCTAAATACTGGAATAAAGCCAAAAAATACTTATCAAAAAAGGATAAAATTCTCTCAAAATTAATTAAAAGTTATGAAAGCCCATCTGAAACTATTCTAACAACTAGACGCGATATTTTTTATTCATTGTGTAAAAGCATAATAGGACAACAAATTAGTGTTGCCGCAGCAAACTCAGTCTTTTTTAAATTTAAAAAAAAATGTAAAAATAAGATTAATGCAAAAACTGTATCAAATCTGACCTTTTCCCAACTTAAAAGCTGTGGGCTAAGTCGGCAAAAGGTTTTAGGAATTAAAAGTTTAGCGAAACAAACTATCGAAAAAACTTTTAATCCTAAATTAATTTTAAAAATGACTGACGAAGAGGCTATAGATTATCTATCAAATTTAAGGCAGATAGGTAGATGGTCTGCCGAAATGATCTTATTATTTACTTACAATAGATCCAACATTTGGCCTATTCAAGATATCGGTTTATTAAGAGCGATTTCTAAAAATTACAAAAAAAAATATTTACCCCCAGAAAAATTTGTAAAATTATTAAAAAAAAGATTTACTCCTTATTGCTCTGTTGCGACTTGGTATCTATGGAGAAGTATAGACCCTGAGCCTATTCAATACTAAATCCCTCAACAACTTGCATATGTCTTTTTGTTGTTTTTTCTGCCACTGACCAACTATCTTGATATTCTTTAGAAGAATGACACTCCAATGCTTTAGCATAACTTGGAAATTCCCACACAACGGTTCTACTGAAATCATCTCCATTAAAAGTTTCATGTTTTCCACCTCTTACAAGGGGTACACCACCATATTTTTTAATAATTGGTGTTGCTAGCTCCGAATATTTCTTAATATTTTCTTGATTATCTATTTTAAAGTATAAACTTACCCAGTATCCTTTTTTCATATTAATCTATCCACTCTTGATAATTATTTAAATTATCTTGCAAAAATTTGGGTAATCTGTCTAGTGGGTATTTTTCAAGTTTTTTACCATGACCTATTTTTTGGGTTCTTTTATCCAGTGTTAGATCATAGATTGCTATTTTATTTTTAATTATATTTTTGATTTCATTTATAGAGACAGGGTTCACATCAAACTCTCTGTGATGTAAATATGATCTTAGTTTATGTTCTATTTCTTCAGCACTTTTTAGATTTGTAAAATGCCATCCACCATTTTCTATTATTTTGAGGTCTATAAACTTTGTCTGAGAGAATAAAACATCAAATCTATATAAAGAATATTTTCTATCTTTAATGTTTCTCAACCATTGAGGAGACTTTAAATATTTTTTCTTGCAAGCTTTAGTCCCAGTCCAATTAAAATTGGGTAATTTAAGATTAAATTTATAATAAAACATTTCCTGTTTAAACATGATTATCTTTTGATTAATCTTACTAATTTCCAACTCTTCCAAATTTGGTATCTCATCTACATCAGAAATTAAAATCAGATCTTCTTCATTTGCATCTTCTAATCCATTGAGAATAAAGTTTCTTTGTCCATTTTCTCTTAATATAGAATTAAATATATATTTTCTTGATTTATCATCTTCATGCTCATCATTTAAAATTTTTTTAATATTATTGGGCCTTTTATCGTACACTAAATAAATAATTTTATTTTTAAATTTTTCAAACTTTTTACTATCAAATTGAAGCTGTCTCTTATCACCTTTATGAGTGAAGCTACTCTCAACGATTACAAAATAGTCAACGTATTTATCAAGTATATTAAGCCTTAGATCCAAAACAACGTCTTCGTTAAAATACATGAAACAATCAAAAATTTTCATAACAACTTTTTAATCTTTTTTAATTTTTTTTATATGATAAAAAAATCTATGGCAGATAAATTAATAGTTAGTTTTGAAGAATATATCAAAATAGTTGAAAAATTAGCTATTGAAATTCATAATAATTACAAACCTACAGTTTTAGTTGGAATAATGAGAGGAGCAGCTCCTATAATTGATATTCTCTCACGGATACTTAAACTCCCAATAGCTTACATTGTTATTCAAAGTTACACAGGAAAAGGATTAGAAGACCAACAAGGCCAACTAATGTTTGCTAGAGAAATAAGCTCATTAGCTAAAGAGGAAGATTTTGAAAAAATCCTTTTAATCGATGATTTATCAGATACAGGACTAACACTCAATAAAAGTATTGAATGGCTAAAAGGTTATGGACCAACAAAAAAATTTATTAAAGAAATAAAAACCGCTTGTTTATGGAAAAAAAAATCATCTTCTTTTGAGCCAGACTTTTGTCCAATTAAATTAGATTCAGATCCTTGGATCGTTCAGCCCACAGAACATTATGAGGAACTTTCTATTGAAGAAATTATAAAAAGAAACTAGTTAACGGAGCTAGAAAACTAGCCCCGTTAAATTTTATTTAGCTTACTGCAAAACTTACAACACTAAGTATTGCCACAACCCATATTGCTGGAGAAGTGCTTGAAAATTTTCCAGTAAATATCTTTATTAAAGCATATGAAACAAATGCTAAAGCAATACCATTGCTAATACTATAGGTTAATGGCATTGCGATCATGGCTAAAATGGCCGGAGCTGACTCTGAGATGTCATTCCATTCTATGTCTGTAATATTTCTAATAAATAAAACAGAAACAAAGAGTAAAGCCGCACCATCGATTTGTTTAGGCAAACTGGTTGCAAGAGGAGCAAAAAATATGCATGCTAGAAACAATATACCTATCACAAGGGAAGTCATCCCAGTCTTACCACCAGCTTTTACACCAGCTCCTGACTCTACATAACTAGTAACAGTTGTCGTTCCCATCATAGCCCCCGCAACTGTTCCAACGCTGTCAGACAGCATTGCTTTATTAATGTCTTGAACTTTTCCTTGTTTATCAACTTTACCGGCAACGTTTGCAACTGAAGTTAATGTTCCTGCTGTATCAAAGAAATCTATAAATAATAAAGTAAATATTACTGTAGACATTCCAGCAGTCATCGCAGCAGACAAGTCAAATTCAAAAAGGTATGTCATTGGAGGTGGCGAACTTGCTAAACCATTAAATTTAGCCAGACCAGTAGCCCAAGCAATAACACTGAAAAACAAAATACCTATAATGATATTTCCTTTTACATTCATTTTCTCAAGTACAATAATTGCAATAAATGTTGCGCATCCAAGAAGTACTAATGGGTCGCTTAAATTTCCAAGTTGTACTAGTGTTACAGGATTATCAACTACAACTTCCATAATTTGTAATCCAATAATTGCAAGGAACAATCCAATACCTGCACCAATTCCTAGTTTTAAACTTTTTGGAATTGAGTTAATCAACCAGGCTCTTATTGGTGTAAGTGAGATGATTAAGAACAATACCCCCGCAACCAAAACTGCACCAAGAGCTTCTTGTGGGGTATAACCCATGCCAGCACAAACTCCAAAAGCAACAAATGCATTAATACCCATACCTGGGGCAAGTCCAATGGGCCAAGTTTTTCCGTAAAAGGCCATTATAAAACAAGCTAAAGCTGTTGCTAAAATAGTTGCCGTGTACACTGCGCCAAAATCAAAGAACCCTTTTTCAGGGCCGGCAAACTCTCCTGATAAGATGAATGGATTTAAAAACATTATGTAAGCCATAGTTAAGAACGTGGTTGTTCCAGCAATTACTTCAGTTTTAAAATCTGTTTTATGTTTTTTGTATTCAAAATATTTTTCAAGCATTTATCCTCCTATGAATCATAAAATATTTGATTCTTTCTTGTATTACCCGTCAAAACTAATTCTTATTAACAATTTTCAACTCACAAGTTTATATTTATGCTATAATTACGTTATAATTAAAAAATTATGAAAAAAATTAACATTTTAATTTTAAGTTTATTTATAATATTTTCTTTATTGGGTTGTCAGACAATTAAGCAAAAAACTGACTCTATAGTTGAGAAGGAAAATAAAAAATTAAGTAAATTTATAGGTAAGTCCTCTCAAGATTTAAAAAGTAGCTTGGGCAGCCCAGATGAAGATTTTAAAAATGAAAAAGGAAATTTAATTTTAGTTTATAACACAAAAAAATACGGAATACCTTGCGAAAGAAGATTTGAGGTAAACGCAAAATTGATTGTTATTGGATTTGTTTCTAACGGTTGCTTTTGATTACCTGCGGAGAATTTATCTCCGCAAGCAAGGTATACTTATTTTATTTCAATAAGTTTTCTTTTTTTATGCTCAGGAACAATTCTTTCACAAGATATTGTTAAAAGACCATCTTTTAACTCAGCACCATTAACTTTTACATCGTCAGCTATAGTAAATGATCTGGCAAATTGTCTTTGAGAAATACCTTTGTGAATAATTTCTCCATCAGCATTATTATTTTCAGATTTATTAACTTGTTTAGTTCTTACAGTTAATAAATTATCTTCAAATTCAACTTCAACATCATTTTTATTAAAACCAGCTAAAGCAACCTCGATTGCATAATTATCCTTACCAGTTTTTCTGATGTTATAAGGTGGGTAGTTCGACTGCATAGTCAAAGAACCATTACCAAGCATATTTTCAAATTGGTCAAACATATCGTCAAAACCAATTGAAAAAGGTCTTAGTGAGTTGAATATAGATAAATCCTTACTTGTCATAATATCCTCCTTTGTTAAGCAAGTTTATTTATTGTTAGCCCCATTAGGCGACAAACAAAAGTCATATGGGAGTTATTTTATTTTTTTCAAGATATTAAATTAAATTTTTTTAGAGATCTTCAATATAAATGCATAGTCAAAAGCTATTTCTTCAATGGCACCATCTCTACCTGACTTACCTCCGTGGCCTGCGTTCATTTCAGTTTTTAACAAAAGCAAATTATTATCAGTTTTTAAATCTCTAAGTTTGGCGGTAAATTTTGCTGGTTCATCGAATAGCACTCTATTATCACTTAAGCTTGTAGTGATTAACATGTGAGGGTAATCCATTTTTTTAATATTATTATATGGAGCATAAGAATAAATATAATCAAAATGGTCTTTTTTATCTTTTGCATTTCCAAATTCATCAAATTCTCCAACAGTTAGGGGCAAAGAATGATCTAAGTTAGTTGTTAATGAGTCAACAAACGGCACAGCCATAACAATTCCAAGAAATAATTCTGGGGATTGATTAACTACTGCTCCCATTAATAAACCACCAGCTGATCCACCCATGCCAATAATTTTTCCTTTCGATGAATATCCTTTTTCAATCAAAAACTTTGCTACGTGTATATAATCTTCAAATGTATTTTTTTTATTAAGAAGCTTTCCTTCTTTCCACCATTTCATTCCTTTTTCCATTCCTCCTCTAATATGTGCAGTTACCCAAATAATATCTCTGTCAATTAAACTCAATCTAGTTGAGGAAAAATCCGGAGTCATTGAACTTCCATATGACCCATAACCATATAGAAGTAAATTTGCCGAACCGTTAATTTTTGTTTTTTTGTGTCTGGTAATTGTAAGTGGAACAAATCTTCCATCATGAGAAGGGCACTCTAGTCTTTCGACTATATAGTCATCTGGATTATGACCAGATGGGATTTCTTGTTCTTTTACTAATTTTTTTTCTTTTGTTTTTAAGTTGTATAAATAAGTTTTACCTGGTGTTTTCGGGGATGAATATGACAAGTAAACTAAGTCAGTATTTTTATTTCTTTGTATCAATGAAACACTGGGCACAATTACAGATTCGTCGGTAAATTTTAATTCTTCTTCGATTCCTGTTTGTTTATTTCTTACAAACAATTTTCCTAATGCATTTGATTTTTCCCCTCTGATAATCCAATCATTTAAAAATATTAGTCCTCCAATTAAAACCTCTTCTTTAGCAGCTATATAAATTTCCCACTTTTGATTTGATAAATTATCACATTTTTCGATTTTAAAATCTTCTGCATCATCATTAGTATGACAATAAAAATATCCACCCCAAGAATTGATTGAATAAATTACACCCTTTTTTCTTTTTATAATTAATTTTGGTTTTGGGTTTTTTTCTGTTACCTCAAAGTAGTATTGTTCAGAAGTATTATGATCTGATGTTGTTATAAAAAAATATTTTTCATCTGAACTCAAACTTATGCCTACAGTAAATGCTTCACTTTTCTCTTCAAAAATAAGCTCATCATCTTTGACTGATGATCCAATTTTGTGTCTATATATTTTTCTTGGTCTATGAAATTCATCAAGCTTTGAATAAAAAAAATATTGATCGTCCAAACTAAAAGTAATACTTCCACTTGTTTCTTCTATTTTCTCGGTGACTAATTTTCCTGAGGTAATATTCCTTATGTAAATTGTAAAATATTCAGATCCTTTTAAGTCTAAAGAATAACCTAAAAGTTTGTCATTATAACTTACCTCTAAATCACCTACACCGAAATATTCAGTTTTTAATTTCTCTTTTTCTACATCACCATTCCAAAATTCTTCAACAGTATCACTTCCAATTTTCTTTCTAAGTTTTATCGAATAATTTCCTACCGCAGTTGTTTTAGTCCAATATTCATATTCTTTGTCTTTAAATTTTAATGACTCATCATCTAACTTTATTCTACCTTTAATTTCGTCAAATAAGATTTTCTGATATTTTTTTGTGTCTTTTAAATTATGTTCTGTAAAATAATTTTCTTCTTCAAGATACTTCCTAACATCTGGAAGTAGCTTAGAACTATCTTTTAAAACCTCAAGAATATTATCCTGATGGATCCAACTATAATTATCTTCCCACGTTGTATTGTGACAAGATTTAATCTCTGGTTTTTTTTTAAGATGTGGTATTTTCATTAGACCAAAAATATATGAATATAATAATTTATACAGTGGTTATATTAACCATTTTTTATTTTCTACTGCGTTTAATAACTAACATTTCATCTAGGAAAATTTCAAAAGGCCTAAGATTTCTAATTATATTAGGATTAATTGCTTTAGCAGTTTTATTTGCTATTGGTGGAAAATTTTTATTAACCTTACCTCTTACTTTGGCAAGTTTAGCTTTATTAAAATTAAAAGGTTTGTCTATTTTCCAATTAATTTCTCTTTTTAGACTTATCCAAACATTAAGAAGATCTGGCCGATTTTCTTTTAATCAAGCAGGTACTAGTAATGTATCGTCTATATCAGTTTCAGAAGCATATAAGATTTTGAATTTAGATATGAGTAAAAAAATTAGCAAAGAGGATGTCAATAAAGCATATATAAAAATACAAAAAAAAATTCATCCAGATGTTTCTCCAGAAACTGCCAGATTATCATCAATAGTCAACGAGGCCAAAGATATCGTTTTAAATGATATTTCTTAGTTAACGATTTCTATAAATTTTTCAAAAATTTTTTGTGGATCTATTTTTTCTTTACCTAAGGTTTTATGTGATACTGTTTTTTCTCCTTCTGGAATTATTGGAAACATTTTTGTACTATAATTTCCATAAATCAATGGAGTATCAGCCATTAATGTGATTGTTTTAACTCCTAAAGCTGAGGATAAATGACTAAAGCTAGAGTCGTTACAAATAGATATATTACAGCTCTTTATTAATGGTAAAATTTCACTGATAGATAAATTATCTAGACGAGTACAAGAATTTTTAAATTTAGACTGCAAAATTTCATTTAATATTTCTTGTTCTTCATTTGTTTTACCTGTTGCAAGAAAAAATTTGCAATTTTTTATATTTGATATTTTATCAATTACACTTAAAAAAGTTTTTGCAGGAATTCTTTTTGTAGGTCCAGAACCACCAATACCTAGAAGAATATTTAAATTATTTTTATCTATTTTAAATTTTTGAGCTGCTTGAGAAATTAATTCGTTGTCAATTTGCACTTCAGGATCTTCATTTACTTCTAAATTTAAATTTGTTTTTAAGAATTTTTTAGGAACTTCAGTTATGTGTTGATTAGTTTTTGTAAATAAGGGATATTGGTAAACTTTTGGAATTCCAGATATTTTAGCGATTAAGCTAAATCTTAGAGATGAATTGAAAATAAAAATTTTTTCAAATTTATGTTTTTTTAAATCGGTTGCTAAATTAAAAATACCAAAAAAACCACCATGTCTATTATTCGTATTATTATCTCTTTCTAAGATAAGAATTTTATCAATATATTTTGTCTGGTGTAAATATTGATTAGCTTTAGAGTTTTCTTTTACCAATAAACTTATTGGTGAATTAAATTTTTTGGATAAAGCCTTTATAAATGGTAAGAAAATTACGGTATCTCCAATACCCATTCTGCTCTGAACTGCTAATATTTTCATATAGTATTTATAAACTTTACTGAGTATATTTTTATATAAATTTTTATTATGACAAAAATAAGTGGAATTTTTGCTGCTTCAATGTCAGTGCTTAACAATGATTTAAGCCTGAATGTTGAAAAAACAATAATGCATGCTGAGAAGCTTATCGATCAAGGTTGTCATGGTACAGTAATATTTGGCAGCACAGGTCAATCTCAATTAATACCTATTTCAGAAAAAATTGACTTACTTAACAATCTTTCAAAAAGCAAATATCAGGATAAACATATAATTGGCACAGGCCTAAACTCTTTAGGTGAAACAATAAATTTTATGAAGATAGCAATTTCATTGAACCAAAATAAATTTTTAATTATGCCTCCCGCTTATTATAGTTATGGTGATACAGAGGTTCTAGATTTTTATTCTAGAATAATTAATTCTGTGCCAGCTTGTAAAATTATTCTTTATAATTTTGAAAAACTAAGTGGGTATAAATTTAGTTTGCAGTGTGTAGAAACGCTTGTAAATAAATTTCCAGAACAAATAATTGGAGTAAAAGATAGCTCTTATAATTTGTATGAAAATTTAAAGCTTAAAAATTTTTCTATTTTACCAGGTTCAGAGACTAAATTGTTAAAAGGCTTGGAATTAGGATGTTCTGGCATAATAACTGCAACATGCAACGTTACAGCAGAATTATCCAGGAAGGTTTATGATGATTTTTTTTCAAGAAAAAAGCAGTTACATAATGATAAGCTATGTGATGTGAGAAGCACTTTTGATAAATATAATCTTATTTCAGGTTTACATACTTACTGTGCTCAAAATGATAATATGTATAAAAATATTTTACCACCACTAAGTCTCTTAAATCGAAATGATGAAGAAGAATTAATGAGTAGATTAAAGGATTTAGAATTTTATAATGAATCAACCCTGGCAGCATAAAATGCAATTAGCAAAATTTCTTAATAAAATTTTTAAAAAAGGTGGCTTTGTATTAACTGATGCTAATTCTAGAGATTATATTATTGGAGAACCAGACAATAACCCTATTAAATTAAAAATTTTAAATAAAGATCTTCATTATAAGTTGTTATTCCATCCTGATTTATATTTTGGTGAGGCATATACTAATGGTGAAATTGTAATTGAAAATGGCACACTTACAGATTTTTTAGATCTTGCATTAATGAATTTTGGAAGGGGAGAATTAAACTTTTTTAGTTATTTAATTAATAGATTAAGGGGATCATATAGATATTTAACTAATTTTAATTTTATTAAAAAATCCAAGATGAATGTATCTCACCATTATGATATCAAGGACGACCTGTATGACTTATTTTTAGATCCAAAAAGACAATATTCTTGTGCATATTTTAAAAATGAAAATGATAGTTTAGAAACAGCTCAAAATAATAAAATTCAACATATAATTAAAAAATTAAATATAAAACCTAATCAAAAAGTTTTAGATATTGGATGTGGCTGGGGTTCACTTGCAATCGATATAGCCAAAAGTGCTCAATGTGAGGTAACTGGTATTACTTTATCAGAGAACCAACTTAATTATTGTAACCAAAAAGCTAAAGAATTGAATTTAGAGAACCAAGTAAAGTTCAAATTAATGGATTATAGAGAGTTAAACGAAAAATTTGATAGAATAGTAAGTGTTGGGATGTTTGAACATGTTGGAAGGAAATTTTATAAGAAATTTTTTAAACAAATCGAAAAAATATTAAAAGAGGATGGGGTTTCACTGATACACACCATCGGATCTGTAAATCCTCCAAGAGATCCTCATCCATGGATTACGAAATATATTTTTCCTGGTGGTTATACTCCAAGTTTAAGTGAAGTAACCAACCCTATTGAAAAAGCCGGTTTAATAGTAACAGATATTGAGGTTTTAAGACTTCATTACGCACATACGTTGAGACATTGGAAAGAAAATTGCTTAAAAAATAAAGATAAAATTATTCAAATGTTTGATGAAAAATTTTTTAGAATGTGGGAGTTTTATCTTGCTGGTTGTGAAATGGCATTCAAGTGGGGAGATCAAGTTGTATATCAATTTCAACTTACTAAAAATTATAACTCAACACCTGTGACTAGAGACTATATTTATCAATAAATTATTGATAGAGTCATTTCTTCTCAGAAATGAAAAAAAAACAAAAAAAATCAAAAAAAAAGACTAAAACTAAAAAGAGGAATAAAGCTACCAAAGTTAAAAGAAAAATAAACAGAATTAGAAAAAGCTCTAAAAAACAGAGAAAAAATAAGTTAATTAATAAAAAGAGGAAAAATAAGCCTAAAAAACAAAAAAAAGTCAATTACCAACCAAAAATAAAAAAAAAACAGAAGGATAGCCTAGTCTTAAAATTAGTTAAATTTCAATTATCTCTTAAGCCTCAGTTTAATTTTAAATTCAATTTTGGTTTTGAAAAAAGCATTCAGAGTTTTTTTGACAAAATTTCAGAGGTAATTTCTGATTACAAGATATTAAAAACTGATGAAAAAAGAAGAATTAAAATAGAAAAAATTGAAAGAGAGAGAAAAGAAAAAATCGAAGAAGCGGAGAAAAGAAAAGAAGAAGAAAATTTAAGATTAAAGCTGAGGGAGCAAACTCTAAAAGAAGAGGAAAGATTAGAAAAACAGAGAACAAAAGACATAAAATTATTTTTAAGAAAAGAACAAGCGCTTTTAAGAATCGAACAAGCAGAAAAGCAAAAACAATTTTTAAAACAATTAAGATTAGATAAACAAATTGAAAAATTCAGAATAAGAGAAGTTAAAGAACTAGAAAAACTTGAGAAAATTTCCCTTAAAGAAAAAAGAGAGGATTATTCTGGACTACAAGAGAGAATCGACAAATTAAAAGAAAAATACAGATTACTTAGAGATCAAAAAATCAAAGAAAGAGTTGAGGCGTTAGGTGTTAAACTTCAAGGCAATGAGGACAAAGAAACCTTATTAGAAAAAGAAAAAGAATATACATTAGCAAGACAAAAAGTTGAATTTGCACTTGAAAGCTTTTATAGAAGCGCAAGTAGTTTAGTATTTCAACTTAATAAAAGACATATTACTCGAGATATGTCTATTTTTAGATGTATAGATAGACGATTTGAAACTGGAGAGGTTTTTATTAAATGGGATGAGTCATCTGACGATGAGTGGTTACTATTAATTTATATCAAAAATAACTCGCCAGACGAAGGAATTGTTATTGAGGATAAAACAAATCCAGAAAAAAATCTTTCCCATGAGTTTAGAAATGTGGATATCTTTAAGGCGTCAGATACTATGGTAGACTCTTTAACACAACTTATTGCTAGAAAAAGAGCTAAAAATAACAATTAAATATTTAGTTTTAATTAGGTATTATATTTTATGATTTTTGGTTCTATTTTTTTAATAATTTTATATTTAATTTTTAGATACATTATAGCTTGGATAACATATTTTAATAATTTAGATCCAAGACTTGGTGACAGCACGTGGAGGTTTACTTATGATTATCCAGTTGCTGGAGAAAGAGATATTTCAGATTTAGACGATAAAGATTTTGTGAGACTTAGAAGAAAAAAAAATAAAATTGTATTATTAATGTATTCTATAGTTTTAGTAATGTTTATATCCTCTATGTCTTTATTAAGTAAATTTTTATTATTTTTTTTTGATTAGTTTTTTTTTATTACTCATAGCAAACTTTTTACTTATTCTCCATCTAGACTCTTCTCTTACAATATAACCACAACAATTTTTCGATCCACATTTACAAGGGAATTGTTTATAGTCTTCATCAAAACCAAAACCATAATCACAAGTAAACTCCTCTCCTTTTTGGATATCTCGAATTGCAGTAATCCAAACTTTTAAACCTTTTCCATTATAATCACAGTTGTTGTCACAACTATGATTTACAAGCCCAGCAATGTTCCAAGAAAAATCTCCATCTAGTGTATACTTTTTGTTTAATGTAAATAAATAAATCGGTTTTTGATTATTAAACTTGTCTGACTTATCAACATGTTTATTTGTAATAATTTTTCCAACATAGTCTATTATTTTTGTTCCCTTTTTGATATTACGAGTTGCGTAAAGACCTCTTCCTTTGTTATCGATTCTAGATTTTTTTATTTTGTATAATTTCATTAGGACGATTTATGATGAACTAAAAATTACTCAATTGAATTCTATAAGAGCATTTATATGTTCATTTGCACTCTCAGCCAAAGCATTTAAATCATATCCCCCCTCAAGTATTGAAACAACTTTCCCTTGAGTGAATTTATTTGTAGCAGATAATGTTCTTCTAGTAATCTCATAGAAGTCTTTAGAGCATAGTTGAAATTGAGCTAAAGGATCATCTTTGTGAGCATCAAATCCAGCTGAAAATAATAAAAAATCTGGTTTGTATTTAACCAACCTGTCCAAAACTCTATCAAATGCATTAAAATATTGTTCTGAGTTTGTTCCTGCTGGCAACGGTATATTTAGTGAATTATTAAAATCGCCTTTGTCTTTATCAGTTCCTCCTCCAGGATAAAAAGGATGTTGATGAGTAGAAATATATAATGAATTTTTGTTACCACGCATAACATCGTAATTTCCATTACCCCAGTGTACATCAAAATCTACACAAGCAATTCTCTTATATTTGTATTTACTAATTAAATAATTAGTCGCTACACCTGCATTTGATATACAGCAGAACCCCATTGCTTTTTCTTTTTCAGCATGATGGCCAGGAGGTCTTGATAAACAAAATGCGTTTTTAAATTGATTATTTTCTATACCATCAATTGCCCTTATTGTTGAACCTGCAGCCTCAAAGACTGCCCTTTTACTTTCTGGTGATACTACCGTATCTCCATCTAAAAATTTTAGTCCTCTTTGAGGAAAAGAATTTTTTAAATTTTCTATATAATCCTTGGAATGTGTCATAGCCAATATATTCTTAGGCACTTTGTCCGGTTTTTTCCAAATTAGATCTTTTCTTTTATTTAGTTTTTCTTTTATAGCTATTACTCTTTTTGGTTGCTCAGGATGACCATCACCAGTGATATGTTTCTCATAAGAGTCCGAATTAATTATTGCTGTTTTCATAAAAAATATTCATCCAAAATTTTCGAGTAAATTTTAGTAAGATTTCTTAAATCTTTAATTGATACTGCTTCATCGACTTTATGCATAGTTTTTCCCACTAAACCAAATTCCAAACCAGGAGATATCTTTTTGATAAATCTTAAATCCGAGGTACCACCAGTGGTAGATAGTTTTGGTTTTACTTTAGTAATTTTTTTAACAATATTCTGTATCATAAATGTTGTCTTGTTTGGTTTCGTTAGAAAAGCCTCGCCTGAAACCTTATAACTAATTTTAAATTTTGATTTATTTTTTTTATTAACTTTTGTAAGGATATTATTAAGTTTTTTAATTAAAGATTTTGACGAGTATTTATTGTTAAATCTTATATTGAATGTTGCCTCAGCAGTTGCAGGAATAACATTATCAGCAGTATTATCTATATTTATTTTTGTCACCTCTAAATTTGTAGGTTGAAAATTTTTGGTTCCTTTATCAAACTTAATATCTTTAAATTTTTTTAAAATTTTAATAATTATAGTTGAAGGATTATTAGCCCTATGAGGATAAGCAACATGACCTTGGAGCCCAAATATAGTCAATTTGCCAGTTAAGCTTCCTCTTCGACCAATTTTTATCATTTCACCAAGCTTGGTAGGATTTGTGGGTTCACCAACAAGACAAAAATTAATTTTTTCTTTTCTATTTTTTAAATATTCTACAACTTTTTTTGTACCATTTACTGCATCGCCTTCCTCATCACCTGTAATTAGCAAACTAATTGATCCATTAAAATTTCTATTTTTCATTAAAAAAATACTTACAGCAGAAACAAAAGCTGCTATTGAACTTTTCATGTCATTTGCACCTCTTCCAATTAGATGACCTTTTTTTACTGATGGTTTAAATGGATTTGTTGTCCAATCCTTTAAATTTCCTGGAGGCACCACATCTAGGTGACCTGCGTAACAAAAGTTTTGTCCTTTATTTCCTAACCTCGCATACAAGTTTTTTACAGGCTGAAAGTTTTTTTCTTTAAATTCTAATATTTTTGTTTTGAAACCTAATTTCTTTAATTTTTTTTCTAAAAATTTCATCACCCCTGCATCAACAGGAGTTATAGACGGAAATTTGATTAGCTCTTTAGCTAATTGTAACTCGTTAAAAGGTTTCATTCTTAATCTCTTAAGAGGTCATTAATAGATGTTTTCGATCTTGTTTTCTCATCTACCTGTTTAATTATAACTGCACAGTATAAAGATGGTGCAGATGAATTTTTTTTATCAGGTAAAGATCCTGGTACTACGACAGAATAAGGTGGAATTTTTCCGTAAGAAATTTCACCTGTTTTTCTATCAACTATTTTGGTTGATTGACCAATATACATTCCCATGCTTAAAACTGATCCTTCACCAACAATTACTCCCTCTACCACTTCAGACATCGCTCCTAAAAAAACATTATCCTCAATTATTGTTGGAAGTGCCTGAGCAGGTTCTAATACACCACCTACTCCTGAGCCAGCAGATATATGACAATTCTTTCCGATCTGACAACAACTACCTGCTCTTGCAAAAGTGTCAATCATTGTCCCCTCATCGATGTATGCACCTATGTTAACATAGCATGGCATAAGCACAGCATTTTTACCAACAAATGATCCTTTTCTTACTGGAGAATTAGGAACCATTCTAAAACCAGCTCTCTCATGGTCCTCTTTTGTCCATCCAGCAGTTTTTCCTTTTAATAAATGTGATTTGTCGTACCAACTGCTATATGGGCCATTTAAATTTTCCATTGGATAGATCCGGAAACTTAACATAATTGCTTTTTTTAAATGCTGGTGAGTTATCCATTCACCATTAACTTTTTCAGCCACACGAGATTTACCATTATCTAAGTCACTTATAACCTGATTTATGGCATCTTTAAGTGATTTATCTGAATTCTGGTTAACTTGATCCTTATTTTCCCAAGCATCATTTATAATTTTTTCTAAAGACATAATTTATTGACTTTTTAATAACCTTATTTCTTTAAGAAATAAAGACAGATTTTCAATTTTATGAGAGATATAATCTTTATCAGAATCTATCTTTCCGAAATGCTCATCATTGACTAACCAAACAGTTGCACACCCTCTCTCATAACCAATACTTAAGTTTTTTGCTATATCCTCTATATAAATGGTTTTTTTTGGAATTATCCCAAATTTTTGAACCATTAAGTCAAAAGTTTTTGCCTCAGGTTTAGGTACATATCCAGCATCTTTGATATCAAAAATCTTATCTCTTCCAAAAAGATCATAAATTCCCAGATGTGTTAAAATATTTTCCGCATGTTCTGCACTTCCATTTGTAAAAATAAATTTTTCCATATCCAACTTTTTAAGTTCAGCTCTCATAATTTTATCCTCTTTCATAAATGAAAGATCTATTGTGTGAACATATTTTAAAAACTCCTCAGGAGGGATATCATGATGTATCATTAATCCATTTAAGCTTGTATTATATTTATAAAAATAGTTTGTTTGTAATTTTTTTGCTTCTTCCAAACCTATTTTTAATCTCTCAGATATAAACATTGTCATTCTTTTAGATACTTGACCAAATACTTTCTCCAATGAGTAGTTGTTATGTTTTCCATAACAAACCCCATCAAGGTCTAGCAAAAGATACTCCATTTCTTTTAAATTTCTCATTTTCTTATCAAAGTTCCAGAACCTTTATCGGAAAAGATTTCAAACAATATAGAATGTTTTTTTCTACCATCTATTATTCCAACAGCAGTAACACCATTATTTACTGCATCTAAACAGGTGTTTATTTTAGGTATCATACCCTCAGTAATAGTATTATTTTGTATCATTTTTAAAATTTCTGATGAGGAGATTTCCTCTACGAGCTTTTTATCTTTGTCTAAAACTCCTTCAACATTAGTCATCAAAAGAAGTCGTCTAGATTTTAATGATTTAGCAATCGCGCCAGCAGCAGTATCACCGTTTATGTTATACGTTTGATCATTTTCTCCTAAACCTAATGGTGAAATTATTGGAACTTGCTTTTTATCTAGTATTTTTTCTAATTTGTTATTTTTAATTTTTTTTGGTATTCCAACATATCCAAGTTCCTCAGCCTCAGGCACTACTTCAATAATATTATTTTCTTTTGTGTGTAAAGATATTGCATCTACTTCATACTTTTTTAATGAATTAACAATATCATTGTTAAAGTCTATTAACACTGACTCAACAATATTTATTATTTTATCATCAGTTACTCTGAGGCCTCTTATAAATTTTGATTTGATATTAGACTTATCTAGTTCTCTTTTTATTCGAGGACCTCCTCCGTGAACTACAGCAATTGAAATTCCTAGTTTATTTAAAATGAATATATCTATAATAAAATTATTAAAAATGTTTCTATCAATAAAAACGTTTCCACCATATTTGATAACAATTAAATCATTTTTATATTTTTCAATGTATTTTGAAACCTCATTTATCGGTGGTCCATCTTTGGGGAGTATTTTTTCTAAATCCATTAATCAATAATTGAATAATCGTAAAATTTCTATGTTACAGTTTTTACTGTTGTTCTTCTCATTATGAACACTTGTTGAGCCATAGTTAATATATTATTTACAGTCCAATAAATTACTAGTCCGCTAGGAAATGGTGCAAGTATTACAGTTAAAAAGAGAGGGAAAAACATAAATATTTTAGCTTGCATTGGATCAGTAGGAGCTGGATTTAATTTTTGCTGTACCCACATCGATACTCCCATTGCTACTGGCCATGCACCAATCATTAGAAATGATGGAACATCATAAGGAAGTAGACCAAATAAATTAAATATGCTTGTTGGATCTCGTTCACTTAAATCATGAATCCAACCATAAAATGGCATATGCCTCATTTCAATCGTGACGAATAAAACTTTATACAAAGCAAAAAAAACTGGGATCTGAACAAGGATTGGTAGGCATCCAGACATTGGATTGACTTTTTCTTTTTTATAAAGAGCCATCATTTCCTGCTGTAATTTCATTTTATCATTTTTATGAAGCTCTTTTAGTCTTACCATTTCTGGGGTAAGCGCTTTCATTTTTGCCATACTTCTAAAAGAAAAATTCGCCAAAGGGAAGAACACTAAACGAATACAAATTGTTATAGCTATAATTGCTAAACCATAATTACCAAGTAATTTAAAAAAATAATCAATACCAAAGAATAAAGGTTTAGTTATGAAATATAAAAATCCCCAATCGATAACTAAGTCAAACTTATCTATAGCCAGTGTTTCTGCATATCCATCAATTACATCTACTCTTTTAGCAGCAACTATTATTTGTAATTCATCCGTAATAGAGCTATTTGCACCTAATTCAAGGGGCTTTGTTGCAATAAAATTTGCTCTGAATTTGTCTTTATAATCAAATGTTGTCTTAAAACTCTTATTTTGAGGTGGTATTAATGAAGTTATCCAATATTTATCACTTATTCCCAACCATCCTTTATCAGCAGTTTTTGAAAACTTCTTTTCTTGAATATCATCATAATCTTCTTCAATTAATTCATCATCTAGTGTTGCTATCAGTCCTTCATGAAGAATTAAAAAGTCTATTATATCTGGTATTTCATTTCTTATAATTTGTCCATACGAATAAAAATCATATTTTTTGTTTGTAGAATTCTTAACACTTTGTTTAATTGAAAATAGATATTTGTCGTCTAAAGATATTTCTTTTTCAAATGTAATTCCTTGGTTATTTGTCCACGATAATTTAATTGGTGAATTTTCAGTTAATTTATTATTACCTACTAAAGACCAAGTTGTTTCTGAATTTGGAATATCTATATTTTTATCTGAAGTAACAAAGCCACTCTCTATTAAATAACCCTCTTTAATATTTCTAGGTCCTAATAATGTAACCTTTTTAGACCCTCCCAATTCAACATTATAATTTTTAAAAGTTAAGTCATCTATTGAAGCACCTTTAAGAGATATTGACCCTTCAATATTTAAATTTTCAAATTTTACTCTTTCACTTTTATTTAAAGCATCTTTTCTTGAGACTTGTGTTAAAATTTGTTTTTGTTCTAATGCAGGTGCATCAGAGTTTTGTTCAATTTTTTCTTTTTCAATTAGATTTTGACTTGCTGGTTGTTTTTCTGGAACAAAGAAGAGCGAGTATAAAACTATTACAGCTGATGACAATGCTATTGCAGCAATTGTATTTTTTGAGTCCATTACTTTTTAACCTTAATTTCTTTTTTTACAGGGTCAAATCCACCACTGCTCCAAGGGTTACACGATAAGACTCTTTTAGAGCCTAAAAAAAAACCTTTTAAAAGACCATATGTCTTTAAAGCATCAATACAGTAATCTGAGCAAGTTGGTGAATATTTGCATGAGTGACCAATAAAGGGGCTAATCAAAAATTTATATATCTTGATAAATTTTATTAGAATGTAGGTTGGCATATTCATTACTTAATTTTTTCAAATTCTTGAAATAAGGTTTCTTTTATTTTTTTAAATTCATTATTTAACATAGTTGACTTGGCAATAACAAGATATGAATATTTTAAATTTATTGATATTTTTTTGTATGCATCATTCATAATATTTTTAAGTCGTCTTTTTATCTTATTTCTCTTTACTGCATTTCCGATTTTTTTCTTGGTTACAAATGAAATATTTAATTTTTTTTCATCTTTATTATTTAGATGACCAAAAAATATTGTTACATATTTATTGGATAATTTTTTTCTCTTGATCAATGTACGAAATTCCTCATTTTTTGAAAGAGCAAGTATTTTGCTTTTCATTGTCTAACTTGAAACGGTTAAAGATTTTCTGCCTCTAGATCTTCTTCTAGCTAAAAGTTTTCTACCACCTTTTGTCTTCATTTTTGACCTAAAGCCATGTTTTCTAGCTCTTTTTATTTTAGAAGGCTGGTATGTTCTTTTCATAAAAGTGGTTTTAATTTTTTTTAAATTTCGATCTTTATAGTAATTAAATATATAAATAGCAAATATAAGATTTTATAAATAGGATAGTTAATGATGGAAAAAACTAAAAAAATTAAATTATTTATAGGATTATCTTACTTAACTTTAATAATAATATTTTTATTTTTGTTTTTTTCAAAATTTAGTCTCCAAGAAATAACTTCATACGATTTTATAAGAAATAATAGATTATATTTTGACGAAATTAAAAGTTCAAACCTATTTTTGGTGTCGATAATTTTTTTGCTTTTTACAATATTGTGGGTATTTCCATTTTTAGGATTTGGATCACCCATTGCTCTTATTGGAGGTTTCATTTTAGGTAAATGGATTGGCACCCTTATTGTAGTTTTAGGGTTAAGTATCGGCGCTACTTTTCTTTATATTTTTGGAAATTATTTTTTGAAAGATTTTATAAGAGAAAAATTTTTGAATAGATTTCAAAAACTTGAAAATAAATTTAAAAATTCAGAATTTATTTATTTATTGATTTATAGATTTATCGGTGGAGTTCCATGGCAATTAAGCTGTCTTTTACCAACTCTTTTTAATGTAAAAATATCCAACTTTTTTTTTGCAACATTAATTGGAATTATTCCTCAAATTTTTCTTTCTGTTTCGATTGGTGATGGACTTGAAAAAATTATTCAAGATAACGCACAAATCCCCAAAATAACTGATGTAATTTTTTCTCCAGATATATATATACCAATTTTAGCGTTTATATTTTTAGTCTTGATAACAATTTTTTTTAGAAAATTATTTTATAAAAATTAGTGGTGCTCCCACCCTGTACTGACCAGGGAACTAGTCCTTACCAAGGACTTGTTATGCCATTTAACTACAGGAGCGATTATTACAAATTGTATTTTATTAATAATAATGCATTTTTTCAAATTATTGCCTTAATTTTTTGTGTAATATGATTTATATCTATTGAGGAAAATTTTTATGGGCATTCATTACGATTATAAATCTACTAAAAGTGCTAAACTGATGGAAAAGCAGGCAAAAAGAGAAAAAAAACTTGCTGAAAAAAAAGCTAAACGTTTAGCGAAAGAAGGTGTTAAAAAAAATAATGAAGACAAAGTTTTAGACACATCTAAACCAATTACTCTAGATTTTCTTACAAATCCAAATAAAGAATGATTGTAAAAGATAAAAATGAGCGTCTAAGTTTAGCTCTTAAGAAAAACTTAAAAAAAAGAAAACTTTTTCAAAGAAAAAATAAAAAGAAAAGTAAATAATGTCTATCCAGCCTGATACTTGGATAAAAAAAATGTGCAGAGAGCACAACATGATAGATCCATTTCTTGATCATCAAGTTTCTGAGGGAAAGATATCTTACGGATTAAGTAGCATGGGTTATGATGTGAGAATTTCTGACGAATACAGAATATTTACAAATGTAAATAGTTCTTTAGTAGATCCAAAAAATTTTTCCGATGATAATTTCATTGAGCGTAAGGGGCCATATTGTATTATCCCACCAAATTCATTCGTCTTAGCAAAAACTGTTGAATATTTCAGAATCCCAAAAGATGTTTTATGTATTTGTGTTGGAAAAAGTACTTATGCTAGAACAGGTATTATTTGCAATGTAACTCCAATTGAAAATGAATTTGAGGGAAATATTGTGATTGAGCTTAGTAATACAACTCCCAATCCAGCAAAAATCTATTCTAATGAGGGAATTGCACAGTTTTTATTTTTTAAATCAGATACTCAACCTGAAACAACATATAAATCTAAGAACGGCAAATATCAGGGTCAGACTACAATTCAAGTTGCTAAAATTAAAAAGTAAATTATGGATAAGTTTTCTATAGAAGGCCCTTGTAGAATAAAGGGTAAAGTAAAAATTTCAGGATCAAAAAATTCCTCATTGCCAATCTTAGCAGCAACACTTTTATTTGATCAACCTGTTACAATTAGAAATTTGCCAAAAGTAAAAGACATTGACACAATGCTTAGTTTATTAAAATCTCTTGGCTCAAAAATAATTTTATCTAAAGATAAAAGAGTCGCTAAAATACACAATAAAAATAAAATAAAAACTTTTGCGAGTTATTCTCTTGTTAAAACTATGAGGGGTTCAATTTTAGTATTAGGACCTTTAATTGCAAAATATCATAAGTCAAAAATATCATTACCAGGTGGTTGTTTGATTGGTGCAAGACCAATCAATTATCATTTAGATGCCTTAAAAAAGCTTGGAATGAATTATGTTTTAAAGGATGGATATATTTTGGCAAAATCTAAAGGTAAACTAAATGGAAATGTTTTAAGATTTCCAAAAATTAGTGTAGGTGCAACAGAAAATTCTATTATCGCAGCATGTTTAGCTAAAGGGACTACAATTCTAAAAAATTGTGCTGTTGAGCCCGAAATTAAGGATCTAACAAATTTTTTAAACTTGGCTGGAGCAAAAATTACTTGGAGCGGTAGAAAGTGTAAAATTATTGGAGTAGAGTCGCTGAATAAGACAGAGTATTCAGTTATGCCAGACCGGATTGAGGCAGGCACTTTTTGTGTTGCCGCTACAGTTGCAAGAGGAAATTTAGAAATATTAGATTTTGATGCTAAAATTATTAAAACAGAGCTGAATTTGTTAAAAAAATTCGGCGCAAAAATTAAAATTAAAAACAAAAAAATTTTTATTAAAGGCCCTGAAAATATTAAGCCGATCAAGAATATTAAAACTAAAGAATACCCAGGAGTTTCTACTGATATGCAATCACAACTAATGATTATAATGTGCCTTGCTAATGGAAAAGGTTCTATAATCGAAAATATTTTTGAAAATAGATTTATGCATGTTGCTGAACTTCGTAGACTTGGAGCAAAAATAAGTATTAATAGAAATGAAGCTGTAATCGAGGGAAATACAAAGTTTATTGGTGCTGAATTAATGTCTAGTGACTTACGAGCATCAGTCTCTCTTGTTTTAGCAGCAATGGTTTCTAAAGGTAGGTCAACAATAAATCGAATTTATCATTTAGACCGCGGCTACGAAAGCATTGAAAATAAACTCAAAAAAATTGGGGTAAGAATTAGAAGACAGAAAAATGGGTAAATATTTAGCAAAGATAATAGCAAACGATCAAGAGGGCTTACAAATGATATCTGCGTGTATCGCTGGCTCAAAAACAAAAGTTAGTGATATAAAATATTTATCAGCTAACAAAGTTTTTTTATTATCCGTTGAAAGAACTAAAATTGAGTCAGATCAAAAAAATAACAAAATAAACAGTATTTGCAGGTTTGATTTCGTTGATAAAGTAAAATCAAAAAATATAGATCAATTTGACAAAAAAAATATTCTAGAGTTAATTGGTATCGATTATTTGAAAAATAAAGATGATTATGAAATAAATTTAATTTTTGATAGAAATAAACATATTGTTTTAACAACAGAAACAATTGAAGTGCGATTAGAGGATCAAAACGAAATTTAAGGATGAAAATATTAAATAACAAAAAAAGAAATTTTGATAAGATTTTAGACACTTTCTTGAGTCAAAGAAAAGCAAAATTTCAAATCAATTCTGTTTCAGTGTCTAAAATAATTAATGACGTAAAAAAAAATGGCGATAAAGCATTATTAAAATATGAAAAAAAATTTAATCAAAATAGAAAAATAAAACCCAGCTTAAAAGAAATAAACAATTCCATAAAATCATTAGATCATAAAGTAAAAAAAGCTATAGATAATGCGTACTCTAGAATTTATAAATTTCACTCTTTGCAAAAATTCAAGAGTATTTCATACACTGATAAATTAAATAATAAACTTGAATATAAATATTTGCCACTAGAGTCGGTTGCAATTTATGTGCCTGGATCAACAGCATCATATCCCTCAAGTGTTTTAATGAATGCTATCCCCGCAAAGGTTGCGGGTGTAAAACGAATTGTAATGATTAATCCAGGTTATAAAGGGGAACAAAATCCTGCAGTTTTGTATGCGGCTAAAAAATGCAAGATTAATGAAATTTATTCTATCGGTGGTCCATCTGCTATTTCAGCAGTAACGTATGGAACCAAAAAAATATCTAAAGTAAATAAAATTGTAGGTCCTGGTAATATCTACGTTGCAGCTGCAAAGAAAGAAGTTTTTGGTGATGTTGGAGTTGAAGGTATGATAGCTGGTCCATCTGAAATTACCATAGTTGGAGATAATTATTCAAAACCTGACTGGATTGCAAGTGATCTAATCGGTCAGGCAGAACATGATGAACTTGCTCAATGTATTTTAATTTCTAAAAGCAGGGAATTAATTGAAAAAGTTAAGAAAGAGATTTTTAAACAATTAAAAAAAATACCAAGAACATCTATTGCAAAAAAAAGTTTACTTAATAATGGAATTTTAATTCACATAAATTCAGACAAAAAAATTATTGATGTTGTGAATAAGATCGCTCCTGAGCATTTAGAATTAAATGTAAAAAACTATAAATCACTCTTAACAAAGATAAAGAATGCTGGATCTATATGTTTAGGAAAATACGCTGTAATGGCAATGACTGATTATAACATAGGATCCAACCACATACTTCCAACTAATGGATCAGCAAAATTTTCAAGTGGTATAAGTGTAAATGAGTTTTACAAAAGAATTTCTTATATAAACTTATCAAAAAAGGGTATTGAAAAGCTTGGACCATCAGTTATAACTCTTGCAAATTATGAGGGGTTAGCAGGACATGCTGAATCGGTAAAAAAAAGAATTAGGAGAAAATAAATTTGTCAAAACAAGACTTACTTGAATTCAAAGGTAAAGTAACTGATTTGTTACCTAATGCCATGTTTAGAGTTCAATTAGAGAATGGTCATGTAGTGACAGCACATACTGCTGGTAAATTAAGAAAAAACAGAATTCGAGTATTACAAGGTGATAATGTGACTGTAGAAATGACACCTTATGACCTTACTAAAGGAAGAATTATCTTTAGAGGTTAAGTTTTTGCCTCGGTAGCTCAGGAGTAGAGCAGAGCCCTGAAAAGGCTTGTGTCGGAGGTGCGAATCCTTCCCGAGGCACCATCAAAACATCTTGAAATTAATCAAAAAGAAATTAACCTCTGTTTTAAATAAATAACAAAAGGACGAGTAAAAAGATGAGTACAATTCAAGGAAAAGTAAAATGGTTTAATGGCAAAAAAGGTTATGGTTTCATAGAAAGAGACGATAAAGAAAAAGATGCCTTTGTTCACGCCAGCGCAGTAAAAGCTGCAGGAATGAGATTTCTTAATGAAGGAGATAAATTAGAATTTACTTTAGAGGATGGTCCAAAAGGCCCTTCAGCAGTAAATTTAAAAAAATTAGATTAATTTAAATATTTTACAAGGGCGTTTTCTTAGAAATAAGAAAATGTCCTTTTCTTTTTAGGGTTGAATAATTTCAATTTTTGTCTAAAACGCTGCTCATGAATAAAAATGAGACTAATTTCAGATTTAACTCAGGTACTCTTAGACTTGCTCTTAGAGGAACCAATAGAGGTGTGCACACTCATTTCCACGCTGGCTAAAGCTAGCGAATAATCACTTATATTATAATTTTAAATAACAACAAAATAAGATAAAACAAAAAAGGATATGCCTTGATGGTGAAATAGTATCACGTCGGTTTGTGGATCCGAAGTCGTAGGAGCGTAACCTACTCAAGGTACCAAAAAATGAATAAAGAAAATAAATTAATTCCTGGATTACCCTCAGGTTTTGAAGATAGATGGAATAAAAAATTACTTCTCAAAAAAAGATTATTAAGGGTTATTGAGAAAAATTTTATTAAATATGGATTTGATCCATTAGAAACACCATCATTTGAAATTAGTGAAAATATAGGCTCCTTTCTTGCAGAGGACGAGAATAATCCTATGTCAGATGTGTTTACATTTGATGATGGAGAAAAGAATATTACTTTAAGATATGATTTATCAAGTCCACTTGCTAGATTTGTTGCACAGAATAATCAAGAGCTTCCTTCAATATATAAAAGATATGCAATTCAAAATGTATTCCGAAATGAAAAATCTGGAAATGCTAGGTATAGGGAATTTACTCAAGCAGATTGTGATATAGTTGGAAATGTTAATCCAGCCCAAGCTAATGCCGAACTGTGTAATTTGATCTCAAATACTTTAGTAGATTGTGGTTTAAAAAAAGATCAGTTTACTATTAGTGTCAGTAACAGAAAAATCGTTCAAGGTCTGATTGAGGATTTGAAGATTGAAAAAGATAAACAAATCAAAGTAATGAGAGCTATAGATAAACTCGATAAACCTGGGTTTGGTTTAAAGGGTGTTGAAGAATTATTAAAAAAAGAAAGAAAAGATAAAAGTGGAGCTATAACCAAAGGAGCAAACTTAAGTAATGAGCAAGCTTTAAAAATCCTAAATTTTTTAAAAATTAAAGATTTAAAAGAACTTAAAGAAAATTTCAAAAATCCTGTTACTCAAGAGGGCATTAAAGAATTAGAAGAATTATTTGAAGTTATAAACCTTGGAAATTACTCCAATCAAGTAAAAACTAATTTTACGATAGTTAGAGGTTTAGATTATTATGATGGGTTTTGTGTTGAAACTAATCTAAATTTTAAAGCAAAAAATATTAATGGTAAGGAAGTTGATATTGGAAGTATTTGCTCAGGTGGACAGTATAATAAATTAATTTCAAGATTTAAGGGTGTAGATATTCCAGGGACAGGTGTAAGTATTGGTGTAGATAGATTGCTATTTGCAATGATGCAATTAAATCAAATAGAAGTTGATACACAAAATCCAGTTATTGTTTGTGTAATGGATGAAAAATATTTAAAAAATTATTACGAAATTTTAGATTGTTTAAGAAAAAATAATATCAATTCTGAAATATTTTTGGATAGTAAAAAAAATCTAGGTAAGCAACTTACTTATGCTAATAAAAGAGAATGTCCAGTTGCAGTTATCTGTGGTGATAATGAATTTAAAGATAATAAAATAACATTAAAAAATCTACTTGGGGCTAAAGGGGAAAATAACCAAATTACATTTCCAAAAGAAAATTTAATAAATGAAATCAAAAAATTTATCTGATAAAATCCTAAGATCAGTTCAGTCTAAAGGATTTAAATATATTGAATTACCATCAGTAATTGAGACTAATCATATAGTTCAAAGATCTGGTGAAAGTTTTAGAAAATTTATTTTTTCATTTACAGATCAGACAGGTAATGAATTATGTTTAAGACCTGACCTTACCATTGCTTCTTGTCTTAGATATTTAGAAAACAATTTAAAGGGCAAAGAAAAAATATTTTATAGCGGACAGGCTTATAGAAAATCTCAAAATAAAAAGGACTCTATAATCCGAAATCAAGTTGGTTTTGAGATTATAGGATCAAAAGATGAAAAAAATGATGACAAAGAAATAATAAACACATCACTTAAATCACTAAAAAATTTGAAATACTCAACTGGTACACTCACTATTGGCAATGTGGAAATTTTTAATCTTTTGATATCTAAATTAGATATACCGAAAAGATGGAAATTAAGACTTACAAGACATTTTTGGCGAGAAGATTATTTCAGTGATTTACTAAAAAGATTAGAGACAAATTCTGATGTAGACCCGACTATTGTTGAAGTTGATAAAAGAAGATATTTAAAAATGTTAAAGGATAATCAATCATCAATTGTTGCAGGTAGAACATTAAAAGAAATTTTAGAAAGGTTTGATAAAAAGATTAAGGATCCAAGAAGAGCAAGTAAAGGAAGCAATACATCGAAAATCATTAAAGAGTTTCTAAAAATTAAATGTCCAATAAATAAAGCTGCAAAGGAATTAAATAAATTTTTTAAAAAATATAAAATAAACCTTTTTGTTGATCAGAAATATTTTCCTGTCTCAAAAAATAAAATATCTAAATTGAATGTGGTTTTTTCATCAGCCTTTGGAAGACAATTAGAGTATTACACTGGCATAGTTTTTAAAATAGACATCAAATTAAAGTCGAAAATTATTAATTGTTGTAATGGTGGTCGTTATGACAAATTAATTTTTGATCTTGGTTCAAAAAAACAAACACCAGCAGTTGGAGCAGCTTTTAATTTAAATTATCAATCATGAAAAATTTAATAAATATAGGAATACCAAGTAAGGGACGGTTAAGAAAAGATATTTTAAAAATTTTTACTAAAAAAAGATTAAAGCTTATTTCTGAGCGGGGGGAAAGAGATTTGATAGGTTCAATTAAAAATAAATTAAACATAAAAATTTTATATTTACACGCTAGAGAAATTATTGAAAGATTAGGAGATGGCTCTTTAGATATTGGCTTTTCTGGTTTTGATCTATTTAAAGAATGTGAAATAAATACTCAAAATAAAATAAATGTTGTCAAAAAACTTAATTTTGGAAAAGCTAATTTAATTTTAGCTATACCTGATCCTTGGATCGATGTTCAAACAATAGCTGACCTAGAAGAAATTGCATTTGAATTTAGAGATAAAAAGAAAAAAAGACTAAGAGTTGCAACTAAGTATCCAAACTTAACTAGGGATTTTTTATTTTCTAAAGGTGTTACTCAATTTAAATTGGTTGATAGTTTAGGAGCAACTGAGGCGTACCCTTTTACTGGTTCAGCTGAATTAATTTCAGACATAACATCTACAGGTGAGACACTTAGAGCGAATAATTTACGTATATTGAAAGATGGAAAAATCTTAAAATCTCAAGCTTGTATTTTTACTTCAAAAAAAAATAGTAAAAAAAAAGGTTTAAAAAACTTTGTTAAATTACTTTCTAAGTAATTTATCTTTAAAGTATGCGAGAATAATTTTGATGATATCTAAATTTCTTATTATTGCATAAGTAGCTATTAGAACTCCTATTCCAAAAATAATTTTCAAAATAAGATATAATTCCATAAAAATCCCTTATAATACAAGTTACGAATCATGGACACAATTTTATTAATAATTTTGATTTTAATGTTTGGAGCAATCTTGGCTATTCTGTATTTAAATATAAAGTCCAAGAAAGAGGACAGAGCTGATGAGACTAATGAAATAGCAAATTTGAATGCGGAAATTATTAGATTAAAAGATAGCTTAAACTCTACAATCAATACATCTATAAGTTCGATGTCTACTTCATTTAACTCTTTATCAACTGGTGTTACAAAGGATATGACAGAGGCACTTACTAAAGTTGATGAGAAGGTTGGTAATTTTAATGAACAAGTAAAGCTCTTAAATCAAAGTCAAGAGGGAATTACTAAAATTTTAGCAGGGGTCAAAAAATATGGAACTCTAGCTGAGTATTCTTTGGATGCTCTAATTAAAGATTTATTACCTGCGTCTCAATATATGACAAATGTCAAAATGAGAGAAGATACAAGTGAAAACGTAGAATTTGCAATCAAACTTCAAGGAGATGTTTTGGTTCCAGTAGACTCTCATTTTCCAGTAGAAAAATTTAAGGCAATTACAGATGCGCACGAGGCAGATGATAAGAAGGCAGTTGCTGATGCTAGAACAAAATTAGCAAGTGCATTTAAGGCCAAAGCAAAAAGTGTTATGGAAAAATATATTGTTCCACCTAAAACTTCAAATTTTGCAATAGTGTACGCTCCTACAGAAAGTCTTCACAAAGAATTAACTGAGTATCAAGACCCAAGCACTAAAGAGCTATTAACTCAAGAATTAATGAAAAAATATAAAATAGTAATTTGTGGCCCAAATACTTTTTCTGCTTATTTACAGTCTTTACACATGGGCTTTCAGTCTCTTAAAATTTCAAAACACGCAACTGAGATTTATGATCATTTAAAAACTATAAGTACGAGATTTTCTAGTCATTTTGATAATATTTATAAATTAAGAAAAAAACTTGAAGAGGCCATGACGGTTGTTGATAGTTTTGGAAAAGATGCAAGATCAATAACTAGAACTTTAGAAAATATAAAAGATCCCGAGCAAGTTGAAAAAGCTGTTCTAACAGAGAACGTTGAGAGTTTTGTTGAAAGAAATAAACAAGTCAAAAAATAATTTCTTTTTTCAGATAATACCGACTATAAGAAATCACATGCGTTGGAACAAAAAATATGACTATCCTAAAAGTTCAAGAGCAACTCAAGATGGAATAAGAAGATATGTGTTAGGTGAAGCTAAATTACCAAGTGTAACATCAATACTTGATGCAACAAAGTCTGAGGAAGATAAAGCAGCATTAGCTAACTGGAAAGAGAGAACCGGCCACAAAGAAGCTGAAGCTATAACAAAGGCAGCAAGTAACAGAGGTTCTCAAATGCACAGCTATTTAGAATCTTTTCTTTTGGGAAGGGAAAATTTAAGTTTCTTTGAAGACAATGAGCAATATAAAAAAATGGCAAAAGAAATTATCGATAAAGGCTTAACAAACAGATTAGAAGAAATATATGGTGTTGAGTGCACGATGCATTATCCAGATAGATATGCGGGAACAGCAGACTGCGTTGGTGTTTATGATGGAAAAGAAACAATAATTGATTTTAAGCAATCTAACAAACCAAAAAAAACTGAGTACATAGACTCTTGGTTTTTACAAACTGCGGCTTACTCTTTAGCGCATAATGTTGTTTATAATTCAAATATCAATGCATGTGTTATTTTAGTTTGTACAGTAGATAATTTATTTCAAGAATTTAAAATTCAAGGGCCAGAACTGATAACATATCAAAATTTGTTTTTAGGTAGATTAAAAAAATTTAATGAGATGAATAATTTGGTTTAACAAAAAAATGGATAAGATTGTAATTTACGATACAGAGACAACAAACTCAACAATATGGGGATCCATAATTGAAGTTGGAGCTGTTGTAGTTGATAAAAATTTGAGAGAAATTGGAAAATTAAATATTAGAGGGCGAATGCCAGAAGGTGAGGTGCCAAGTGCAAAGGCTTTACTTGTTAATTCAACTAGTATTGATTTATTAACTAAAGGCAATTATTCACATTATGACTTTTTAGGTGCGGTTGAAAACTTTTTCTCTAAATGTGCTCCAGCAATGTTTATGGGCTGGTCAAATTTAAATTTTGATCGGAGAATGTTCCACTTTAATTTTTTTAAGGGCAATCGTTATCCTTATGCTACTCACTCATCACCTAACAGTGAACATGATGGTTTACACATAGCTAGGGCTGCTCAAACCTTAAATTCTGAAACTCTAAAAACAGAATTAACAGAGGCAGGAAATCCAAGCTTAGCATTAGAATCTTTATCAAGAATGCAAGGTTTCGACACCTCAGCAAGTCACACTGCCTTCGTTGATGCTCAAAATTCATTGAAGGTCCTTCGGATTATTAAAAATAAACATAAAGAAAATTGGGAAACATTTTTAAAAACATCAACTAAAACAAGCGTAGAAACGTTTTTAAAAAATGAGGGCATATATTCTATTTTTGAAAATGTTAAGGGTAGAAATATGATGTACCTCACTAGCACACTACATCCTAATCACTCTTTTCATCCATCTTACGCATCGTGGGGATATGTTTGGGATTTAAGAAGAGATCCAGAACCGCTATTAAACTTACCAGTAAATCAATTGAGAGATATATTAAAAAAATATAGTCCCAAGGCTTTGAGAGTTTTGAAAACTAATAAAGCTCCAGTAATTTTGGACAAAGAGTTTGCCTTAAAACAAAAACCCTATTCAGACCTAGATTTGGAAACAATTAAAAGAAGAGCGCAAATGGTTAGAAATAATGAAAATTTTTGTAAAAATATACAAATTATAAACAGAGAAGCAGCAGAGGAAAAAGAGCAAACTAAAACCCAGGAAGATTTGTTACCTGAAGAAACTTTGTATGAAAAATTTATTCCAAATAAAGATACTGCTCTTTTTAAAACCTGGCATAGCTCATCTTGGGAAGATAAGTTGAGATTACTTGATAAATTTCAAGATAAAAGATGTAGTTGGTTTGGACAAAAAATTATTTATCAAGAAGCGCCACAAATTTTACCACCTGATTTATATAAAAATATTAAAAGTGAAATTGCTAGACGCATACTAAGTAAGAATAAGGAGAAGTGGCAAACAGTAAATATGGCATATAATGAAATCGACTATTTGAGAGATCAAGCAGATAAAAGAGATGATAAAATTGAATTAAATAAACTTGATGAAATAAACGATTTTATTATGTCTATTGAAAAAAAATATGAAATTGCCTAGTTGACTTTAAGATACAAGTTTATAGAAAGGATTTATGCTTACAGATTTTAAAGATGAAGATTTTGAAGACAAAATTAAAAGTGAAGATGTTTCAGTAATTCAATTTAGCGCAGCTTGGTGTGGCCCTTGTAAGTCCTTAAAACCAATTATGGATAAACTTGCAGTTGAGTATAAAGACAAGGCTGGTTTTTATTACGCTGATATAGAGGATGGTGGTATTAATACGGGAAGTGCTGCGGGAATAAGAGGTGTTCCAACAGTGATAATCTATAAAAAAGGTGTTGAAGTTGATAGAAAAGTTGGCGGCGTACCAGAAAGCCATATGAAAGAGTTTTTAGAAAAAAATATCTAATTTAAATTTAATATCTCACCGGCTAAATATAAAGATCCTGTAATTATTAACATATCATTTTTTTTAAGTGATAAGGACTTAATTGCTTTCTCAATATTTTTCTCATATTTAACATTAAAAACATCTTGAAATTTTTCTTTTAATTTTTTACCACTGATAGCATTTGGTTGATTAGGGATATCAACAGTGGTTAGAGATGATATATCTTTAAAGTAGCTAATATATTTTTTATGATCTTTATTAGACATCATGCCTATAATAAAATGCTTATTACAATCTAAAGTTTGAAGATACTCATTTAAAACTCTAGCACCATCTTCATTGTGACTTCCATCTAACAATAATTGGTTATTTTTGATTAAATCTTTTATTTTCCCAGACTTTATTTCTTGTAATCTGCCAATATTTTCAATCTTTGTAACACCACTTTTGATATTATGATCTGATATATCAATATTTAAATGTCTCAGAACTGCAATTGCGGTTGATATATTCTCAATTTGAAATTGCCCAATAACGTTTGTACTTGGAAGTTTTAATCCTCCGTATTTATCTTCATAATAAAAAAACTTATTTTCTCCTATAGAGTAACTAAAATCCTCATTAAAAATTATTTTATTGGATGAATTATTGCAAATTGTTTTCTTAATACATTCAGTTGTTTTTTTAGAATTTTGTTTAGATATTATTATATTAGAACTCAATAAAGAGGAGGTTTTTTCAAATACGATTTTTTCTATCGTTCGCTGATCTTCTGGCAGCCAGTCAAGATGATCTTTACTAATAGAGCATACTACACTTGCAAGGTTATTTTTTAGTATATTAGTGGCATCGAATCTATGAAACAAACCAGCCTCTATCAGATTTATATTATTTGGATATTGTGCAGCTTTATAAAAAAAACAAGCAGTTAAAATTTCAAAAAAGGTGATTGGTTCGTTTTTGTTTATTTTTTCAACTTCCTCAAAGAGAGATGCTAATTCCTCATCTTTCAATTGTTCATTGTTAAAAATAAATCTTTCATTTATTTTTTGAATATGTGGACTAGTATAAACGTTGCACTTAATTTTAGCGTCTTTTAATATAGAATAACAAGCTTGAATCGTAGAGTTCTTACCGTTTGTGCCTACAAAATTTATTGCTTTAACCTTATCTTGTGGGGTGCCTAATTTTTTACAAAGAGTTTTTATTCGGCCTAAGCTAAGGTCGATTTCTTTAGGATGCAGCTTTTGTAAGCGATTGACTATTTTCTGAAGTCTCATTTTCTTCAGTGCTTATAACAGAATTTTTCTTTAACAATATTGATAATAAAGTTCCAATTTTTTTAGAAAGATTTTTTCTCTCAATAATTATGTCAACAAATCCAGTTTTTTCTACATACTCACTTCTTTGGAAACCTTCTGGAAGCTCTTCTTTGACAGTGCCTTGAATTACTCTTGCACCCGCAAATGCTATTAAAGCTCCTGGTTCAGCAATGTGAATATCACCCAACATAGCATACGAAGCTGTTATACCGCCTGCTGTCGGATCAGTTATACATACCAAATATGGAAGATTATTTTTTTTGAGCTCATTAATTGCGAGTGTCGTTCTTGTCATTTGCGATAGTGAAATTAAACTTTCCATCATTCTCATTCCGCCACCAGCGCTAACACATAAGAATGGTGTTTTATTTTCAATTGCATGTTGAATACCATATAAAAATGCCTCTCCTTCAGCAGCTGCCATTGATGCTCCTAAAAAATCAAAATCAGACGCGACTGCTGTTATTTTGATATTATTAATCGATCCACTAACAACCATCATTCCACAATCCATCCCTGTTTTTTTTCTAGCACTTTTTAATCTATCTTTATACGATTTGGAGTCATTCCACTCTAAAGGATCATCATTTGGGATAGGTGTTTTAAATATTTCATAATTATTTTTTCCAAAAAGAATATCAAATCTTTGTTTTGGTTTAATTCTATGGTGTTTGTTACAATCTGAGCAAACCCAAAGATTTTTCTCTAAATCTTTTTTTAAAATTGGGCCTTTACAACAAGAGGTCCAATCACTATTTGCAATTTCTTCTTTAGAGGCTCTTTTATGGATTGCAGATTTTATTTTTTCACCTGCTTTGATAATTTTTGTAATCCAATTCATTTTATTTTATTTTTTAACCTATTAACTAACTTATCTACATTTGTGACAGGATTTTGTCTATTCTTTAAACTTCTTGTAATTTCATTACAAATAGCACTTCCTACAACTAATCCATCAGCAGATTTAAGTTTTCCAATTGTTTTTTCAGTAATTCCAAAACCAATCACAACGTCTTTTTTTGGATTAATTTTTTTTATTTTTCTGTAATTTTTAAGTATTTCGCGTGGAGATATTTTTAGTTTTCCTCCAGTTGTACTTAGCATTGAAATAAAATAATTCATTTGATGGGAGTCTTGTATTATTTTTTTAAGCCTTTTGCTTGTCGTTGTAGGGGATAAAAGTTGAATAAAATAGATTGATTTATTTTTACACTTTTTCGCAAAATTTTTATTTTCTGGCCAAGGCAAATCTACAACTATTAATCCATTTACCCCAGAAACTTTACATTTATTTATAAATTTGTTCTCTCCAAACTGAAAAATCATATTATAGTAACCCATTAATATAACAGGTTTAGATTTATCAAATTTTTTAAACTCTTTAACAATTTTAAAGATATTATTAATCTTAATTCCATTTTTGATTGCTCTATAAGCACTAGTTTGAATTTGGCTTCCGTCTGCAACGGGAGTATTGTGAGGGACGCCTACTTCAACAATATCAACATTTTTAGAGATTGTTTTTAATATATTTAAAGATTGTTTTTCTGAACTGTCGCCCGCAACAGTATAAGTTATTAAAGCAGTTCTGTTTTGCTGTTTTGCTCTTTTAAACGCTAAATTAATAGGGTTTAACATATTTTTTTCCTAATTTTTGTTCTAAAATTTCTTTATCTTTATAAGCATCTCCGCAACTATTAACTACTACGATAGTTTCCTTATTTAATTTTTTTGATTCTTTGATTGCAACTGAAAAAGCATGACTTGGCTCAAGTGAAGGTCTTAACTTTTCAAATTTCGTGACAAGTTTATATGCGTTTAAAGCTTCTTCATCACTTGCAGCCGTATATCTTGCTCTCTTTGTGTCTTTTAAAAAACAATGAAGAGGAGAAATTCCAGGATAATCAAGTCCTGCAGAAATTGACTCAGTTTCCTCAATTTGACCATCTGGATTTTGATTAACATATTGAGCTGCACCATGAAGAATACCAATTTTAGAACCATAAGTTAAAGGTGCTGCATGCTTTTTACTTTTTATAGGTCCTCCAGCTTCGACGCCAATAAATTCACATTGACTTTTTTTATAGTCCATAAATTCATTCCAAAAACCAAAGCTTGAACTTCCACCTCCGACACAGTTGTATAGTTTAAGTTTTTTTGGAATTGAACCAAACTCATCAATTAATTGTGCTTTTAATTCTCTTGAGATTTGACTAGTGCTCCATCCACATATACGAACAAAGACGGCTGGCCCCACAGTACTTCCCACACACATAGCTGTTGTATCACAATTTGCCACCCAGTATCTCATACATTCAGAAACAGCATCTACAAGTGTTTGACTTCCAGAATAAACTGGTATGACCTCAGCTCCATTTTTTTTAATAGCTTTTACATTAGGTTTTTGCCTTGCTATGTCTTTTGCGCCCATAAAAATTTTACATTTAAGACCAAATTTTTTAGCTGCCATACTTAACATTTTACCTGCATAGCCTGCACCTGTGTCACCAATAATAAATTTTTTACCAGATCGTTTTGCAAGTAAACAATGAACAGTAGCATTATAGATTTTGTGTGCTCCTCCATTCGCATCAGATACAACTTTAGACCAAATTTGAGCTCCTCCTACATAATTAGTTAAATTTTCTAATTTGATAAAACGAGTAGGAACACCAATCCAATTTTTAAAATATTTATCTCTTTCTTTAATAAAGTTTTTATCTTTTTTGAGTTTATTAAAAAGAATCTCCAAATCTTCTATTGGTTTTTTTAAAGTTTCAGGAACAAAGTTTCCACCAAATTTACCCCCCCAAAATCCAAGTTTATCTCCTTGATCAATTACTGGAATTTTTTTTTTTAATTTCATATATTTGCAAACAAATTTAATAATTTATCAATTTTTTCAATATTTTTTTTTCCATTCCTATCCTCTAGCGCTCCACTTAAATCAATTATAAAGCTTTTATTTTTCAATTTAGGAATATCATCTATTTGTATATCTCCTGCAATCATTTTATTTAACCCATAAGGCACTTCATCAAGTAAGTTGTGATCAAAACTCTTAGATTTATGATAGCCTTTTGAATCAAACAAAATTATGTCTGAGATATTAGAATAATCTTTATATTTTATTACATCCTCCTTACTTGAAACAGTAATTGCTGTTATTACCTTTTTTTTATATTGTAATTTTATTTTTTTTGTTCTCTCAGGGCTTACATCGTAAAGTTGATAATAATCAAAATTTAAATCTTTTATTTTTTCTAGAGTTTCTTCAGTAGGGTTAACAAGAACTGAAATAAATTTTACTTGTTTTTTATCAATATTAATTAAGTTTTTTAATTTTTCGTATTTGACAAATCTTTGGCTTTTTTCATAGTTTGTAATGAAACCTATCATGGTCAATGATGGTAGATTACTATGATTTAAAATATATTTTAGAGTAACTGGATCCGAGATCCCACAAATTTTTAAACCTTTGATCATTGATTTAAATGATCAATAAGTTTTTGAATATTTCTTTTTATATTGCCTTTGGTAATATTTCTACCAATGACGAGAGAATGAGCTCCGTTTTTAAAAGCTTGTTTAGGGGTTAAAACTCTTTTCTGATCGTTATTTTTTGTGTCTAATCTTATTCCAGGAGTAATGATTTCATTTTTGAATGCTTTTTTTACTATTTTTACCTCTTGTGCACTGCAGACAAAGGCATCTAGTCTAGCTTTTTTTGCTAATCTTGCTTGGTGAAGTACCAATTTTTTAACATCTTTATTAAACCCGATTTCTTTTAACTCTTTATTATCTAAAGAAGTAAGAACACTTACGCCAACTAGACGAATTGAACCAGAGATTTTTTTTGCCGCTTTAAGAGCCTGTAATCCAGAGCTTATATGAATTGTTAAATAATTAACTTTTAAATCTTTAATTGCTTTGATCGCCGAAACACAAGTGTTTGGTATGTCATGTAATTTTAAATCAGCAAAAATAATTCGTTTTTTCAATTTAGATACAAAATTTCTACCATTTTTAGAATTTAAGAATTCTAAACCAAATTTATATCCGATATTTATCTTGGTATGAGTGGTGTATTTGATTATCTTTTTAATTTTTGAAATATTGGTGCTATCACAAGCAACAAATATTTTATTTTTTTTCATTATTCAAAATTTTAAACAAATCTTTTGACATTTTGAAGTTAATAGTTTTTTTTTCCGGTGTATCAACTTTTTCGTTAGTTTTTGGATTTCTAGATATTCTTGCTTTTTGGATTTTGCTTGAAAATACTCCAAAACCTCTGAGTTCAACTCTTTCTCCTCTTTTAAGACTTCTTTTGATTTCATTGAAAATTATATCCATAAATTTTTCAAGATCTTTTTTCAAAAAATTCGGATAACTTTTTGAGAGTTGTTTCAAAAGGTTTGATTTTACTACAGCCAATTTTATTTTCTAAAATCTCTATTTTTTTTTATTTTTTTTATCAAGCTCAGTTGATAGTGATGAAAAAGGAAGATTTTTACCAGAATCTTCCGCACCGTATTTTTCTAAAGCTTCTTTTTTTTCTAATTCTTCTAACAATTTAATACTTAAGGTAACCTTTCTTTTGTTTAAATCTAAGTCAGATATTGCACAATCAATCCTCTCACCTCCGGTGAATCTTGACGGTCTTGCGTCTGCGGCATTTATCGCAATCTGGTTTTTTTTAATATTAAAATCCATCTCACATTCCTCTGGTCTCACAATTAAGCCTTTATTATCAGATGAAATAATTTTTACAGTAATTATTTGATTTATTTTTTTATCTTTGAACCAATCAAATGGGTCAGGTTGAGTTTGTCTTAGTCCTACTCTTATTTTCTGGTCAGAGGATTTAATTTCTAAGACCTTTACTTTGATTTTATCACCTTTATTATACTTCTTAAGTTCTTCTTCTCCATTATTTAGATAAGTTAAATCATTACAATGCAAAAATGCATCAATTTCTAGACCTTCTACATTTAAAAATAACGAGTATTCATTTTTATTTACAACTGTCCCCTCAACAATTGTCCCGATAGGGAATTTATTTTCAAAAACTTCGAAAGGGTTTTCTTTTGTAAGTCTATGAGAAATTGCAACTCGTCTCTTGTCTTTATCTATTTCTGTTATTACACAATCAATTTCATCACCTATTTTGAACATTTTTTTTGCAGATACATTTTTTTTTGTCCAGCTGAGTTCACTCGAGTGTAATAATGTAGTTAATCCTGGTTCCAATTCACAAAATGCACCGAAATCCATAATTTTTACAACTTTGACTTTATAAACTTTTTTTAATTCATAGTTTTCAATATGTTCAAAGGGATCTGGAGATAATTGTTTCACAGAACAACCTACTTGCAGTTTTTCTTTATCAACACTTATAACTTTTAAGTCGTGCTTCTCTCCAATATTAAATACCTCATCTGGATGATTTACTCGACTATATGAAATCTCTTGTAAATGAACCAATACATCTAATTCATTGTTAACATTAAAAAAACATCCAAAAGAACTATATCCTTTAACCTCAGCACCTTTAATAACATCTCCAACTTTATACTTATTTATAATTTTTGCTTTATCTTCTTTTTTAAACGAGGAAATGATTTCTCGTCTTGATACGCAGGCATTTCCCCTTATTTTGTCTAACTTAATTAAAGCAAATTTTTGAGGTTCATTCATAAGATGACTTATATCTTTAAGAGGTTTGTCACTTATTTGTGACCCTGGTAAAAACATTAGAGAGCCTGTTTCTAAATGTTCAACGATACATCCGCCTTTACATTTGGAAACTATTTTACCCATTATAGGTTCTTTTTTTTCGTATGCCTCAACAAGTTTATCCCAACCTTTAATCTTAAGTGCTTTACTAGCTGAAACAATCACCTCTCCATTTTTATCCTCAATTTTTTCTAATAAAACTGAAATAGTTTTTCCTACTTTTATATTATCTGATAATCCCATGCTTTTGAGTTCATTAATATCAAGAACTGGCTCACTTTTTAAACCTTCAACAAACAAAAAAACAAACTTCTCAGTTATTTTGTTTATTTTACCTTCTATAACTTTACCTTCTTCAATAGTATTTTTAGAGAGCTGACTGTTTAAAAGTTTTTCAAATTCCTTTGATGCGGGGCTTGAAAGGTCTTTATATATTTCCATTAATTAAGTCTTGTTATATTTTTTTAAAAAACATGAACTTTTAGATAAAATTATGATTTTAATCAAGATTGAATTTTAAAAAAACATGTAAAATACGTGATATATAGGGGGTTAATTCTAATATTCCTCTAAATTTAGATATTTAAATATTAATACTTAATATTTGCACCAAGATAATCTACTTTACTTAAAAACGATGGAAATGAGGTATTAATTGAATTTTCATCGTGTATTTGCCATTTACCTCCAAATGTAAGTGCAGCCACTACACTAGTCATAAAAACTCTGTGGTCTTTTAAAAAATTTTTAATTACGATCTTTTTATTAACTTCAATATTCGGGTTACCATAAATCTTGATACTATTATTTGTGACAGTATTTTTAATACCAATTTTATCTAATATTTTTGACCCCCATTTTAATCTTGGACTTTCTTTTTCGTTTAATTCAGATAAATTTTTAAAATAAGACATTCCATCAGCTTTAGCTGCTACCAAGAATATTAATAAAAACTCATCTATTGCAGCACTATTTAATCTTATTGGGCAATTTATAGATTTTAATTTTTTGGAACTATGAATTACTAAATCTGCAATCTGCTCCCCCTTATAAAATCTTTTATTTATTACTTTAATCTTAACTTTCATCATTTTAAGAATACTTAAAATTCCTGTTCTTGAAGGGTTAACATTTATATTATTTATTTTTAATTTTGAATTTTCAGAGAGTGCAGTTAAAACAATAAAAAAAGCACTAGAACTTATATCTGCAGGTATCTTATAATTAATTGAGGGTATTTTTTTTTTACCTTTAATTTTTATTAGATCATAGTTTTTCTTTCTATAAATTATAATAGGCAATTTAAGGTACTTAAAAAGTAATTCACTATGGTCTCTTGATTTTTTTGCTTTAATAATTGTCTCTCCTCTTGTGTTTAATGCTGCAAGCATTACTGCACTTTTACATTGAGCTGACCCTCTCGTTTCATTATAAAAAATAGGCAATGGATTTTCAGTTCCTTTGATGAAAATTGGAAGCTTTCCAGAATTTGTTATAAATTTTGCTCCAAATCTCTCCAATGGTTTTGAAACTCTCATAAAATCTCTTTTAGACAAACTTTTATCTCCTTTTAATTTTAAACTATTTCTGCAATGAACTAAGAGCCCCATTATAAGTCTGCCTAATGTTCCAGAATTTCCGGCATTTAATGATAAATTTTTTTTATATTTAAAACCATTTAACCCTACACCACATATTTCACAAAATTTTTTTGTTAATTTTATTTTTACCCCAAGTTTCTTAAGACATTTTAGTGTATTAAGAACATCCTCTGAGATTAATAGATTATAAGACTTACTTTTGGAATTTGACTGAGAGGCTAAAAGTGCCCATCGAATAGATAAACTTTTGTCACCTGAGGTTGTTAAACTTTTATTAAATTTTTTAATTTTTTTCTCTATTTTTATAAAAGACATCTTTAATTTATCTTGAAAGAGTCTCCAAAGTAAGCATTTTGGGCGTCAATATTTTTAATTAGATTATTAGGTGTATCCTTCGCAATTACTTTTCCATTTGATAAAACAATCGCTAAATCAACACACGATAATAAGTCTCTTGCTTGATGATCACATAATATAATTGAGATATTACTTTGAGTCTGCAAATCGACAATAATTTGTTGAAGATTTTTTATTGTCATAATGTCTAAAGCAGCGAAGGGTTCATCTAATAATAAGATTCTGGGATTACTTAACAAAGCTAAACATATTACTAAACGTTTTTTTTGTCCACCAGATAAAAATTCTGCTTTAATATTTTGTAAAGACTCAAGTTCAAATTTTGAGATTAATAAATTAATTCTCTCATCTCTTAATTTTTTGTCTTCAATTACCATTTCACTTATTGCTTTTAAATTATCTCTTAAAGTAAGATCGTAAAAATAGCCACCATGCTGGGGGACATAACCAATTTTATATTTTTTGGTTCTGTGAAATATTGGTTCATTAGTAATATTCTCTTGATCAATAAATATTGAACCATAATTTGGTTTTAATAATCCTATGATAATATTAAAAATTGTTGATTTCCCTACACCGTTTGGACCTAGTAATCCAAGAATTTCCCCTTGGTTTAAACTGAAATTTAAATCTTCAAATATTTTTCTCTTTCCAAAGTAAATTGATATTCTATCTAATTTGATGAGTTCTTTTTTCGATTTAAAATTTTTAATTCTAAATTTTTTGATTATAGCCACAATTAGTATTTTCCTGTAATTTGAATATTATCATTTTGGTTGATCATTGAAATTTTCATCTTTTTTCTTAATAAATCTAATTCGACTTTATCAGCATATATTTTTGTATTAGTATTCATATAATAAACATTCTCAACTATTTCTATTAAATTTTCAGAAAAATTAAGTTTTACCACTTCTGCTTTAATAATTTGATTGCCATACTCAATTACCACTGAGTTTTTAAATATTGTATCATTATTTTTCTTGTTATAATTAGCAGTTTCAGAATAAATTTTAATAGCCTCGTCATCTTGGCGAATTATTTCTGCATTGACTTTAAAAAGAATTATATTGTCTATTTTATCTTTTTCAAATTGTGCTGAGTCAGCATTAATGACGTAGGTATTTCCAAGTAAATCTTGAGACACATATTTTAGAGTTTCAATTACGTTTGAGTTTTTAACTTTATTTTCAGAACTATTATTTTCTATTTTTTTTTCATTTATTTCTTTTTCAGTTAAATTCACGTTTTTATAAAAAAATTTTTTATAAAAAATTATTGACGATATAATTAATATTACTATTAATGAAAGTTGTAAACTTTTACCCTTGTCCATTTGATTAATAAATTTTATTTTCTAGAATGTTGTGAACATGAATAATTCCGATAGTATAAGATTTTTTTTTTTCATCATAAACACACAAACATGTTATTTTTTTTTCATTCATTATTGCTAGAGCCTTAGTTGCCAAAGTATTTTTTTCAATTTTAATTGGATTTTTTGTCATTACATTCTTTACTTTAAGTAAATTAAAATTAATATTTTTTGAATTTAATCGTCTGATCTGACCATCAGTAATAATTCCTGTTGTATAATTTTTTTTATTTCTGACAATTAGCGTGCCTAATTTTTTTTCTGTCATAATCTTGAGTGCTTTTATCATTAATACATTTTCATTAATAAAGGGTATCTTATTACGAGTTAACATTAGATCTTCCACAGTTTTCAATTTCTCTCCTATGCTTCCAGATGGATGAAATTTTTTAAAATCTAAATTATTTATTTTTTTCTTTTTAAGAGTAGAAACTGCTAAAGCATCCCCTATGCTTAGTTGGTTTATTGTACTTGATGTTGGAACCATTTTCAATCCTGCCTCTTCTACCTCAGGTGTAATTAAGCCTATATCGCTATTTTTATATAAGTCAGAGTTTTTTTTTGAGGTTATGCCAATTAATAAAATTTTATTTCTATTAGCATAATTAATTATATTTTTTAATTCAATTGAATTGCCAGAATAACTTATTAAAATTAATATATCTTTTTTAGTGATACTTCCAAGATCACCATGAGAACAATCATTTGCAGATAGTGAAAAAGATGGCGTTCCAACAGAAGATAGCGTAGCAGAAATTTTATTAGCTATAATTCCACTTTTTCCTACTCCACATAAAATTACTTTTGATTGACAATTAACTATTGCACTGACCGCTTTATCAAAATTTTTATTTAATGATTTTTTTAATTTTTGAAGAGCTTTAATCTCCAAGTTGATAACACTTTTAGCTATACTCATGTAATTCATTTTTTTCATTAATGTGCCCAAATATCCTCTTTGAATGAAGCAAGATCTAAATCAACTCTTGTTTTAAGAAATTTTAAACATTCTTGATAAAGCTGTATTCTATTTTCTCTTATTAATATTTTATTAAGTTCCTCATTAATTTTATGAAGATATATAACGTCATTAGCACAATACTTAAGTTGACCTTGAGAAAGTTCTCCACCAAAATCTGTAGTTTGAAACTGTTTACTAATATCAATATTAATGAATTCTTTGATTAATGTTTTTAAAGAATGGTTATCTGAAAAAGTTCGTGCAATTTTAGATTGAATCTTAGTGCACTCAACATTGTTAACATTAGTTTTAAGATAATATTTAATGTGAGCTAAATCACTACGCGCATAGTGAAAAATCTTTTTAGTATTTTTGTCAGCCAATAATTTTATCAAATTAGGTGCGTTGTATTTATTTCTGTCAAATTGGACTATATGAGCATCTGAATTTCCTGAGGAAATTTGAATTAAACATAGAGGATCTCGTCTAACATTTAGTCCCATGAATTCACCATCCACAGCTATTGTATTGCCCAAATTTAGATTCTCAGGTATATCAATTTTGTGCAAGTGTATATTATTATTCATTTTTAAACATATATATATGAAAGCAAAAAATTGTCTAATTTTTGGTGGAAGTGGTCAAATCGGAAGTAACTTGATTAGAAAACTTGCCAAAAATAACCTAAGAGCAACAATAGTAACAAGAAATATTCATCAAAAGGGCCTGAGGATTAAAACTCAGGCAAACGCAGGCTTTATAGAGATTGTTGAGGCAAAAATTTTTGATGAAAAAAAAATTGAAAAATTATTCAGCAAAGCAGATTATTGTATAAATTTGATAGGAATTTTATATGAGAAAAAGAATGGAAATACTTTTAAGAATATTCATACAGTTTTCCCTACGCTTTTAGCTAAACTATGTAAAAAGTTTAACTTAAGGCATTTTGTTCATGTTTCAGCCTTAGGTATTAATGAGGCAGTGGACTCAAATTATGCAATCTCAAAACTTGAGGGAGAAAAAGGTATTCTGAGTAATTTTTCAAAAACCACAATATTAAGGCCTTCCATAGTTTTCTCAAATTCTGATAATTTTAGCACTCAATTTATGACACTATTGAATAGATTACCAATTTTCCCACTTTACTATTCAGGAAAAACTAAATTTATGCCAATACATTGTTCTGACCTTACAAATGTAATTCACCATGTGTTGCAAAGTGACATTCAATCTCAAATTATCGAATGTGTTGGTCCTGAGATTTTATCTTTTAAGGAAATTTTACAAACCCTTCTTCAATTAATGGGAAAAAATAGACTTCTTATACCTATGCCATTAGTTTTGGCTAATTTATCTGCTAAATTTTTTCAGTTTTTTCCAAATCCACTTTTGACAGAAGATCAACTTAGATTGTTAAAATATGATAATATTCCCTCTGGAAAATATAAGACAAATAAAGAAATAGGCTTACCAAGTAAACTTTTTTTTCAAGATGAGGTGAAAAAATACTCCTTTATGTGGAGAGATGGTGGGCAATTTTCAACAGAAAAATATAATTCAAATGATTAAATCAGATACCTGATTTTATTATACAGCAGTTATTTTTTTTTCAGTATATTCTTGAATTTCCTCTTTGTCGTTAGAATCTTCTTTTTTACCTTTGGGTTGATATGCATATAATAAATGCAATCTACAGTAAGAAAAATCTTTTAAAGATGTTCTACCACAAAAGTAGAACGATTTTTCATTAGGATGACCAATTGGCCATTTGCAGGAATTTTCGTCCAACTCTTCGAGCTGTTTAGGATTTTCGGGCTCAAAATCTTTTTCTATAATAAGTGATTTGAATCTACTTCTTCTTCCTTTTCTTAATTTATCTAAATTATTTTGATTATTTGATCTGAAATTATTATTAGTGTTTGATGAAGCTCTAGTTTTAATTTTAGCAGATAAGTTTAATCTGTGAGCCTTTCCTATTACCGCATTTCGACTAATACCTCCAATTATCTCGGCAATTTGGCTCGCAGTTTTACCTTTACCCCATAATTCTTTAAGTTTAGCAACTTTTTCATCATTCCAGCTCATAAGTTATCAATATAATGTGCTATTTAATATTATAGATACTATATAGGCTTCATTACAAAAAAATAACAAGTTTAAATTCAGAGTTATTAACAAAGATTAATTAAAAAGTTTTCAATCTATACTTGTATCAATGTATTCTAAGAATATAGAAGTATATAATTAAATATTTTATGAGCTATTTAGCAAAAAATTATAACAGAAAGAAAATTTCTTTTAAGTATGGAAAAGGAAGTTATTTATATTCAAAAAATAATGTAAAATATTTAGACTTTGTTCAAGGTATAGCAGTAAACTCTTTGGGTCATTCACATCCTAAACTCATAAAAACTATTAATACACAATCAAAAAAGCTCTGGCATGTCTCAAATGCTTTTCAAATTCCTGAGGGAGAAAAATTAGCAAAAAAGCTGTGTCATAAAACATTTGCAGATTTTGTAATGTTTCAGAATAGCGGAGCAGAGGCTACAGAGGCAGCAATAAAGGTTGCTAGAAGATACTTCTATTCTATAGGAAAGAAAAACAAGAATGTAATATTGTGTGTGAAAAATTCTTTTCATGGCAGAACGCTAGCAGCAATTTATGCTAGTGGATCAAAGAAAATGACAGAGGGATTTGGACCTAAAGTTTCAGGATTTAATCACTTTTCATTTGGAGATCATAAATCCCTTAAAAAGAAGATTACTAAAAGAACAGCCGCAATTATGGTTGAACCCATAATGGGAGAAGGAGGTATTAAAGAGATTCCAGATTGGTGTTTAAAAGAATTAAGAAAATTATGTAATAAAAAGAAAATATTATTGATCTTAGATGAGGTTCAGTGTGGTATTTCAAGAACTGGAAGTTTTTTTTCATTTGAAAAATCAAAAGTCAAACCTGATATTGTTCCGATTGCAAAAGGAATAGGTGGTGGTTTTCCTATCGGTGCAGTTTTAATGAATAAGAAGGTAGCCTCAGGAATGATACCTGGGACTCATGGCTCTACTTTTGGTGGGAATCCTTTAGCTATGGCTGTAGGTAATCAGGTAATGGATATAGTCTCGAGTAAAAAGTTTTTAAAAAACATTAATTATTTGTCAAAATATTTTTTACAAAATTTAAAAAAAATTAAAGATCAATATCCTAATATTATAAAAAGTATAAGAGGAAGAGGATTTTTGATCGGAATTCAACTCCATATAGATCAAGCTATTTTTATTAAGAAGTTGATGGATAATAGATTATTAACAATACGTGCATCAGAAAATGTTGTGCGTGTGTTGCCGCCGTTAAATGTAAAAAAAAATGAGTTAAACAAAGCTCTAAAAATTATCAGTAAAGTTTGTCGAGAGTTAAACTAAGATGAGACATTTTATAAATTTGAAAGATATTTCAGTGACTGATTTAAGAAAAATTCTAAAAGATGCCAAAAAAAGAAAAAGTTTAAGAAAAAATTTGGATAATCTAGATATAGACAAAGGAGCACCTTTAAAGGGAAAATTGTTGATACAAATGTTTGAAAAATCTAGTTTAAGAACAAGATTAAGTTTTTATTTAGCAATAAAACAACTTGGAGGTAGCACCTTAACATTAAGACCAGATGAGCTTCATTTATCGAAAGGAGCTGAAAGTATTGAGGACACAGCAAAAATATTATCTAACTTTGGTAATGCTTTTATGCTTAGAACTGATAAGGATATAAAGTTAGAGGAGTTTAAGAAATATTTATCAATTCCAATTATTAATGGATTAAGCCCATCCTCTCATCCAACGCAAATTTTGTCAGATATATTTACAATTGAAGAAATTAAAAAAAAATCAATATCAAAATTAAATATCGCCTGGATAGGAGATTCAAATAACGTTTTGAATTCATTGATTGCAGCTTCTATTAAATTCTCTTTTAAATTAAAAATAGGATCCCCTAAAAAATATCAACCTAATAAAAATATTTTGAAATATATTAAAAACAATAAAAATAAAATTTTAATTTATGATAATGCAAAAAAAGCAGCATCAGCTGCTGATGTTATATTTTCTGATAAAGTAATATCTATGAATGATAAAGTTAATAAGAACAAAAAATTAAATTTCTTCAAAAAATTTAAGATCAATAAAAAATTGATGAGTTTTGCAAAAAAAAATTGCATTTTTCTTCACTGTCTACCTAGAGGAAGTGAGGTAGATGAAGAGGTTTTTTTAAGTAAACAATCTAAGGTGTGGCATCAAGCAATAAATAGAGTTCATGTGCAAAAATCTATTTTACTTTATTGTCTGGGAAAATTAAGGTAATGACAGTGGATTGTCAGAATTTTGATTCAAATATAAAATAACTGACGCTCTATCTTTTTCTTTTCTTAATCCAGCAAATGCCATTTTAGTTCCTTTAATCCATTTAGCTGGTTTAAGTAAGTACCCATTAAGCTCTTCAAAAGTCCAGGCTTTTCCGTAGGATGCCAGAGCCTTAGAATATTTATAATCACCTACAGCACCTACGTCTCTTCCAACAACATTATACAATGCTGGACCAATATTATTTTTTCCACCCTTTACAATAGAGTGACATGCAGCGCATTTTTTAAAAACTTTTTCCCCTGTAGCGATATCCCCCAGAGCCATCAATGCAGCTATATCAATTTTATCTTCAGTTGGTTGTGAGGTTGTTTGTGAACTTACAACAGTAGCCTGTTCTACTTCTACTGAGTAACCAGGTGTTTCAGGCTTTTCAACATGAAAAATAACATTTGAAAGCTTTCCAATACCAATTACCAGAAGTGCTACCATTAATATTGCAGCTATTATTTTATTAAGCTCGAAAGAATCCATTTATTAAAATTATTTTGAACATATAACACTATAAATATAAAATTGCTTATATTTTTAATGTACATTTTTGCCTCTATTTATATTGTAATGAAAATTTAAAAGAAAAATGAAGACATTAGTTATTATTCCCTCAAGGTTATCAGCATCAAGATTGCCAGGCAAACCCTTGCTTAAAATTAATGGATTATCGATCATTTCACATGTTTATAAAAAAGCCCAAGAGGCTAATATTGGAGAGGTATTTGTTGCTGCAGAGGATCAAGAAATTATCGAAGATGTGAGAAAAAATGGTGGAGAAGCAATTTTGACTAGCAATAATCACAAAACAGGAACTGATAGAATTTACGAGGCATTGGTTAAGCTGGGTAGCAAAGATGCAGAATTAGTCATGAATCTCCAGGGAGACGAACCATTGATGAATGTTGAGGATATTCAAAATTTAAATAGTAATATGATCAAAACCAAGCGTGATTTAGGAACCTTGGCAGCCAAAATCAATGATAAAAAAGTTTTTGAAAATAACAATATTGTTAAAGTAATTACAGAAGAAAGTTTAGATCATTCAAAATTTCCTCGAGCGTTAAATTTTATGAGAAAATTAGACAATGAAAATAGTCAGACTTATCATCATTTAGGAATTTATTGTTATAATGTAGAAATTTTGAAAAAATTTATTTCTTTCAAACAGTCTGAAAATGAAATTAAAAATAGATTAGAGCAGTTAAGAGCATTAGATAATAATATAAATATAAACGTAGCTCTTGCAAAATCATCACCAATTGGAGTAGATACTGAAGAGGATTTTATGGCTATAAAAAAAATTATGGAATATAAGTCTTAATGAGTAAAATTTATTTTCAAGGAACTTTCGGAGCTTATTCACACTTAGCTGCTTTATCTATTGATCCTAAAGCTGAAGTTGTGCCTTGTAAAACTTTTGATGATTGTTTTGTCCAAGCATCAAAAGATACAAATTCAAAAATTATAATTCCAGAGTCCAATAGAATTACTGGTAACATTGGAATTGAATATTTAATATTTGAATACAGATTAAACATTTATGCTGAGTATTTTCAAAAAATAGAACATAATTTATTGGGGATACCTGAAACTAAAGTTTCAGAGATCAAAGATGTTTATTCTCATGCCCAAGCACTTTCACAATGTTCAAAATTTATAAAATCTAATAATCTGACTGAACATGTAAGAGCTGACACGGCTGGATCTGCAGAGATGGTTTCAGTAAGCAAAGATAAATCTAAAGCTGCAATAGCCTCTTCATTGAGCGCTAAAACATATAATTTAGAAATTATAAAAAATAATATTGAAAATGAAAAAGGAAATTTAACAAGATTTCTTGTTATGGGAAAAAAAATATTACAACCTGAATTTAGTGGAAAAAAATATATTACTTCTTTTTTATTTAAATTAAAAAGTAAACCTGCAGCTCTGTATCAATCTTTAGGGGGGTTTGCCATTAATGGGGTAAATTTAACAAAGTTACAAAGTTATCCTGAAAAAAATTCTTTCGACTCTTTTTTCTTTTTATGTGATCTAGATGGTCATATTGAGGAACCAAGAGTACAAAAATCACTTGAAGATTTAGGATTACATTGCCAAGATTTTCACGTCCTAGGTGTTTTTGAAGCTGACAAACAAAGAGAAATAAATAAATAACTTTTATTGTAGATAAGAAATTATTACTGTTATAATAGTTTTGGAGGCTAGAGGTGGATGCTGCTTGAACCCGACCAGATCTTAACGGAAGCAGTCGTAAAGACAGTTTTTCAGGTTCTAGTCTCCTCGTAAATATGAGCAATGATACAAAAGTATTAGCACTTAAATATAGACCACAAAATTTTGATGATCTTATTGGTCAAGATGTAGTTGTAGAAACTATAACTAATTCAATAATAGCTAATAAAGTTCCCAATGCATATTTATTCACTGGAATAAGAGGAGTCGGAAAAACCACTATAGCAAGAATAGTTGCTAAGGCCCTTAATTGTTCAAATGGAATTGAAAATAAGTGTAAAGTTAAATGTGATAATTGCGATGCTATAACTAATTCAAATCACATCGATGTTTTAGAAATGGATGCTGCAAGCAGAACTGGTGTTGACGATGTTAGAGAATTAATTGAGTTTTCTAGATATGGACCAACATCGTCAAAGTATAAGATCTTTATTATCGATGAAGTTCACATGTTAAGTAAACAAGCATTTAATGCTTTGTTGAAAACTCTTGAAGAACCTCCAGAATATCTAAAATTTATTTTTGCAACGACTGAAATTAAAAAGATTCCAGTTACAGTTATATCAAGATGTCAAAGATTTGATTTATTAAGAATTAAATCGTCTGAATTATTTAATTACATTAAAAAAATTAAGGATAAAGAGGGAGGTAAAATTACTGATGAAGCATTAAAATTAATAGTGAAAATTTCTGAAGGGTCAGTAAGAGATGCACTATCCTTATTAGATAGAGCTTTATTAACTTTAAATCCAAAAACTGAATTAGATTTAAAAACAGCACAGAAAATTTTTGGTTTTTTTGATAAATCACAACTAATCGATTTATTTGAATTTATTCTTAAAGGAGATGAGATTAAAGTTATAGAGATTTATAGAAAAATTTATGACCAAGGTGTTGAACCAAAAATTTTTATTAATGATTTCTTAGAATTACTTTATTACTTTAAAAATATTGAGTCATTAACCTTAGAAAGTACAAATTTCTCATTAAATGATCAAGAATTTCAAAAGATCAAAGATTTAAATAAAAATCTTGATCCAAGCGTATTGATTTTATTTTGGCAATTTACTATCTCGACTCTTGATGAACTTGCTATAGTTTCCAATCAACATTTATCAATGGAAATGTTTTTGTTAAGACTGATATATTTAAATTCGATAAAATCGGAGAAAAATACTGATATAAATTCTGTAAGTGAAAATCCTGTTATAGATAAAGAAATTAATGATCAATCAAAACCGATAGATCAAATCAAGAATATTTATCAAGAGGAAAAAAGTAAACCAGAAATTCATAAAGAAGTTAAATCAGAAAAAAAAATATTTATTAATAGCTTAGAAAAGTTAATACAGACTTGTGTGGATAAAAAAGAAATTAAACTAAAATATGAGTTAGAAAAAAACGTTAATCTTGTCAAATTTGAAAAAAATATGATTGAGATATCTTTTAATGAAAATTTAGATAAAAATTTCGTTAAAGATCTTTCTTTAAAACTTTTTGATTGGACAGGTGAAAGATGGATTATTTCATTTAGTCAATTAAAAGGCGATGTTTCAATGAGGGAGAAAAAACAAAAAATAAAAAGATCTTTAATAGATGAAGCAAAAAATTCAAAAATTTATAAAGATGTAATTAAAAATTTTCCTGATGCTGAATTAACTGATATTAATTTAAAAAGAGAGGATGAACCTAATGACTGATTTTACAAAAATTTTAGATAAAGCAAAAGAACTTGAGTCAAAAATGAAAGAAAGTCAAAAAAAAATTAAGGAAATAAGAGTCGAGGGAGTTTCAGGTTCAGACTCGGTAAAAGTAATTCTTGATGGAGAGGGGGAGATGCAATCAATCAAATTATCAGAGGAAATTATGAGGGAAGATAAAACTATAATTGAAGATCTTATTGTTGCCGCTCATAATAGTGCTAAGTCACAACTCAAAACAAAAACAGCTGAAGAAATTTCAAAAGCAACAGGTGGACTCGGAATACCTGGATTTAAATGGCCATTATAGTAAATGCAAAATACTTCTGAGATTGAAGAACTTGTTAAATTAATATCAAAATTGCCTGGTTTAGGCCCTAAATCAGCTAAAAGAATAGTTTTAAAACTAATTAATAATAGGGATGAACTTGTAAAGCCTTTAGCAAAAACTTTAGCAGAAGTTTATAAAAATATTTCTAGATGTAAAATTTGTGGCGTCTTAAAATCATCTGCAGTTGAGTGTTCTTATGATAATTGTAAGGTTATACAGAGAAAGTATAATCAAATTTGTGTTGTTGAAAACATAGCTGATCAGTGGTCGATTGAAAATTCAAATATTTTCAAAGGATATTTTCATATTTTAGGAGGTACTATCTCCTCTGTTGGTCACAAAAAAGAGGATTTATTAATTAATTCTTTAATTGAAAGGGTAAAAAAGGATAAAATTGAGGAAATAATTTTAGCTACTAGTGCAACAGTTGAGGGCCAAACGACAGCATTTTATATTCAGGACAGTTTATCAAATTTAGATGTAAAGATCACAAAATTAGCTCAGGGGTTGCCTGTTGGTGGAGAAATTGAAAATCTTGATGATGGCACACTTCTTTCTGCTTTTAAAAATAGATCCAAAATAAATTCTAATTCAAGCTGATTTTTTTTTTAATCGATTTAAATGTAATAAAGGCTCTGTATATCCGGAAGGTTGTTCTTTTCCCTTAAAAATAAGTTCACATGCAGTTTGAAATGCTATGGACCTATCATAATCAGAGCTCATTTTAACATAATTTTGATCACTCTCATTTTGTTTATCCACAATCTTTGCCATTTCTTTCATTATTTCAATAACTTGCATTTTAGTTGTAACACCGTGATGTACCCAGTTTGCAATATGTTGCGAAGAAATTCTCAACGTTGCCCTGTCTTCCATTAACCCGACATTATTTATATCTGGTACTTTAGAGCAACCCACACCTTGATCAATCCATCTTACAACATAACCAAGTAATGTCTGGGCAGAATTTGAAATTTCTTTATTGATTTCATCAACTGACCAGTTTGGTCTATCTGCGATAGGAATAGTAAGTAAATCCTCAATTTTAGCCTTATCTCTTGTAGACAATTTTTTTTGAACATCAAAAATATTAATTTCATGATAATGTAATGCATGAAGAGCAGCTGCAGTTGGAGATGGAACCCATGCACAATTTGCTCCAGCTTTAAGATGACCAGTTTTTTGATCTAACATATCTTTCATCTTATCAGGCATAGCCCACATTCCTTTTCCTATTTGAGCTTTACCTGAAAAGCCACAGGCCAAACCTATATCAACATTGTTATTTTCATATGCGCTGATCCATTTTGAGGATTTCATATCGCCCTTTTTAATCATGGGTCCAGCTTCCATTGATGTATGCATTTCGTCACCTGTACGATCAAGGAAACCCGTGTTTATGAAGAAAACTCTCTTCTTTAAGGTTCTAATACATTCTTTAAGATTTGATGAAGTTCTTCTCTCTTCATCCATAATTCCAATTTTGCAAGAGTATTTTTTTAATTTTAATACCTCTTCAACTTTAGTAAAAATTTCATTTGTAAATGCTGTTTCGTCTGGACCATGCATCTTTGGTTTTACAATATATATTGAACCCGTTCTTGAATTTCCTTTTTTTTTAGCATCATGAAGAGCTGCTGCAGTTGTTATAAAAGCATCCATCAACCCCTCTGGAATTTCACTTCCATCTTTCAATATTATTGAGGGATTAGTCATCAAATGACCAACATTCCTAATTAATAAAAGACTTCTACCGTGCAATTTTAATCCTTTTCCCTCTTTTGAAATATAACTTCTGTTTGGATTAAGTTTTCTTTCTAATGTTTTTCCCTCTTTCTCAAATCGTGCTACAAGATTTCCTTTCATTAACCCAAGCCAATTTCTATAACAAATCACTTTATCTTGAGCATCTACAGCTGCAACACTGTCTTCATTATCACATATTGTAGATACTGCAGACTCTAGTATTATGTCACTTATCCCTGCATGATCCTGTTGAGCACTAAAAGCTCTTGGATTTTTTAATATTTCAATATGCAGATTATTATTTTTTAATATTATTGCAGATGGATTATCAGCTTCACCTCTATGACCAATGAATTTATCTTTATCTTTTAAAGTTGTTACATCAATACCTTTCAACGCTTTTAATTCTTTATTTTGAATTGCTATTCCTGTTATTTTTTTCCAACTAAAATCTTTTAAAGTAAAATATTTATCTAAAAATTCTCTACCATACTTTATTACAATCTCTCCTCGTTCTGGATCATATCTTTCTGAAGTGCTATCCTCAGACTCTTCAATCACATCAGTTCCATACAAACTATCATACAAACTCATCCATCTTGCGTTAGCAGCGTTTAGTGCGTAACGTGCATTCATAATTGGAACAACTAATTGAGGTCCAGCTATTGTAGCGATTTCCTCATCAATATCACTTGTTTCAATTTTAAAATCTGGACCTTCATCTTTTAGGTAACCAATTTCTTTTAAAAAATTTTTGTATTCTTTAATTTGAATATCTTTTCCTTTGTTATCAATATGCCATTTATCAATTTTTTTTTGTAATGTTTCTCTAAAATCAATAAGCTCTTTATTTTTAGGAGCTAGTTCATGGACCGCTTTGTCAAAATCTTTCCAAAATTTTTCTGGAGAAATATCAGTACCATTAAATAATTCATTATTAACAAAAAATAATAATTCCTCTGATATTTTAAGATTATTTACAGAATGGTATTTTGATGACATGAATGGATATTTAAACTCTAGCTTGTTTAAGTCAATACATAATAGTATCATCGACATTTTATTGTCATTTTTCTGATATATGTAATATTTATACTTAAAATGAAAAATTATTTAAATTTTGAATCGGATATTAAAAATTTAGAGAATGAATTAGAAAAGTTAAAAGATCCTTTTAATCAAGAGGGCTTATCAGAAGTAGATACAAAAAAAATCTCTAAAACCCAAGAAGAATTAGATGAAAAGCTTAAGAATATTTATTCAAATTTAGACCCTTGGCAAATTACTTTGGTTGCCAGACACGAGGATAGACCAAAGTCTAAGTTTTTTATAGATAATTTATTTGATGATTTTATTTCTTTAGAAGGAGATAGACATTATGGTGAAGATAAATCAGTGATAACTGGTTTAGCAAAATTTCAAAATCAATCGGTTTTAGTAATTGGTCAAGAAAAAGGTGAGAATTTAGAGACAAGAATACAAAGAAATTTTGGTATGATGAGGCCCGAAGGTTATAGAAAAACTATTAGGCTAATGGAATTAGCTAACAAGTTTGAGATCCCAATTATTTCTTTTATTGATACACCTGGAGCCTACCCTGGTGTAGGTGCAGAGGAAAGAGGGCAAGCTGAAGCAATAGCTAAATCTATAGAATGTTGTATGAAATTAAAGGTTCCTACTTTAGCAATTATCATTGGAGAAGGAGGATCTGGTGGAGCAATTGCTCTTGCTTCTTCAAATAAAGTCTTAATGTTAGAAAATGCTATATATTCAGTTATTTCTCCTGAGGGATGCGCAACAATATTATGGAGAGATCCAAAAAGAATGTTAGATGCTGCTAGAGCTATGAAATTATCTGCTAAAGATTTATTAGAATTAAATATAATTGATGAAATAATTAAAGAACCGCTTGGTGGCGCTCACAGAGACAAGGATTTAATTTTAGAAAATATAAGGAGCTCTATTTCCAAAAATTTGGATTTTTTCAAAAATATGACTCCTGAGGAGATACTTAATGATAGAAAAAATAAGTTTTTACAAATTGGAAGAAATAGGGGTTTTGTTGCAAATCCAGAAAGCTTAAGTGCATCTCAAATTTCTAGATTTAATTTTCAGGAAATTATAAAATCTAAGAAGAGTATCTTGATTATAAGCGGAATTGTGGTTGCACTTGTAACTATTTTTGCTTTGATGTTATAAGGCACCACAGCATTTTTTAAATTTTTTTCCTGAGCCACAAGGGCAAGGATCATTTCTACTTATTTTTTTTCCAAGATCTTTAAATTTTTCTTTTGAAATACTTTGATTTATTTTTTCTGTTGGCTCATTGTAAACTTTTAAATTCATCAGTATTTTTACATAATCTAATTTTAATTTTTCAAGCAGGGTAGAGAATAAATCAAAAGCTTCTTTTTTGTATTCTATAAGTGGGTCTCTTTGACCATATGACCGAAGACCTATTACTTGTCTTAATTGTTCAAGGTATTGAATATGTGATTTCCAATTAAAATCTATAGATTGAAGAAGAATTCTTTTTTCAATTTCTTTTGATTGATTTTCTCCAAGAATTTTTGATCTATCATCCCTTGCAGATTTAAATTTTTTAAAAATCTTATCCCTAAATTCCTTATCATTAGAGGAAATTAACTTATTATATTCATCTTCATCTAAACTTTTTCCAAAAATAGTCTTTAATTTGTTGTTAAATTCACCACTTTTAGGATTTGATAATTTTTGAATTTTTAAAGATATCAAATTATCTATTATTTCTGATAAAAATTTGTCTGAATAATCAAAAATTTTATCACTATCCATTGCATCCTTTCTTTGAGAGAAAATCACTTGTCTTTGATCATTTAGAACATTGTCAAATTTAATAAGAGTTTTCCTAATATCAAAGTTTCTTGCCTCAACTTTTTGTTGAGCTCTTTCCAAAGCTTTATTTATCCAAGGATGATCAATACTTTCTCCATCTTTAAGACCTAACTTTTGAAGAATATTATTCATGGACTCTGAACCAAAAATTCTCATAAGGTCGTCTTCTAAACTTACATAAAAAATTGAGCTTCCTTCATCACCTTGTCTACCAGATCTTCCTCTAGCTTGATTGTCAACTCTTCTTGACTCCATTCTTTCAGTTCCAATTACAAACAACCCCCCTAAAGATTTGATATAATTTTTTTCTTTTTGAAGTTGTTCTTCATCACTTGATCCTTTTTTTCCGCCTAGTTGAATATCTACACCTCTTCCCGAAATACTTGTTGTAATAATTACCGATTTACTTTTACCTGCATTTGCAATAATTTCAGCTTCGTTTTCGTGATTTTTAGCATTCAGAACAATATGTTTAATATTTTTTTTACTAAGTAGTTTTGAATAGATTTCTGACTTACTCACACTCGAAGTGAAAATCAATAAAGGTTGTTTTTTTTCATAACACTCATTTATTTTTTCTATTATTGCATTATTTTTTTCTTGTTCAGTACGAAATATTTGATCATTATAATCTTTTCTAATCATTTCTTTGTTAGTCGGAATTACAACGACCAATAAATTATAAATTTCAAAAAATTCTTCAGCTTCTGTGGCAGCTGTTCCTGTGCATCCTGATATTTTTTTATATAATTTGAAATAATTTTGGTAAGTAATTGACGCTAAAGTTTGATTTTCAGCTTGAATCTCAATTCTTTCTTTCGCTTCTAAAGCTTGATGTAGACCATCTCCAAATCTCCTTCCCTCTAAAATTCTACCAGTCAGTTCATCAACAATTTTTATACTATTATCTTTGATTAAATAATCTTTATCTTTTTTGAATAGATGATTTGCTCTTAAAGCTTGATTTACAAAATGGACTAAATCAAGGTTTTCAGGATCGTAAAAATTGTTATTTTTTAATACACCGGCCTTAGTGAATAATTTTTCAATATGATTAATGCCCTCATTTGTTAAAAGAATATTTCTATCTTTTTCATCAATCTCAAAATCTTTTTTTTCCAATAATTTTACAATTTTATCTATTGCGAGATACTGGTTAGTTTTATCTTCTGCAGCTCCTGAAATAACTAATGGAGTTCTCGCTTCATCAATTAAGCATGAGTCAATTTCATCCACAATTGCAAAATGATGTCCTCTTTGAACCATCTCATCCTGAGAGAATTTCATATTGTCTCTAAGGTAATCAAAACCTAATTCACTATTTGTGGCATAAGTAATGTCACAATTATAATTTTTTTTCTTTCATTATCGTTTTGATCATTGTTTATATATCCAGAGGTTAAACCTAAAAAACTAAAAATCTTACCCATTTCAACAGAGTCTCTTTTTGCAAGATAATCATTAACAGTTACTATGTGAACTCCTTTTCCTTCTAAAGCATTTAAATAAGCAGCCAAGGCTATTGTCAAAGTTTTACCCTCTCCAGTTCTCATTTCAGCTATTTTATTTTCGTGCAAAACAACACCTCCTATAATCTGAACTCTAAAATGCCTTTCGTTTCTTGCTCTTAAAGATGCTTCTCTGACAAGCGCAAAAGCATGAGGTAAGATTTGATCTAGTGATTGTCCATTCTTCAATTTTTCTTTTAATTCTAAAGTTTTCTTTGGAAATTCCTCATCTTTTAGTTTTTTGATATTTTCCTCAAAAACATCGATCTGGTTCACAATTTTATCAATTCTATCTAGCTCTTTTTGGTTACTAGATTTAATAAATTTAGAAATAAACTTTAGAGGATTAAGCATTTGTTTTTGATATACATTTTAATTACAACTTTTAATATAGTTATTTAATGTAAATTTTAAATATCATGGGAATTAATATATCTAATTTTTTAGCCTCAAAATCTCAAAATCGAAAGATGGGGCAATTTCAAGATCTCGATCATCTGGATGGTCTGGCTGTTTCCTCAGTGAGTGCCAATTTATATAACTCTAAAAGAGATGATTTGGTGATGTTCTATTTTCGAGATGGGGCAAATTTTGCATCTGTTTATACTCAGTCAAAAATTTTGTCAGAAAATATTAAATGGAATTTAAGTCAAAAAACACAAAAAATTTTTTCACTAATAATTAATACTAGAAATGCCAATTCTTTCACTGGTGAGCAAGGCTTCAAAAGTATGCAACATCTTGCCGAAATGATTTCTAAGCAATTGACAGACAAACAAAAAGAAGATGAGGATGATCCTAAAATTATTAAATCAAAAAATATTATTTTTGGATGCACAGGAACTATTGGAGAAAAATTTCCTGAGGACAAGATAAAATTGAAAATTCCAAATTTAATTAAGAATATTAAATATACTCAAAATAAATACATTTGGATGAAAGCAGCTTTAGGAATAATGACGACTGATACACAGCCAAAAATGGCAATGGAAGAATGTAAAATTGGGGGAACACCCGTTAAAATTTATGGAATTGCAAAAGGATCTGGTATGATATATCCAAATATGGCTACCACATTAGGATACATTTTTACAGATGCAAATATATCTAATGAAGTTTTGAAAAAGCTACTTAAAAAAAATATCGAAAATACTTTTAATGCAATTTCGTGTGATGGAGATACCAGCACAAACGATATGATAACAATTTTTTCTACAGGCAAAGCAAAAAATTCATTGATTACTACTTTAAACGATAAAAAAATTAAATTTTTTGATGAGTCACTAAATAATGTGTTATTAAATTTAGCTAAAAGGGTTGTGGCAGACGGTGAGGGTGCAAAAAAATTTGTCACAATTAATATTAATAACGCTAAAACTGAATATGATGCAAAAAAAATTGGTTTTTCGATTGCTAATTCTCCCTTAGTAAAAACAGCTATAGCTGGGGAAGATCCAAACTGGGGAAGAATAATTATGGCAGTGGGAAAATCTGGAGTAGATATAAATTTGAATAAATTATCAATTAAATTTGGCGATCTGATGATTGTACAGAAAGGAAAAATTTTTAATCAATATAACGAGTCTGATGCTGTTAACTACATGAAAAGTTCAGATATTAAAGTTAACGTTGATGTTGGAATTGGAAAAAAAAGCTTTACTGTCTATACAATGGATTTAACAAAAGAGTATATCAACATAAATTCTGATTATAGGAGTTAAGATATATTGAAATTCAAAAATTAATAATTAAATAAGTTGTATGATCAAATATAATTTAAAATGTAAAAAATGTAATCTTACATTTGATAGCTGGTTTGCATCTTCTACAGAATTTGACAAACTTAAAAAGAAAAAATTAATTAATTGTCATAGTTGTGGGTCTTTAAAAGTAGAAAAAAATTTAATGGCACCTAAATTGATAAATAAATCCTTTATTAATAATTACGAAAAAAAAGATTTACTAAAATATCAAAAAATTAAAAAGAAAATAAATGAGTATCAAAAATTCATAAAAAGCAATTTTGATTATGTAGGTAAAAACTTCACATATGAAGCTAGATCTATACATTATAATAATAAAAAAAGAGATAGAGGCATTTATGGAACAGCTTCCAGAAAAGATTTAAAAGAACTTAAAGAAGAAGGAATTGATGCTCAATTAATTCCTTGGGTGGAAAATGAAAATAATTAATTTTTAATAAATTTCATGATATAGTTAACTGATTTATCATTACTAATATCCCATTTGTCAGTTAATATGTTAAATTTCATACCATCTGATCTATCCAGTCTTAAATCATTTTTTTTTAGTTCTGAAATCAATTCTTCAGGTTTAACAAATTTTTCCCATTCGTGAGTTCCTATTGGCAACCATCGCAATATATATTCTGCTCCTACAATTGCAAAAAGGTAAGATTTTAGAGTTCTATTAAGAGTGGCAACAAACATAATCCCATCTTTTTTTAAAAGATTACTACAAGATTTTAAGAAGAAATTTAGATCTTCAACATGCTCCACTATTTCCATGTTTAAGATTACGTCAAATTTATTCTTTATATTTAATTTTTCTGGAGATGAACAAATATAATCTATTTTAAGATTATTTTTTTTAGAATGTATTTTTGCAACTTTAATATTTTTATCAGACGCATCAATGCCTGTTACCTCCGCACCTAATCTACACATTGGCTCTGACAATAATCCTCCACCACAACCTACATCCAAAATTTTGATATTTTTTAAGGGAGTTTTGCTAATTTCTAACCGAAATGTTTTAATTATATCTTCTTTAATATATGAAATTCTAATTGGGTTAAATTTATGCAATGGTTTAAATTTGCCTTCAGGATTCCACCATTCTTCAGAGATTTTGGAAAATTTTTCTATTTCTTTTTTATTTATTGTGTTATTTTTCATTTGTAAGTTGACTTTATATTCAACATGTATTTATTCAATATTTTTTAAATTTAAAAGATTATTCTATCATGAAAATTGTCGTATTAAAATTTGGAGGCACATCAGTTGGCACTATCACAAAAATTAAAAGAGTTGCTAAAATAATTATTGATTACAAAAAGAAAAATTACATGGTCATTGTAGTTTCATCAGCTATGAGTGGTGTGACAAATGAGTTAATAAAAAAATCTTTTGAAATAAGTGATAATTTCGCAGAACCAGAACATGATGTTTTAGTTTCTACAGGTGAGCAAGTTGCATGCTCTTTAATAGCTGGTCGATTAATTCATGAGGGATATGAGTCTAGATCTTGGTTATCTTGGCAAGTACCAATTTTGACTAAAGGAAATTATAAAAATTCTAGAATAAATCAAATAAACAAAAGAAATATCATAAAATATATGAAAGAAGGTGGCATACCTATAGTCACTGGGTTTCAGGGATTAAATGATGAAAATAGAATTACAACCATAGGAAGGGGTGGATCTGATGCAAGCGCAATTATGATTGCTAAATTTTTCAAAGCAGAGAGATGTATAATCTATACTGATGTAGAGGGTGTATACACAACTGATCCAAACAAATTGAAAAATGCAAAAAAGATTAAAGTAATTTCGTATGAAGAAATGTTAGAGATGGCATCATTGGGTGCAAAAGTTATGCAGCCAGTTTCAATACAAGATGCAAGATTAAATAGGATTGATATTGAGGTAAAATCATCTTTTTCTAAAAAATCAGGAACATTGATCACTAAAAGATCAAATATTTTAAATAATAAAATTGTTACTGGAATTTCCGCGACTCAAAATGATTCAAAGGTTTCTCTTATTGGCGTGAGGGATAAACCCGGAGTTGCTGCGGCAATTTTTAAACCATTATCTAAAAATTTAATAAACGTTGATATGGTTGTGCAAAATATTTCTGCTAATGGGAAAGAGACAGATTTAACATTTACAATTAAAACTGATGACTTGAATAAAACAAAAAAAATTATTCAACAAAATAAAACTATTAATTATAGAAAACTACTTTTTGAAAAAGGTGTTTCAAAAATCTCAGTAATTGGGGTAGGTATGATAACAACACCTGGAGTAACATTTAGAATGTTTCAATCATTAGCAAATAAAAAAATAAATATTAAAGTAATTTCAACTTCCGAAATCAAAATTTCAGTTTTGATTGATAAAAAGAATACACAAAAAGCTTTGATTGCACTTCATAAAGAATTCAAATTAGATCAAAAAAAATGAGCATTAGACCTTTTAGAGATATAAAAAGAAGAAAAACGAGAGAGATTAATGTTGGCAAAGTAAAAGTTGGAGGAGGAAATCCTATATCAGTTCAATCAATGACCAACACTCTTACCACTGATATAAAAGCTACAATTAATCAAATTAATGAAATTAGCTCTGAGGGGGCTGATATAGTAAGAGTCTCTTGTCCCGACGAGTCATCATCCAAAGCGTTAAAAGAAATAATTAAACATGTTGATGTACCTATAGTTGCTGATATTCATTTTCATTATAAGAGAGCTATAGAGGCCGCAGAGAATGGAGCTAGCTGTTTAAGAATAAATCCTGGGAATATAGGAAATATTAGTAAGATAAAAGAGGTAGTTAAAGCCGCTCATGATAATAATTGTTCTATTCGGGTTGGAGTTAATGCTGGATCTTTAGAAAAAGATATTTTAGAAAAATATAAAGAGCCTTGTCCGGAAGCTTTAGTTGAAAGTGCCTTAAATAATATAAAGATTCTTGAGGACGCGAATTTTAATAATTTAAAGATAAGTGTTAAATCTTCTGATGTTTTTTTATCTATTGAGGCTTATCGTCAACTCTCAAAAGTTACTGATTATCCTCTCCATTTAGGAATTACAGAGGCAGGAGGATTTGTGCCAGGGAGTGTAAAATCCTCAATCGGTCTAGGGACATTACTTTTAGATGGCATTGGTGATACAATAAGAATTTCTTTATCTGATAATCCAGTTGAGGAGGTTAAGATTGGAAATGAGATACTAAAATCACTTAATTTAAGGGAAAGAGGTGTAAAGATAATCTCATGTCCATCATGTGCTAGACAAGGATTTAAAGTAATTGAAACTGTTAAAATTTTAGAGGAAAAATTAGCACACATCAAAACACCAATAACACTCTCTGTAATTGGTTGTGTAGTCAATGGGCCAGGTGAGGCTGCAATGACAGATATAGGAATTACCGGAGGTCAAAAAGGAAACAATATGCTTTATTTATCAGGTGTGCAGTCAGAAAAAGTTTTAACAAAAGATATGATTGAAAAAATTGTTACTGAGGTTGAAAAAAAGGCTTTTGAGCTAAAAAAATAAAATGATACCACTTAAAAAAATTGAAGAATTAATCCAAAAACATTCATTGCTGGAGAAAGATTTATCATCGGGCAAAATTGACAAAAAATTCTTTGCAGAAAAATCAAAAGAGTATGCAGATTTAAATGAAATTATTAAAGACGCAAAAAAATATTTTTCCTATGAAAAAGATAGATTAGAAATACAGAAAATTTTGGATGATAAAAATTCAGATACTGAATTAATTAAAATGGCTGAGATAGAGTTAAATGATTTGAAACAGGAGAATGTGACTAATGAAAAAAAACTAAAAATGTTTTTGTTACCAAAAGATGAAGCAGATAAAAAAAATGCAATAATTGAAATTAGAGCAGGAACTGGTGGTTTAGAAGCAAGTTTATTTGCAGCAGATCTTTTTAAAATGTATGAAAGAGTAAGTCATAAGAAAAGATGGATTGTTGAGTTAATTTCTATTTCTAGAAGTGAGGCAGGGGGTTTAAAAGAAGTCATTGCGTCTATCAAAGGAAATAATATTTATTCAACTCTAAAATATGAAAGTGGCGTTCATAGAGTTCAAAGAGTGCCTGATACTGAGACCCAAGGTAGGGTACATACATCAGCAGCAACAGTAGCGGTCTTACCTGAGGCAGAGGAAGTAGATTTAAAAATAAATGAGGTTGACTTAAGAATAGATGTATTCAGAGCTGGTGGACCTGGTGGACAATCGGTCAATACAACAGACAGTGCTGTTAGAATCACTCATATTCCAACGGGAATATCTGTTTCACAACAAGATGAAAAATCTCAACATAAAAATAAAGCAAAAGGTATGAAGATATTGAGAGCAAGACTATATGAGCTTGAAAGATCTAGAATTGAAAATGAAAGATCAAAAGACAGAAAAAATAAGATTGGAACAGGTGACAGATCGGAGAGAATTAGAACGTACAACTTTCCACAAGGAAGAGTAACAGATCATAGAATAAATTTAACTTTACATAAGTTGGAGGAATTTTTAGAAGGTGAAATTTTTGATGAAATGATTGAGGCTTTAACGCTTCAAGCACAAGAGGAGAGTTTGGGTGTAATAAATTGAATGAATATTAATCAAGCCATTAAAAAAGCATCTATTGATTTAAAAAGGTATCAAATTAAATCTGCATTATTAGATTGTGAGATTTTGATGTCTAAAGTTTTAAATAAGAATAGGAAATTTATTATAATGAATCCAAACGAGAAAATAAGTGATCATGAATATTATAATTTTAGAGCATTTATATCTAGCAGAATAAAAAAAAAACCAATTGCCTATATTACTGGTGAAAAATCTTTCTGGAAATATAATTTTAAGATAAATGAAAAAGTTTTAATACCAAGGCCTGACACAGAAATCATAATAGAACAAGTTTTAAAGATTTATAAAAAAAAAGAAGGTATTAATTTTTTAGAAATTGGAATCGGATCTGGTTGTATAATCTTATCAATTTTAAAAGAAAAAAAGTCTTTTTTAGGCAAGGGAGTTGATATTAGTAAAGAGAGTTTAAAAGTTTGCATAAACAATGCAATTAAGCTCGGTTTGATAAATAGATTGAAATTGTTTAAATCAGATATTGACAATTTCTCATCAGGCAAATATGATTTAATAATATCTAATCCTCCATACATTAAAAATTTTGATTTTAAAAATATGGATGATGAAGTTGTAAAATACGAGCCAAAGTTAGCTCTTGATGGTGGATTAGACGGTTTATCAGAGATCAGAAAAGTAGTTAGTAAATCATCTGAACTGGTTAAAACTCATGGCAAATTAATTTTAGAAATTGCGCATGATCAAAAAAATGAGGTAAAAAAAATATTAAAGAGTAATAATTTTTACGTTAACAAGGTAGTTAAAGATTTTGCTTATAAAGACAGATGTATAATTAGTACTAAAATTTAAAAAAAAATGGTTACATTTAGAAATAATAACAATCGAAGAAACAACTTTAGAAGAAGCGAAAGAAGTTTTAAGTCTAATGGGGATAGAAATAAGTTTAGTTCGAATTTTTCAAATAATGATAGCTTTCAAAGAAAAATGCCTGGTAGAAATAATCACAATGCATCAAAATTAATCGAGAAATATAGCAATCTTGCAAGAGAGGCACTTTCAACAGGGGATAAAATATTATCAGAAAATTATTTTCAACATGCAGATCATTTCATGAGAATTTTGAATGAAAAAGAATTTCAAAAAAAAAATTCTTCATCAAATGAAAATTTGACTAATGTTCCTGAAAATATATCTGAAACAATTAAGAATAAAGTAGAAACTAAAAATAATTTAGATCAATAAATATCAACAGATTAATTATATCCAATAATTTTTTCAGATTTTAAAACATTTAATTTAATTTTTTTTGTTTCAAAAATTTTTCTCTCATTTCCTTTCAAAACTTTACCTGATGGAAGTTTTAATGTTTGAGAATTTACTCTTTTACCATTTATTAAAACCTCATAGTGTAAATGTGGACCAGTTGATTTACCTGTAGAACCCACGTAACCAATAGTTTGACCTTGGTTAACTCTTACACCACTTCTCATTCCTTTTGCAAACTTTGACATATGTGCATAAATAGTTTGATAAGTTGAGTTATGTTTTATTACTATGCAATTACCTCCACCTCCACACCAACCAGCTTTTTTTATAACTCCAGAGCCTGATGCCATGATTGGTGTTCCCATGGGAGCAGCAAAATCTGTTCCTTTATGCATTTTATTAAAACCATCTATTGGATGTTTTCTCATACCAAATGGTGAAGAAAGCCTTGCTCCATTAATCGGAGTTTTCATTAAAGCTTTTTGAATACTTTTGCCGTTTTTGTCGTAATGTCCAATACTACCCTCTTTATCAAAAAAATATAAAGAATTATCTTCTCCACTTAAAATTAAATTAGCAAATAGAATATTTCCTGTTTCTATAATTCTTTTATTTTCATCCATAAAAGCTTCATACATTATTTGAAACTTATCAAATTTCCTTATATCCCTCTGAAAATCCACCTGAAAGCCATAAATTCTTGCAAAGTCTATTATTACACTTATAGGTATTGATTGATCTACCGCTGATTTATATAAGCTTAATGATATTATATTCTCTTTATATATTATTTCTTTTTTAAGCTTTGTTAATAAAATTTCTTCTTTAAAATTTTTATTTTCTAAATCCTTAGTTAAAATTATTCTTTCTTTATTTGAAATTTGAAACATAAATTCTTTTATTGAGTCATTATTTTGATCAATTGTGAAAAGAATTTTTTGATTAGTATTTAGATTATTTAAATTCAATTTTTTAGATAATTTTTTTTTAATGATTGCGATTTCCTCTATTTTCACATCATATTGGTTAAGTATACTGTCAAAGGTATCTCCCAATTTAACTTTATGAGATATCTTTTTAAATCTTGGCTCAAACTTACTAAAAATATGGTTTATAGTTTTTTTAAAATAAATATTTTCAACAATTTCTTTATAATTATTAGCAATTTTTTTTTTTGAGTAATTATGATATCCAGTTGAAACTACTGTCACTAGTAGTACTAAAAATAGTAAAAAAAATTCGTTCTTAATTTTTATTTTTATTTTTAATCTATGAAACATTAATTTTTTTCGATTTTTTAAGTATTACTCGAACATTTAAAAAAATCAAAAAAAGTCCCAAAAATAGCCCTTTTTTTAATGATTTTTTAATCTTAAATGCTTGATTTCCTAATATTTTAGCCTATAAGCATCAAACTTTCTCTATAAATAGTTGTTACAATTATCTAAAGAGAATTATTGGGTTTTGCCACTCAATTAGCTATTTAAATCGTAAATATTTAAGAAGAGAAGTGTGGACGGTTAAGGTTACCAAAAATTTGTCGTACACACTTCAACTTTATATAAATTTTATTCTTAGAATTTATATAGAAGCTAGTGTGCGCCGTTTTTAAACTTGAGAGTTTGATCATGGCTCAGAACGTACGCTGGCGGCACGCCTAACACATGCAAGTCGAACGAAGTAGCAATACTTAGTGGCAGACGGGTGAGTAACATGTGGGTATCTACCCTTTGGCCTGGAATAACACGAGGAAACTTGTGCTAATACTGGATAAGTCTTTACGGAGAAAGCTTTATGCACCATTGGATGAGCCTGCACTTGATTAGTTTGTTGGTAGGGTAATGGCCTACCAAGGCTTTGATCAATAGCTGATTTGAGAGGATGATCAGCCACATTGGGACTGAGACACGGCCCAAACTCCTACGGGAGGCAGCAGTGGGGAATCTTGCACAATGGAGGAAACTCTGATGCAGCGATGCCGCGTGAGTGAAGAAGGCCTTTGGGTTGTAAAGCTCTTTCGTCGGGGAAGAAAATGACTGTACCCGAATAAGAAGGTCCGGCTAACTTCGTGCCAGCAGCCGCGGTAATACGAAGGGACCTAGCGTAGTTCGGAATTACTGGGCTTAAAGAGTTCGTAGGTGGTTGAAAAAGTTGGTGGTGAAATCCCAGAGCTTAACTCTGGAACTGCCATCAAAACTTTTCAGCTAGAGTATGATAGAGGAAAGCAGAATTTCTAGTGTAGAGGTGAAATTCGTAGATATTAGAAAGAATACCAATTGCGAAGGCAGCTTTCTGGATCATTACTGACACTGAGGAACGAAAGCATGGGTAGCGAAGAGGATTAGATACCCTCGTAGTCCATGCCGTAAACGATGTGTGTTAGACGTTGGAAATTTATTTTCAGTGTCGCAGCGAAAGCAATAAACACACCGCCTGGGGAGTACGACCGCAAGGTTAAAACTCAAATGAATTGACGGGGACCCGCACAAGTAGTGGAGCATGTGGTTTAATTCGAAGATACGCGCAGAACCTTACCAACACTTGACATGTTCGTCGCGACTTTAAGAGATTAAAGTTTTCGGTTCGGCCGGACGAAACACAGGTGCTGCATGGCTGTCGTCAGCTCGTGTCGTGAGATGTTGGGTTAAGTCCCGCAACGAGCGCAACCCTCACTTTTAGTTGCCATCATTTAGTTGGGCACTCTGAAAGAACTGCCAGTGATAAGCTGGAGGAAGGTGGGGATGACGTCAAGTCCTCATGGCCCTTACGTGTTGGGCTACACACGTGCTACAATGGTATTTACAACAGGAAGCAAGACGGCGACGTTTAGCAAATCCTTAAAAAATACCTCAGTTCGGATTGCACTCTGCAACTCGAGTGCATGAAGCTGGAATTACTAGTAATCGTGGATCAGCGTGCCACGGTGAATGCGTTCCCGGGTCTTGTACACACCGCCCGTCACACCATGGGAGTTGGTTCTACCTTAAGGCAAGGTTTAAAACCCTTGACCACGGTATAGTCAGCGACTGGGGTGAAGTCGTAACAAGGTAGCCGTAGGGGAACCTGCGGCTGGATTACCTCCTTTCTAAGGATGAGCAAAAGTAAAATTTTGCTCTAAATAATATACAGGTTAATGTTGACCGTCCTCATTTCTCTTCTTAAATTAGTGTTTCTCTTGAATGGGGGCCGGTAGCTCAGTTGGTTAGAGCACACCCTTGATAAGGGTGGGGTCGAAAGTTCGAGTCTTTCTCGGCCCACCAAACTTAAGATTAAGGGGGATTAGCTCAGCTGGGAGAGCGCCTGATTTGCATTCAGGAGGTCAGCGGTTCGATCCCGCTATCCTCCACCAAACACTTAGCTATATAAATCGTAAATTATGAAATAATAATTAATATCAATATCTATATCCGAACATTAGCTAATAACATTACTAATGTTCATTATAAAAATTTGATTCAACACAGAATTTTTTTCTGTGCATAAATCAAGCGTTTAAGGGCGTGTGGCGGATGCCTTGGCACTGAAAGCCGATGAA
>CACHCA010000002.1:90000-155798 GCA_902578265.1 uncultured Pelagibacteraceae bacterium
GGACCGGTTGTAGCGCCAGCTGCAGTGCCGGGTAGCTAAGTATGGACGAGATAACTGCTGAAAGCATCTAAGCGGGAAACTCACCTCAAAACTAGTTCTTCCTATAGAGCCGTGGTAGACCACCACGTTGATAGGCTGGATGTGGAAGCGCAGTAATGCGTGCAGCTGACCAGTACTAATAGCTCAATTGGCTTGATTTATGCACTGAAAAAAATTTTTTAATGATGTAGTAACAAACACCTAAATTTAAAATTTTCTTGGGTTATATTTTTTTTGGAGATATATATTTTCTTGAGTAAATTATTTTACTAGCTTTTTTAAAATCTTCCATTTCGTCAATATCTACAGACTCATCTTTTGAAACTTTTAGCCCCATAATTTTTTTTCCTGATAATCTCTTTAAATTAGTTTTATAATTTATACTAATCAACTCAATAGTCCCAGTTTGAGTGTAAGTTGTAGGTAATTTTTGACGGGGAAAATTGAATAATTCTTTCACATTATATGAAAATATATTTTTAATTTTATTATTTTTTTTAAACCACATCTTAAAAGGAGTTTTTTGCGACTCTGAAATTGATTTCAACGAGTCAAATTTCGAATTTTTAAAAACATTATAAAAATAATTTATTGTTTTTTTCTTTCTTACAGGATTTGTTGGTCGTAAAATCATGCAGAATTTAAAAAATATTTTTTTATTTTTATAATAGTTTAGGGTGTGATTTAAAAATTCCAAATCTAATGAATTATCTCCCGAGATTTTTTTTGGCCTCAAATAGTCAGTAAATTTGTGGTAAAGTTTGCATATTTTAAGAATTTTTTTTGAGTCAGTAGACAGATGTATTATTTTATTTTTTTCATTTATATTTTTAGCTGCTTCAATACTGAAAGCTACCAAAGGATGACTTCCAATTTTTGTAATATTTTTATTTTTAATTGATTTACTTTTGTATCTAGCAGGAATTATAACTAATAGTTGTATTTTACGTTTCATATAATATTATAATATTTTAATAAACAATTTTAATGAAAAAACCTCTTTTTATTTTTGAAATGGCGAATAATCATATGGGTGATTTATCGCACGGTATTAAAATAATTCAAGAATTAAAAAAAATAACAAAAAATATTAATCAGTTTAATTTTTCTATTAAATTACAATTAAGAGATAATAGTTTTTTTCATGTAGATCACATTCATAGAAAAGATCATAAACTCATTAAGAGATTTACAGAAACCAGACTGGGTGGTGATTTTTTAAAATTGATTAATGAAATAAAAAAAAATGATTTTATAACAATGTGTACACCCTGGGATGAACAAGCAACCAAATATCTAATTGATAATAAAATAGATATTTTAAAAATTGCCAGTTGCTCTTTTAATGACTGGTATTTGTTAGAAAGTTTTAAAAATTTTAAGAAGAAAATTATAGCATCTACAGCTGGTGCGTCTCTACTTGAAATTGATAAAGTTTATTCATTTTTTAAAAATAAAAAAAAAAATTTTTCTTTTATGCACTGTGTTGGAGAATATCCAACCCCAGATGAAAATCTGCATTTAAATCAAATTGATTTTTTAAAAAAAAGATACTCAGATATTGATATTGGTTACTCCACACACGAAAAACCTGATAATTACAATGCAATCTCAATTGCTATTGCAAAGGGTGCGTGTATTTTCGAGAAGCACGTTGGTTTAAAAAATGAAAAATATGGAATAAATTCTTATTCAGCGACTCCTGAAATGATTGAAAAATGGTTAGCTGCAGCTCAACAAGCATATAAAATATTAGGTAATTTTAGTCATAAAAGAAAGGGATTTTCCTCTAAAGAAATTTCGGATTTGCGTATTTTACAAAGAGGGGCCTACGCAAAAAAAAATATCAAAAAAGATACTATTATAAAGAAAAAAGATATTTATTTGGCTATGCCTAATGTTAAAGGGCAACTTATTGCAAAAGAATTAGGAATGTTTATTGCTTACAAGACAAAAAAAGTAATTTTGAAAGACCAACCATTTATGCTGAAGGATCTTAAAAAGAATAGTGAGGTGGCAGTTAAAAGTGATAAACGATTTTTTATTAGAGATAAGATTAAAGAAAAAGTTTTTCTTTCTAATGTAGTAGTTCCAAAAAGTTCAAAAATTGAAATAAGTCATCATTATGGGATTGATAAGTTCTTCAATACTGGAGCTGTTTTATTTCATATAATCAATAAAGAGTATTCCAAAATTTTAGTCATGATGTTTAAAAATCAAAGCTATCCAGCTCATTATCACAATAAAAAAACTGAAACTTATTTAATTCTAGAAGGAGATCTAGAAATAAAGATAAAAAATAAATTAGTAAAATTAAAGACTGGAGATGTTTATACTATTAAAAAAAACACTGTTCACTCATTTAGAACCAAAAAAGGTGTAATTTTTGAGGAAATTGCGACAAAATATATTAAAGGTGATTCAAAATATATTGACAAAAATATTCACAAAAATAGAAAAACAAGAATAAGTATCTTTAATTAAATATGTACGCACTTGAAAAAAAAAAATGTCATAGTGGAAATGTTAAACTTGCTAAATCAAATTTAACTTTTCAAAGCTTTGGAAATTTAAGCCTTAGAATTAATAAAAATGCATTTGTAATAAAACCAAGTGGAGTAAATTTAAGTAAAGTTAACTATAAAGATTATCCAGTTATTTATTTGAATAAAAAAATAAATTGTAATAATTTAAAACCTTCAGTAGATACTGCTTTTCACACCGAGATATATAAAAATTTCGAACAAATAAATTGTATAGTTCATACTCATTCAAAATACGCAACAATATGGGCGCAAGCTTGCAAAGCTATACCAAATTTAGGTACTACACACTCAGACTATTGGTTGGGATCTGTTCCAGTCACAAAAAAATTAACGAGCAATCAAGTAAAAAAGAATTATGAGAAAAATATTGGTCTTAATATTATTAAATTATTAAAAAAAAAGTTCAATTATGGTATTTTGATCGCTAATCATGGTCCTATCACTCTAGGAAGAACTTTAGATGAAGCCCTCCAATATTCTGAAAGATTAGAGTACATCTCTGAGGTAGCTTATAAAACTTTAATTATTAATAGGAAAGCTAAAATAGATAAAGACTTGGTTAATAAGCATTATTTTAGAAAGCACGGTAAAAAGTCTTATTATGGACAAACTAGATAAGTAGTTTCCCACATAATTTTAAAAAATTTAATGAAAAAAAAATTAATTATTTTTAATCGTAATGCTTATATTTTGAGAGATTTATATTGTCATGCTCTTAAAGAATATTCTAAGTTCTATGATGTTTACTTTATTACTTCTGACTTATTTACTTCAAAAGAAATAATTAAGACTTTTAAAAATTATGTTTTTAAAAGAGACTTATGTGATTTTATAATTATTAAAAATAATATTAGTTCTGTATTATTTAGTAAACATTTAAATAATTTTATGAGGAATTTAAAAAATTCTAATTACCAGGTTCTTACATCGATACCATTCCATATAATTGATTTTATTTTTTTAAAAAAAATACAAAATAATAAAAGTTTAATAATTACTTGGTTTGATAATTTTAAGATTGATATAAATCATTTTAATACGACTAAAATTAAAATCCAAGATGGAGAGTCGATAATTTCAAATTTTTTAAAGTTTATTTACCATTTTTTTTTAAATAAAAATTATTATTCCTACCAAAATTTAATATTAACCAAACTTTTATTTCCTCATAAAAAAATATATTTTGTTTGTTTTAATGATGTTACCAAAAAACTATATAATAATTATTGTCCTTTTCTTAAGATTTATACAATTCAAACTATTTTAAAAAATAAAATTAAGTATCAAAAAAAATTACTTATTCTTGGTACAATAATTAAAAAGAGAAAGGAAACTCATATTAATAAAATTATAAATTTTTTATATAGAGACATAAGTTATCTAAAAAAAAGATATAAGATATCAAAAATTTTATTTAGGCCTCATCCAAGAGAAAAAAAGGACCAAAACTCATTGAAATTAGAGGAAATACTAAAAAAAAAATTTAAAGAGAAGATTAAAATTACTATTTCCAAAAGTAATTACAATCTCCAGAACTTGTTTAAAACATGTAGTATTATTGTAGGTTTTCCATCAACTTCTCTCACGCTCGCTAAAAGATATTCAGATACCCTTAAAGTATTTGGACTTTTAGATTCATCTAAAATACTATTTAAAAGTCCAGAAATAATGTGTGGTGATTATAAAAACTTTAATTCAGGTATTGATTGGATTGATAAAAACGGAGTTTTAAAAAAAAAGACAAAGAAAACTAATTTTGATTTTATAAATTTAAAAGATTTTTTAAAAAATGTTCGATAATTTAGCCAAATTATTACCAAAAAATTTTCAATTACAGGTTTTTGTTTTAAGTTTTTTATATTTTTTTTTATCCTTAATGGAAATTATTGGAATTGGCTCAATTCCTATTTTTATCTCTGCAGTCATTGATGACAATTATTTACAGTCTAAATTTGAAAAAATTGAATATCTCAATGGATTGGAATTTTTGGAAAGTGATAATTTAGCAACAATTTTTTTAATATTTGTATTAGCCATTTTTTTTATAAAGTTTATTTATCAGGTCTTTCTTTTTAATTATGAGGCAAAATTTTTGGAAGATGTACGTTTTTACTTAAGTTCAAATGTTTTTTCAAAATTTCTTCATGAAGATTATAAGAATTATTATAATTATAATTCTGCGCAGGTAATTCGTATCACTTTATCAGATACTGAGAGATCTTTGTCATTTATTAGGTGTATTTTTAATATTTTAAAAGATGCTTTAATGATTTCTGTAATTATCTTGGGTTTACTAATTGTAGACTATAAGCTTACAATAATTATATTTTTTCTTTTAGCAACTTCTGGATACATATTCTATCTTTTTTATAAACCTTTATATTTAAGCTATGGAAAAAATTCTCAATTAGATCGACAGTCCTTAAATAGGGTTACTTATGAAAGTATTGGGTCAATAAAGAATATTAAATTATCAAGTCTTGAAAAGCCACAAATTGAAAAATTTATAAGGTCTTTAGTAAGTCTTTGTACAAGAATAAAAAAAGTTGAATTTATAACAAAATTACCTAAACCGATTTTTGAATTAATTACTATTTATTTTTTTTCAGCTTTATTAATCTACTTTAAATTTTCTAGCAATGTTACTCCTGATTTAATATTTAAGTTATCATTTATTTCTTTGGCAATTGTTAGGATGTTACCAATAATAATCTCATTAACTAGTCAATTTAACGGCATTAATAATGTAAAATTTTCAGTTAACCAAACAATTAATGCATTAAATGAACTAAATAATATTAAGAATAAGGATAAAGAAATTATTAATGGAGAAGACTTAAAAAAAACAGGATTTATCAATTTAGAACTGGAAAATGTGACTTTTAAACATTTTGGAAATGAAAAGAATACCCTTGAAAATATTAACTTATCTATCGAAAAAGGAAAAATAATTGGAATTACCGGACCCTCTGGCTCAGGAAAATCAACTCTAGTAGATTTAATAATGGGTCTAATCGAACCAACGTCAGGTAGCATAGTTATAAATGAAAAGCCAATAAATCAAATAAGAAAAAAATGGTTGGATTTAATTGGTTATATTCCCCAGGATGTTCACTTAAATGATGATACATTAAGAAATAACATTACTTTTTTATCAAAAGATACACTTGATAATCAAAGATTGAAAAATGTTATACTGATGTCAGGGTTGGAAAATTTAGTGAAATCGAAAAAAGATATATTAAATGATAATGTAGGTGAAAAAGGAATAAAACTGTCAGGTGGTGAAAAACAAAGAATTGGAATAGCAAGAACCTTATATAAAGAAGCAAAAGTTCTTATCTTGGATGAACCGACAAGTTCTCTTGATGAGGATAATGAGGCTAAAATATTAGAAAATATATTTAAATTAGAAAATTTAACTATGATAATGGTTACACATAAAATTTATACTTTAAAAAATTGTGATGAAATTTTGTTCCTCAAAAATGGTAAAATAGTATTTCAAGGAAAATATACTGAACTTATAAACTTTGTATTAAAAAATTATAACTCATTGAATTTTTAGCTATTTAAATTTATGAAAAATTTATTATCAGTAGTCATTAATTGTAGAAACGACAACTATCATAAAAATTTTACTCAAAGATTTGAAAAATCATTAGATCTAAATTTAACGTTTTTGGAAAAGATTAGATTGAGGGAGTGTGTTAAATTTACTATTGTAGACTGGGGTAGTGAAGAACCTTTGTCAAACGAGGTAAAAATTAATTCTGATTTTAATGAAAATGTAAATTTTTATTATGTGCCAAAAGAATTAGCAAAAAAATACTCGCAAAATCAACCTGGAGGTTTTTATCCAGAAAAATCAGGTAATTTGGGTTTTAGGAAATCTGATAGTAAATTTATATTATATACTGGCTCAGACCAAATTTTTTCAAAATTTGGATGGTTTAACACAATAAACTTGCTGAAAAATAATTATAAACTTGATTTTAATATTGAAGATGTTGTTTTTTATGTTCCTAGAAAATTTTTAGAATTAGATTTTTTTAGGAAATCTCCCTCTAATTACATTTACGAAAGATATTTGGATTTGATGAATTTCTCTGCAGTACCATATAAAACTCCTACGTTTTATATAGGTGGAGGTTACTCTACATTATGTTCAACTAAAATAATTAATAAAATAACCGGATTTGATGAAACGTATGAACCAGGTAATGCAACAGATATTGATTTTCATAATAGAATTAAGAAACTATCTTTAGAGCAAATAGATTGTTCAAATATGGGAATAAATATGTTTAAATTTCCCTCGGAGCCAGATTCAAATAGACAGAAACTTTTATATAGCACAAATTTAACACGACAAGTACCTGCAAATGCAAAAAAAACATCGCCTAATGATGAAAACTGGGGTTTGAATAACCATAGAATTGAAGTTCAAAAATCTCAAAAAATACTAAACTCAAAAACCGAAACTGATAATCCTAACAATCAATTTTTTAATGAAACATTATATAATGATTATAAGACTATTGAAAAGCTTAGAATTATAAGTTCTTTTGAAAAAATAAATTTTAATTTTAAAGAATGGAAATTTATATTTACAATTATAAAATTAATTAGATCCGCTAGAATTTTTTCATTAATTGAATTTGGTTTTGATAATATAAATAGAACTATTGCTTTCGGAAAAAATATAAAACATCTAGAAATTATTGAATATGACAATAATTGTTTTTTGCCTAATAACGACTATAAAAATAGACTTTTTAAGATTCAGCGATCTTTATCTAACTCAAGGTATGGAAAACTTAATGCATTAAGCAGTGATAATATTGATGAATTTATTACTAATTTAAAAAATATACCCTCAGAGCCGTTTACATCAATATTCATTCTTAATTTTAAAACAATAAAATCAAATAAGGAAAATATTAAAAAAATTGAAAAATTATTTAATGATTATTCAAATATGCTATCCTTTATTGTCATCAAAGATCTCGAAGAAAATAATCAATTTATAGAAGAAATAAATAAACTCAGTTTTGAGCTTTTTTTAAAAAAGGATAGAACATATTTTTTTGTTAACAAAAGAATTATGGAAAATAAAAATGACATTAAAAGATTATCGAAATTAATCGAAAAAATTTATGATAAGAAACTTGTATTCTTAGGTATTCTTTTCTTCTTTCTAAAGATTTTTAATTTTTTTTCATTTCATTTAAAAAAATTAAACTACAAAATTTTTAAATTCAAATATTTTTAATTTTTATACTGGGCTTTTTTTATAAACTCAAAAAAATTTTTAGCTGTGGTTCTTCGCAATTAATATATTATGATAAATATCCTCTAAATTTATTGTTTATTATTTCTATTTAAGTACCATTCTAAAGTTTTTTTTAATCCTAAATCTAAATTTGTTTTATTAGATTTTTTAAAAATCTTATTTGCTCTGGAGTTCTCAAGTACAATAAATCTAGCTGAGCTTAATTTTTTATTTATAAACTTTATTGGAATATCCTTCTTTAATAATCTTATTATCGTTTTTGATAAGTTTTCTATGGATGTTCCCTTTCCAGAACTAAAATTTATAGTATCTGGAAGTTTTGAAAATTTTGAGACATTTATTATAAATTTGCACAAATCTTCAACAAAAATAAAATCTCTAATATTTTTACCATTGCCCCATACTGCAAATTTTTTATTAGAGCTGATTGCCCGTTTTAATAATCCAGGTATAACGTGAGAATTTTTTTCTTCAAAATTATCATATGGTCCATATATACTAGTTGTTCTAATAATTGATAAATTTAATTTATACTCTCTTTTAAAATATAAAAAAATTTTTTCTAAATATCTATAAGTCCAGCCAATTCCGTAAAATGTATCGTAAGGGTCTATGTTAAAATCTAAATCATTTTCTTTGATTAATTTTTTGGATGGTTGATATACTGTAGCAGAACTTACCCAGATAATTTTTTTGACTTTATTTTCTTTACAAGCCTTAAGTAAATTAATTTTTGTAATCAAATGATTTTGAATTTGGGAAAAAAAATTTTCTCTCATTTTTGAAATACCAACATTTTTATCAACACATATATAAACAAGATCTTTATTTTTCGTAGCTCTCAAGCATTCTTTAAAATTCATAAAATTAAATTTAAAATAATTTTTTCTTAATTTTTTTTCTCTGATTTTTGTAAAATAAGAACTTGTTACTTTTGCTTTTAAGTCTAAAAGTTTTCTAGTAAGGTTGGTTCCAACAAGTCCCGATCCCCCAGCTATTAATACTCTTTTGTTTTTAAAAAAATTTTTCAACTTTTTTGATGCTATGGTTCGTTACTAATTTTTGATGTTCCACCTGGTGATATTGGTTTTTCCCAGCCCTCAACTGGAGAAATATACATATTTTTTTTAAATTCATCTCTATCCAAATAAGGATACATATCCTCTATTGGTGTTTTCCATCCAAAAATTCTAGGCTCGTAAGTATGATACTCATGACAATTAACATCCACTACTAAAGGCCCATCAAAGTCTAAAATTTGATCAATCTTTTCATTCATATCTGATGCATTATTAACTTTTAAAGTATCTATTCCGTAAGCCTTAGATATTTCGATAAAATTTGGCGGGTTATATCCTTTTGGACCGCATGCCTCTGCTCTCCCTTGAAAATTGGTTTCTTGAAATGCTTTTGTTATCCCATAAATGTGATTATTTAAGATTATAGTTTTAATTTTGATATTGTAATTTTTAATAGTTTGTAATTCCTGAATATTCATATTCATACCACCATCACCTATAACGCAAACTACAGGTCTACTTGGGTCTGCAAAATATGCTCCGATTGCACCCGAAAATGAAAATCCCATAGGCGAATTACCATTATTCGTAAAATATCTTTGACCCTTTTTTGTTTCAAATGAATGATTGCAAACAACTATATTGCCTCCACAATCTGCTGCAAAAACAGAATTTTCACTCATTTTTTCTGACAATTTCCTAATAAAAAAATATGGGTGAACATAATTTTTATCATTATACTCTTTTTTAACAGGATCATATTTTATTTTCCATTCTAGACACTGATTGAGCCATTTTTTTTGAGTTTCATTTTGATCAAATTTTTTTGATTTTAAGAAATCTTTAAAATTTTTAATAAATTCTTTTGCATCACAGTATATATTTTCATCAAAAGGTACTTGTTGAAATTCTTTGATCAATAATGCTTTGTCAATATCAACTACATATTTTTTTGCTTCTCTTGCAAAAGATTTAACATTTCCTCCTGTGATTCTACCCGACAACCTAGATCCAATGGCAATCAACAAATCAGAATTTTGTATACCGAAGTTTCTGCCAGCACCTCCATAAGTCCCAACCCGTCCTCCATAATATTCATAATCACTTGTAACAATATCAAGTGCATTCCATGTAGGATACATTGGAATCTTTAAAATTTTTCCTAAATCATGAAGTTCGTCAATTGCTTCGGAACTTCTCACACCTCCACCAATTAGAAAAACAGGTCTTTTAGCTTTTTTAATGTCTTCATATAACATTTCTATTTGCTTCTTAGCATCTGAAGAAATGACTTTATTTGACTTCCTTTTTTCAAATCCCGTCAGTTTACTAGGATCAATAATGGCTTGCTGAACGTCGATAGGGATATCTAGTAGGACAGGTCCTTGACGACCGGTTGTTGCTAAATATAGAGATTTTTCTAATTCATATTTAATTGACTGAGGGTCGGATATCATTTTAGCGTACTTTGTTATTGGTTTTACAATCCCACAAATATCTGTTTCCTGAAATCCTACTTGTCTTATAGACGGATCTGGTCTTAAAAATTGAGTTTTGATTTGACCAGTAATAAATATTGCGGGAACTGAGTCGTAGTAACAGTTACCTATTGATGTTACAAAATTCATTCCCCCTGGACCACTAGTCGCAATAGCAACACCTGGGATACCATTTCCCTTTACTTTAGAATATCCCTCTACTGCAAATCCGCCAGCTTGTTCATGCATTACTGCAACATATTCAGTTTTTTTGTTTCTTGTAAATGCATCAATTAAATCTCCGTTTGCAGCACCATATACTACAAACATTTTGTCAACACCAAGTGAGGAATAAAAATCTATGACATAATCTGCTAATTTTATATTGGCCATCGAAATAATTTGTATTGTATAAAAAATATTTGAAATATATACATTTTTGTCAATGAAATACTACAAAAAAAAAAAAGTTTTAGTTACAGGTGGCACTGGTTTTATTGGAAGAAACTTTGTTGAAAGTCTACTTAGAGTTGGAGCAATAGTAACTGTACCTATCCATAAAAGAAAATTAAAAATAAAAAATAAAAATTTGATTAAAATTCCAGCAGATTTAAATAATTTTGAAGATTGCATTAAAGTTTGTAGGAACAATCAATATATCATACATGCAGCTGGAATGGTTGCAGCAGCCAAGATGACTGTTGATAACCCAATGAATGCAATTACAACAAATATTACTTTAACATTAAAAATTCTACAAACGGCAATGTCTGAAAAAGTTGAAAAAGTTTTACTTTTTTCTAGTGGAACCACTGGTTATCCTAATTATAAGTTTGCTGTGAAGGAAAGTGATATGTTCAAAGATGATCCTGCAGAAATTTATTATGGCTATGGTTGGAGCAGAAGATATACGGAATTACTGGGAAAATTTGTCTCAAAAAAATCAAATACTAAAGTAGCAATTTGTAGACCTACGGCTGTGTATGGAAATTATGATAATTTTGAAATTGGTTTAAGTCATGTCGTTCCGTCTTTAATAAGAAAAGCAGTAGAAAAAAAAAACCCTTATGTAGTGTGGGGGTCTGGTAAAGAAATAAGAGATTTTACTCATGTAAGTGATTTAGTTAAAGGGTGTTTGCTTTTATTAAAAAAAAAAGCAGATTCAGATCCAGTTAACATTGGATCAGGAAAAAAAACTTCAATTAAAGATTTGGCCAAGATTATTTTAAAACATTCCAATCACAGAGATTGTAAGATAATATTTGATAATAAAAAACCTACAACTATACCTATTAGAGTAGTAAGTGTTAATAAGGCGAAAAAATTTTTAGGATTTAAAGCAAAAAAATCTTTAGAAACTGGCATTAAAGAAGTTATAGAATGGTACAAAAAAAATGAAAAATTTTTATAAAAATAAGTCTATTCTAGTAACAGGTGGAACAGGACTTATTGGAAGTTATTTAGTATCAATTTTAATTAAAAAATCACCAAAAAAAATTAGAATAGTTTCAATGGATAAAAACATATTTAAAAATGAAAAAAAGGTAGAATTTTTAAAACTGGACCTTAGATATTTAAAAAACTGTGAAAAAGTATGTGAAAATATTGACATTGTTTTTAATTTAACAGGGGTCACTGGCTCACCAGCAATGACTTATGAAAAGCCCGGAACCTTTTTAGTAAATAACATATTACTGTCATTTAATTTACTCGAAGCAGCAAAAAGAAAAAATATCAAAAATTATCTTTATACAAGTTCATACGGTGTTTATGGTAGGAACTCTAAGACTAGCGAACAAAGCATGTGGGGGATGAATCCATCAGAAGCAGACAGATATGCTGGATGGGCCAAGAGAATGGGTGAACTACAAGCTGAAGCTTATAAAATAGAGCATAGATTTAAAAATATTTCAGTTGTAAGACCTGCGAATGTTTATGGACCTGGAGCTAATTTTGATCCAAAAAATTCAATGGTTGTTTCTTCTGTAATTAAGAGGGCAGTAGATGGTCAAAACCCATTGGTGATTTGGGGTGATGGCACTCCAATTAGAGATTTTATTCATGCAAAGGATGTTGCGATTGGAATGTTGAAAGTGATGGAAAAAAAAATAAACTACCCAATTAATCTTGGGTCTGGAAAAGGAATTTCTATAAAAAAACTAGTAAACATCATTGTAAAAAATATTCAACCTCAACCCAAAGTAATTTTTGATAAAACTAAACCTAATGGCGACCCGAAACGAGTTTTAAATACTACTAATGCCAAAAAAAATGGAATTAAAATAACTGTTGATTTTGAAAAAGGTATCAAAGAGACTATTGAATGGTATAAAAAAAATAAAAACAAAAAAAATTTTAATGCTTTCAAAGAGATTTAAATTTTATAGATAAATATCAAAAATTATGTTTGTTTGCAGAACACCTTTAAGAATATCTTTATTTGGAGGCGGGACAGATTTTCCAAAATGGTTTACTAATAACAAAGGTATAACAATTTCATTTACAATAGATAAATATTGTTATGTAACTTTAAGAAAGTTGCCTAATCTTTTTCCTTTTAAATATAGACTTAGGTATTTCAAAACTGAACATCCTAAAAAAAAAACTGATATTAGACATCCAAGCATTAAAGCAGTTCTTAAAAAATTTGATAGATCAAACAAAGGCTTTGAGCTAATTCACAGTTCTGATATTCCAGGCCTATCAGGCTTAGGTTCTAGTTCAGCATTTACTGCATCATTAATAAATCTTATACATAAAATGAATAATAAGCCTCTTAATAAAAAAAGAATTGCTGAAAAAGCAGTATATATTGAACGAAAAATTTTAAAAGAGTCTGTGGGACTTCAAGATCACTACGCCTGCACTTATGGAGGATTTAATGTAATCGAGTATTCAAAAGAAAAAATATCAGTGAAACCGATTAAAATGTCAAAAGGTAAAATTGAAAATTTTATTAAAAATTCAATTTTGGTTTATACAGGAATTTTAAGAGAGGCAGAACCTATTGAAAGAGATAAATTAAAAAATTATAATAAGATAAAAAAAAATTTAAAAGAAATTAAAAATTTAGCGTATAAAGCAAAAAAAATTTTAGAATCAAATTCTAAAAATTTTATTGAGGAAATAGCTGAACTGATGAAAGAAAATTGGAAAAATAAAAAAGCATTATCAAAATACGTGAGCAATAAAAAAATTGAGAAACTATATAATTTTGGTCTTAATAATGGAGCAATTTGCGGAAAATTATTAGGTGCTGGAGGAGGTGGATACATTCTGTTCATTTCAAAAAATAAAAATGATCAAAAGAGATTAATTAAAAATTTAAAAAATAATATATTTTTTAAATTCAAATTGAATAATTTTGGTACCAAAATAATTTATCAATCGGACAGTGATAGATATGAGTAAATTCTTTCATCCATTAATGCATAACAATTTTAATAGAAGCGATATTACAAGCGTTAAAAATTTTTTAGACAAAAGTAAGATTTTAACTAGTAATAAAAAAGTTAAAGAATTTGAAGAAAAATGGTCTAGGTGGCAAGGAATTAAGTATAGTGTATTTGTTAATTCAGGATCCTCAGCAAACTTGTTATCTGTTTCTTATCTTAAAACAATTTATGACTCTGGAGAAATAATTGTACCAACTCTTACTTGGTCATCAGATATTTCTTCAATAATTAATTCAGGCTTCAAACCTGTATTTGTAGATATCAATTTGAATAACTTGGGAGCTATTGAAGAGGAAATAATTAAAAAGATAAATAAAAAAACTATTGCAGTATTTTTAACCCATGTTTTGGGCTTTAATTGCTTATCATCAAAATTAATTAAGTATTTAAAATCAAAAAAAATAATTTTACTAGAAGATTGTTGTGAATCTCATGGTGCGAAATTCAATAAAAAAAGAGTTGGGAATTTTGGTTTGATTTCAAATTTTTCTTTTTACTATGCTCATCACATGACCACAATTGAAGGTGGAATGGTATGCACAAATAACAAAAAAGTTTATGAAATTGTAAGAATGTTAAGAGGCCATGGTCTTGTGAGAGAAGCAAGTTTAAAAAGTACAAGAAATAAATATTTTAAAAAATATAAAGATTTAAATGATCAATTTATATTTTCACTTCCAGGATATAATGTAAGAAGTACAGAAATTAATGCTGTAATAGGCATAAATCAACTTAAATATTTAAATTCAAATATTATTAAAAGAAATCAAAATTTTAATTACTTTTTAAATAATTTAGACAATGAAAAATACCTTACAAAATTTAATTTGAATGGTGTATCAAATTATGCGCTTATAATAATATTTCATAAAAAATTTAGAACTATTAAATTTAGATCGAGTTTCGAAAAAACACTTAAAGCTAAAAGAATAGAATTTAGAAGGGGAATGGCAGGGGGTGGAAATCAACTAAGACAGCCATATGTACGAGATTATTTCAAAAATAAAAAACATGAAATGAAATTTTTTAAAAACTCAGAAATAGTACATTTCTACAGTTATTATATAGGAAACTTTCCAAGTTTGACCAAAAAAAAGATTAAATTAATTTGTAAAATTTTAAATAATGTCAATTAATAGAAACTTCAAAAGATGTTTTATTTCAGGTATTACAGGATCTGCAGGCTCATATTTAGCTGAATATATATTGAAAAAGAATAATTCAATTTATCTGTATGGAACTTTTAGAAATAAAAAAAAAATCTCTTTAATAAAAAATATCTCATCGAGATTACTGTTAACTAAATTAGATCTACTGAATTATAATAAATTAAAGTTATATTTAAAAAAAAATAAACCAGATTTAATATATCACTTTGCTTCTGATGCAGATGTGAGAAAATCATTTGATCAACCAAAGAAGATAATTATCAACAATAATAATATTACTTTAAATTTATTAGAATGTATTCGTGAGTTAAAGCTTAAAACTTTAATTATAATTTGTAGTACGCCCGAAGTTTACGGAAATGTAATAAGTCCTAATAAGCGAATTTCTGAAAATGAGTTAATGAGACCAATTAGTCCATATGCTGTTTCAAAATGTTTTCAAGATTTATTATCACAAGTTTACTTTAAAAGTTTTAAGCTTGATATAATAATCACAAGAATGTTTTCTTACACTAACTCGAGAAGATATACCTTATTTCAATCAGCTTTCGCAAAACAGATTGCAGAAATAGAAAAAAACAAAAAAAAATATCTATCGCATGGAAATTTAAAAAGTATAAGAACATTTATTGATATTAATGATGCGATGAGTGCTTATTGGCTAACAGCAAAAAAAGGTAAAATTGGTGAAATTTATAATATCGGAGGAAATGACACTGCCTCAGTTGAAACAGTATTGAAAAAATTAATTTCTTTCTCAAAAAAAAAAATTAAATTAAAAAAAGATAAAAAATTATTTAGACCTGTTGATGTAAATAAACAGTTACCAAATTCAAACAAATTTAGAAGAGATACCAGGTGGAGACCAAAAGTAGATTTGGCAAGCTCACTTGAGAATCTTTTGAATGATATTAGGCCAAGAATTACATGACTAAAAAATTCAATATTTTTATTACTGGTGGTGCAGGTTATATAGGTTCAATGTTAGTGACAGATTTAGTCAAGATTGGTCATGTAGTAACGGTGCTAGATAATCTTACCTATACAAAAAATTCTTTATCTCATTTAAAAAAAAAAAAAAATTTTAAACTCATTGTTGGAAGTGTTTTAAATAAAACTTTAATGAAAAAATTAATTAGAAATCAAGACTTCGTTATTCCTTTAGCTGGTCTAGTTGGTGCACCTTTATGTGACAAATATCCTAAACTTGCTAAATCAGTAAATTTAAGCTCAATTATTTTTATTAGAAAATGTTTAAAAAAAAGTCAAAAAGTTATTTTTGCAACCACAAATTCAGGTTATGGAATTGGAAAAAAAAACAAATTTTGCACCGAAAAATCTAAATTAAATCCTATATCTTTATACGGTAGAACAAAAGTAAAAGCAGAAAAAGAAATAATGAAATTTAAAAATAGTATTTCTTTCAGATTAGCAACTGTATTTGGCAAATCTTATAGGATGAGAACAGATTTATTAGTGAATAATTTTGTATGGGAGGCTATGAAAAGTAAAAAATTAATTTTATTTGAACCACATTTTAGAAGAAATTACATTCATGTAAAAGACATAGTGCAAGTTTTTATATTTGCTATCAACAATTTTAACAGATTAAGGTCCAATGTCTATAATGTGGGTTTATCAAGTGCAAATTTAACCAAGTTATCATTAGCCAAAAAAATTAAAAAAAAGATTAAAAACCTTAAAATAGAAATAAATAATAACAAAAACGATCCTGATAAAAGGGATTATTTTGTAAGCAATAAAAAAATTGAAAAAAAAGGATTTAAAGCGGTTTTTACGATTGAAAACGGGATAACTGAATTATTAAAAACTTATAAATCCAGTAAATTTAAGATTTTAAATAATTACTAAATTTCATGAATGAAGTTAATCAAGCAGTCATTTTTGTTGGTGGTTTTGGCACAAGGCTTGGAAAAATTACAAAAAAAATTCCTAAACCCTTAATTAAGATAAAAGATAAACCATTCTTAGATCACCTAATTTTATTCTTTTCAAAACAAGGCATAAAGAAAATAATTTTACTTACTGGTTATAAGAAAAATTTTTTTAAAAAAAAATACCACAATAAAATTTTTTATGACTCAACAAAAATAATTTGTTGTGAGGAGAATGAACCTCTTGGCACTGGTGGAGCTTTATTAAATGCAAAGAGATTTTTGAATAAATACTTTTACTTATGTAACGGTGACACTTACTTTAAATTTAATCTACATGATTTAAAATTGAATCTAAAAAAAAATTCTTTAATTAGATTAGCAATAACAAAAAAGACTGGGAACTATAAGAGATATTCAACAGTATCCATAAGTAAAAAAAAAATATCAATTTCATCAAATAGAAAAACCACAAATGGTAAATATATTAACAGTGGTTATTATTTTGTAAAAAAAAGATTACTTTCGAAAATATCAAAAAAAATTTGTTCTTTAGAGAATGATATTTTCCCAAAATTAGTTAAAGAAAAAAAACTTGAGGCAAAAATTTATGATCAAAATCATAACAGGTTTATTGATATTGGAATTCCAAAAGATTTAAAAAGATCTCAAAGTTTTTTTTCAAAAAAAATCATTAATAAAGCAGTTTTTTTGGATCGCGATGGAGTGATTAACAAAGATTTAGGTTATGTGCATACAAAAAATAAAATTTTATGGCGGAAAAATATATTTAGATTTATGAATTTTTTAAAAAATAAAAACTTTCTAGTTTTTGTTATTTCAAATCAGTCAGGTATTGGGAGAGGTTATTACAAAATAAAAGATGTAAATAATTTACATAATTGGATGAACTCTATTTTTCTTAATCATGGATCTTATATCGATGAATTTTATTTTAGTCCTTACTATAAGAATTCAAATAGTAAAATATTCCGTAAAAATAAAAAATTTAGAAAACCTGGAACTGGTTTTTTCATGCTCGCAAAAAAAAAATACAAATTTGATGTTAAAAAAAGTTTTATGATTGGCGATAGTGTTACTGATATGCAATTTGCAAAAAATTGTGAATTAAATGGGTTTCAATTAAAATTTTCTGATGATATTATGAAATTACTTAGTTCTATAAATTAATGAAACGAGTTAAAAAAGAAATTTTTGAACATCAACAAACATTTATAAAAAATGTTAAAATATTAGAGAGTGGAATAATAAAAGCTTCTAGCTTAATTTCTAAAACTTTTAAAAAAAAGGGCAAGATTTATATTGCTGGAAATGGAGGAAGTGCATCTGATAGCCAACATTTTGCTGCTGAACTGATCGGAAGATATAAAAAAAAGAGAAAACCTTTTAGAGCCGTGTCTTTGGCTGCTGACATAGGCACCATCACATGTATTGCTAATGATTATGGCTATGAAAATATTTTTGCAAGACAACTAGAAGCTCTTGGAAATAAGAATGATCTTGTTATTGCAATATCAACCTCAGGTAACAGTAGAAATATCTTAAAATTATTAAAAATGTCTAAGAAAATGAAGATATATTCTATCGGATTTTTAGGAAATCAAGGTGGAAAATCTAAAAAACTTTGCAATTATTCAATAATAATAGACTCCAAAGATACTGCTCGTATCCAGGAAATGCATCAAATTATTTACCACAATATTTGTAAACAAATTGATTAGAAGAATTATTCAAAAATTACTATAGAAATAATTAATTAAAAAAGTTAACAAAAATTTTAACAGAAGCTTTACATTTATATTTAAATAGATATATTTTTCACATACTGAAATGCATGGTGGGAAATAAGTGTGTAATTCATTTGCTGTTCCTGCAACCGTAAAAGTCGGAGCGCCACCCAGTAAAGTCCGATGTTGAATGAAGGCCAGGAAAAGTCTAATTCTGCAATGTAAAATTAACAGCGGCATAATAAATAAATCTAAACTTCAATGTTTAGTTAATTTGTGAGGTACTAAATGCTGTTAAAAGCGTGTATTTTATTTTTTTTGCTAATTTTTCCTTTAAATTCTTATTCAAAAGAAATACCAATTATTGTTATTGCACCAAATAAAAAACCTCAATCATTATCAGTTGTTGGGACCTCAGTTGTGATAATTGATGAAGAATATTTGAATAATAGTGCTGAATATTTTTTAGGGGATGTTTTGTCCTCAAAGACGACAAGTGTGAATTTTTTTCAAAGTGGTGGCCATGGAACAGCTTCTGCAATTCAGCTAAGAGGAATGCCAAAAAGATATTCCACAGTTTACATTGATGGAGTAAAAATGTCTGATCCGTCTAGTGTTTCAAATGATTTTGACTTTAATAATATTTTAACCAGTCAAATATCAAGAGTTGAAATATTAAAAGGAAATCAAAGTTCTATTTACGGAAGTGGAGCTATAGGAGGAACAATTCATATTACCACCAAAAAAGGTAAGCCTGGGTTTAATAAAAATCTAAATTATTTAACAGGCTCTGAAGGAACAAATAATTTATCGACTTCAATTTCTGGAGGTGATGATTATAAAAATTATTTTGTTGGATTTGAAAGGTTTCAGACTGAGGGAATTTCTCAAATGATGCATAACGATGAAAAAGATAGGTACAGAAATAACAGTATGATAGCTAGTTATAATTATAATTTTTTAGATAATTTTGAGTTAAATAGTAATTACAGGATTGCAGATACTTATTTGCAATATGATGCAACATGTGTTTCTAATCGGTTTGGTTGTTCACCAAGTTATGATCATGCTGAAGATGTGGATGCAATTGAGTCATCTGGAAATATAAGTTTGATACACAAACCATTAAAAAATCTTGAAAATAAATTTACTGTTGCAAGTACCTATATAAAAAGAATTTATAATGCTGCAATTAATAGCAACAATACAAAGCAAGATAGCTATTATGGTGAAAGATACTCCTTTCTATATCAAGGAAACTACAATTTGAATTTGGATAACAGTATAGTTTTTGGTCTTGAAAGAGAGGATGACTCAATTGGTTACAACAAAAATATGACAGGAATGGACTACAAAGATGCATACGTAACTTCTAAATATTTCGATTTTCAAAAAAGATTTTCTGAAAATATTTTTGCAACATTTGGATCGCGATTTGATAATCACTCTTTAGCTGGAAATGAGGACTCTCACAGGCTAACATTAGCATATCTTTTTGATGATAAGTTAACTAAAATAAAAAGCTCTTACGGTACGGGTTTTAGATATCCCTCTTTATATGAATTTTATTTTTATCAATCAGGAAGTGGTTATGATGGAAATGAAAAAGCTGAAAATAGCGAGAGTTTTGATATCGGTATTGAAAAATCATTTCCAGAAATAGGTTTAAAAATTGATATGATTTATTTTAATATTAAATACCATGATGTGCTTGAAGGTTGGCAGGCATCAGGCTGGGACGCTGGTAATCATCCAGGCACAGTTAAATCTCAAGGATTAGAATTAATGTCAAATTTCAAATTGAACAAATTTTTGAATTTCGATTTAAATTATACTTATACCTCTACTTATGATGGAGCAGAACAAGACGATCCAAATAAGAGCTCAGGTCAAACTAATGCACAATTGGTAAGAGTCCCTAGAAACCTGTTAAATCTTAATACAAATTTTACAATCCCAAGTCTTAAAAACTTTAATTTTTTATTGAGCACTAAATGGTCTGATGTGTCTAGAGATTATGGAAATGGAAATAGAACATTTGATGATGAAAGAATAGATGACTATTTTGTAAATGATTTAAATATAAATTATGATTTTTCTGAAACCTTTAAATTTTATTTAAATATTACAAATTTACTTAATGAAAAATATGAAACTGCAAGAGATTATTCACAAATGCCAAGAACATTTAATTTAGGATTTAAAAATAGCTTTTAAAGTTAATTAAGTTATAGTTTGAAATGAAATATTTTTTATGAATTACTTAAAAATTTCATTAGGTATCTTTTTTGTTCTAGCTGCAAGTAGATTTGTACCTCACCCACCAAATTTCACAAGTTTGATAGCATTAAGTTTTTATGTTCCAGCAATCCTAGGAAGAAAGTTTATTCCAAGTTTAATATTCAGTTTTTTTTTGACAGACCTAATTATAGGTTTTCATAATACTTTATTTTTTACATGGGGTTCAGTTTTAGTGATAGGAATAGTCTCAAACTTTTTTAGGAAAAATTTGAGTTTTAGGTTGATTGGAGCAATCATAAGTGTTTTGATTTTTTTTATATTGACTAACTTTGGTGTTTGGTGCACTGGATATTATGGTTATAACTTTGAGGGATTTATAATTTGTTATACTTTAGCACTACCATTTTTAGGGAATACGTTAATTTCAACGATTCTGTTTTCTATAATAATTGAGGGTTTACTAATTATTTTAAAAATTATGAATAAGAGAATTTATAACTAATTTAATCATGAAGATCTAAAGCTGTAGCTGCAAATTGTCTATAGGTTTTGTCAAATTCTTCACCTAATTTATGCATCATTTTATTCCCTACTTCATCATCTCTTTCAGCAATCTTAATTTCTGGCCATCTTTCTTTTGGAAATTTTACATATAAACTAAAAACTTTAGCTAGCCCAGAAATTTCCTCTTTTGATATTGTTGGCATCCTTAACATACTTGCGCTTGTATTTGATAAAGAGCAAATTTCCTCATCCTTAATATATCCCTTTTCAATCGCATAAGTTCTTAATGGTGTTCCATGATATGGTGCAAAGATAAAAGCTCCTGTTGCGTCAATAGTTTTAGGGAGTTTCCGAACAAAATTTATAGTATCAAAAATTAAATCTCGCGTTTCATCAGGCATTCCTATTATACTATTAGCACATGAAGCATATTTGTGCTCAGCTGCAATTTCAAAAGCTCTTATTTGAACTTCATCTTTTACGTTTCTTTTTAAGTAGTTTCTTCTATAGTCATAATTACCATGTTCAATACCTATATTCATTCTAAGCATGTTCATTTCTTCAAGACCAGCTGCCCTATATTCTGTAATGGTTTCAGCTCGTGTGTTCATCCAAAACGGAATTTTATAATCAGAGTAAAGCTCTTTTAATTCATCGAACTCTCTATTAGACATAGCTAAAAAAGTATCTACAACAAAATAAATCAAATTTGGATCATATTTTTTTACTAAAAAATCTAATTCTTTTCTCATTCTCTCAATACTTTTTTTTCTATGAAATCTTCCACCTGTTTCTGCTTTGTATTCAACATTATTAGATGGTGAATTACAAAAAGTACACGTATATGGACATCCTCTTTGAGTTTCAAAACCTACAGCTCTCCATATTTTTCCTTGCATTGGTCTATACAAACTACCTTTTTCAAATAAATCCCAGTCAGGAATAGGAACGGTATCAATATCTATTGGAGCTCGCATACCATTTCTATAAATATTTCCCTCACCTTTGATTGTAAAATTTTGGATTTGATCGATTCTTCCTCCCGAGCATAATGCATTAGCCATCTCAACAACAGCACCTTCACCTTCTCCTCTACAGACATAATCAACTAAGTCATGTTTAATTACTTTTTCAGCGGCATAAGTCGCAAAAACACCCCCAAACAAGGTTTTGAAATTTCTTTGACTTTTAGGAATTGATTTTAACAAATCAATTGCAAGAAAATATGTGCTCTCAAGAACAGAAACTAATATCAAATTTGGTTGAAAAGTTTCAATTTTTTTTTGAAAGTCTTTAATAATTCCTGATTTAGGTTTTACACCCTTTTTATGCCATTCAGAGTTATCGTATTTATGGACATTTCTATTTTCAACTTTTTCCTCATTTGTATTTTTTCCAAGGGTTAACGAGTCAATATCTTGATAATAAGTACAGTCGAAAAGGTCTAATTGATATCCTTCTTTTTTAAGAAGTGCAGTAAAAATTCCGACTGATTGAGGCATTAGTGCACTCATGTGTAAATTTGGGTAAAAAATGAGTATTTTGAATTCCTCTGGCCGACGAGATTTAAAAGGTGATTTTAACATAATTTATGATTATAACAAAATTTAAAATTATCAATTATTAATAATTGATTGGTTTAAAAAAAATAGTTTTTTTGTCTCATTTAAAGCGGTTATTAGTCGATATTCAATAAATTTATTATTAAACCCTTCTTTTTATTTTTTTAATAACTTCTATCAAGTTTTTTTTGGTATCTACAGAAATTGAATTATTAGACATTTTGATCATGTGGACATCTAGTCCCAGTTCTAAAAAACGGATAAGTTCACAATCCTCTATGTTTTCTAAAATAGTTTTTTTTTTGTGTTTTGAAAATATCTTGAGAGCTTTATACGGTAGTGAATATATGCAAACTTGCCTCCATGCATGTAAAAAATTACCTTTTTTGTTAATTGGTATTGGAGATCTAGATTGATATAATAACCTACCATCTTTTCTAAATACCACCTTGGGTATGTGCTTAGAAAAAAATAACTTTTTATCTATTATTTTTGTATAACCATTAATTATTCTATTAGGGTATCTTTTGGCTGTTTTAATTAATTTTTTGATATCACCTACATCACAAATTGGTTCATCTCCCTGAATATTGATATAAAAATCTGCTTTAATTTTTTTTGAAACTTCAGAAATTCGATCTGTGCCTGTAAGACAATTTTTTGATGTTAAAATACAATTTAAATTATTAATTTTACATAATTTTTGAATTCTTTTATCGTCAGTTGCAATAAAAATTTTATCTTTTGCAACAACTTTCCGACATTGATTGTAGGTTCTAATTATCATTGGAACACCTAATATTTTTATTAGAGGTTTGCCAGGTAGTCTCGAGGAATTATATCTTGCAGGTATGACAATTATATATTTTTTTTTCATTTTTTAATAATATAAATTAATTAAACATTTACTAAACAATAATTTAATATAAAAAAGATACTAGGCACATAATGATAAATTTTAATAGATCAAATTTTTTCTACGATCCTTTTCCGCATTGTATTTTAAATGATTTTTTGGACAATGATATTTATGAACAAATGTGTACAGAATATCCTGATCTGAGTTATTTTGAGGAAGTTGAAAGCAAAGAGTCAGATAATAAATTTAAAAAATATAGATTTTCAAATTCATCTGAGAATTTTATAAAGTTTATAAACACCACAACGGTGACTAGTAGATTTTATAAATACCTCAATTCTGATGAGTTTGTACAAAGTTTAAATAATTTTTTAATTTCAAATCAGGTTGATTTGAGAATGAATGTTAAACGTAGTAATAAGATAAAACAAATTATCAAAAATTTTTTATTTAGAAAATCAATCATCGATTTTGAATTTTCCTCTATACCAATTAAAAATGGATATATTTTGCCTCATACTGATGGAGGTAATAAATTAATAGGATTTGTAATTCCAATTATTGACGATGAAAATATTTTTAAAGTTGAAAACCTTGGCACTAAAATATTTAAAGCAAAATCGAATAGATATAAATATAATTTTTATAATAAAACAGTCCCGTTTGAAGATGCTGAATTAGTAAGAGAATTACCTTTTAAAAAAAATCAAATGTCTTTACACATAAAAACTTTTAACTCACTACATGGAGTTGGCCCAATTATAGATCTGAAAAATGAGAAAGTAGTTTATAGAAAAAGTATATCAGTTTTTATATTAAGATAATTACTGTAGTATTATTTTTGAGTAAAAATTTTCTTTTTTGATGTAATTCTTTATTTTATTTAATATTTTCATGTTTGAAACATTTTTTGTTAATCCGTAAATTTTAATTTCTTTAAATTTTTGAGCGATGCAATAACTTAAAGCATATACTAAAACTAGATTTTTATCATTTTCACATTGACTTTTTTTAATCTTAAAAGTTTGATTTTTTTTAATATTATAATTAACGATTTTATTATTATTTTTTTTCATAACATTTTTTAAAATTTTATAATTTGGCACAACAAGATTAATAGATTTTAGAGATAAAGCTCTCTCAATTTCAGTAAAAATCCTATAAGCGTTACACATAAAAATATAATCAAGATTTTTATCATTTATAAATTTTACAAAATTAAGTGTAGAGGTCTGATATCCTTTTAATTTTAACTTTTTTAAGTTTATACTTTTCGTTTGTGAATTATCACATAAAATTGCTATTTTATCGTTATTTCCATTGTGTTCTTTTTTAAACTTTTTTACATCTAAAAATAAGTTATCGAAAATATTCATATCGTATTGAGTAGCATTATTTTTTTTGAGAAACTTTAAAATTTTAATTATTCTATCTTTTTTGAATTTTTCTTCCTCCAAAAATCTTTGAATAAAAGTCGGATGAATATTGTTATGAGCAGAGTAAAGATAGTATCTATTTTTTCCCCATTTATATTTTTTCAAAAGATTTTTCATAAATCTTTTTGAAAAGAAATTTACCTTTTCTAATTCTCTATATTTTTTTTTATATCTTAAAAAATTTTCTAATTTTAAATTTCCTGCTCCTCTACCCATTCCCATAATAGAGGTATCAATTATTCCAAATCCTGTTTTTATAGACGCGATAGTATTTTTAAGAGCATTTCCAGTATTATCATGTGAGTGGAAACCCAAGCAATTTAAGTTTATACCCCTACTTTTTATAAATTTAGAAATATTAATTATTTTATTAGGTGTGCAATTACCAAAACTATCTGCAAGATATAAATAATCTGCACCTATTTTTAGTGACAATTTAAAAAAAGATAAAATTTTTTGATTGGATAGTATTGTAAATTTCATTAAGTTTACACAGACAATATAATTATTATTTTTAAGGTACTTAACTATTTTATTTAGATAATGTTTATCATTTATATTACACGCAATTCTTACAATTTGAATCAAACTTTTATTTGAGTCATTAAAATTTTTTTTTAGTTTTTTGAAACCATCTTTTCCAATATAATCTGTTAAGTCTATCATTACTGATATTTTTTTTTCTTTATCAAACTTAAATCGAGATAAATATTTTTCTTCAGAAATTAAAAATTTTCCAACTTTTTTTAATCCGCTTGGTCCAGACCCAGTATTATCAATAGGTTTTCTAAAACCAATTTCTATTATCTTCACAGATGTATTCGATAATGTTTTTAAATAATTTTTTGCAAAATTTGTTGAAAAATCCCAATTATTGTAATAACCACCATCTCTAAGTGTACAATCCAAAATTTTGACATTATCCATATGTAAATACTAATTTATTTTAATAATACAATCAATCATGATTATTCATAAAAAAATTTTAAACCAATTTTATAAAATTGAAAAAAAATATTTTAGAGACTCAAGTTACAATATATCTAAAAATTATTTACATATTCTTTTACTTAATAAAAATTTTAATTTCAGAAAAATTTCATTTTTAGGTTTTGTGTTTAATATTGTACTTTTATTATTATCTTTTAACACAATTCTTTTTTGTAAAATTAAAAGGATTAAACATGCGAATTATTTTATAGTTCACAAGGGTCAAAAAGGAAAGTTCGATTTTAGAAGTAATTACATTTTAGAAAACTATGAATTTAAGAAATCATTAAATATAATAAGATGTAGCTCTTTTTTAGACAGTTTAAAAGCATATTTTATATATCCTAATGTGATTTTTTATCTATCTTTTGATTATTTCAATAATTATTTTTTTTATAAAAAAAGTTCTTTAATTGATAATTATAAAATTTTACATGAAAAAGAAAAAAAAAATTTCCAAACGATAAAAAAAATTTTTAAATTCCTTAAAATAGAAAAATTTTTAAGTATTGATGACCAAAGGGTAATTCAATCATTTCTAAAAGCTTGTTACGAATTGAATATAGAGACATTCGGCTATATGCATTATAAATTTTCAAAATATGTAATTGGAATAAAATATTTATGTTTTGATAATTTTATTGTTTGGTCAAATTATTTTAAAAATAAATTAATAGAAGTTAATAAAGATTATATAAGAAAAAAAATTTTTATAAGTGGATATCCTCAAAAAAAAATTTCAAAAAAAATAAATAAAGATGTTATAAATATACTTTATCTTTTTGATTTAGATTTAAATTTTAAAATAGTTAGCAATCTTTTGAAAAGACTAAATAAAAGTAAGAAAATAAATATATATGTTAAACTAAAGCCCCAAAGAATAGAGACTAAATGGGATAACTTTTGTAAAAAAGAAAATATTAGATATTTTAAATTTCAGAATTTAGATCAAATAAACAAAGAAATAAGATTCAATTATTTTATTGCTACAATTTCTACCGCGATTTTAGAGTCTACATTATATAAAGCTATTCCATTAAAACTTCATTCTAGCAATGATTTTGCAGATGATCTTTTTCAAGATAAAGTTGTATTTAAAGTAAATAACTTTAAGGATATTACTAAAATTAGTCAAAGTAAGTTTGTAAAAAAAGATTTAAATAGAATATTTCGCAAAGTATGGGGCTTAAAGAAGTACAATTCAAATAATATCAAAAAATACCTTTCAAATTATTTTTATAGCATTAAGAGTCGGATATAATGATTATTAAACCATCTATTATCGGGTTAGGGTATGTAGGTTTACCATTATTTCTCAAATTACAAAAAAAATTTAATTGTGTTGGTTTTGATAATGATATTCTAAGAGTGAAAACTTTACAAAAAGGATTGGATGCGAATAAAGAATACACAAAAAAAGAATTACACCTAAAGAATAAATCTATATTTACATCAAATATTGAAGACCTAAAGGAAAGCAATTTTTTTATTGTTGCAGTTCCTACTCCAGTATTTCAAAATAATTCACCAAATTTAAAATATATAAAAAAAAGTTGTCAGTTAATTGGCAAAGTCCTTAAGAAGAATGATATAGTTTTTTTTGAATCTACTTTCTATCCAGGAATTACCGAAAATTATTGCGCTAAACTTTTAGAAAAATACTCAAAGCTCAAATCAAATAAAAATTTTTTTGTTGGATATTCTCCAGAAAGAATTAATCCAGGTGACAAAGAACATTCTGTTGATAAGATAAATAAGATTGTTTCGATTACTGGTTTAAAAAATTTAAAAATTGCAAAACAAGTATATGGAAGCGTTACCAAACAAATTTCACTTACAAATAACATTAAAGAAGCCGAAAGTGCAAAAGTAATAGAAAATATTCAAAGAGACTTGAATATTGGGTTAATGAATGAGATTTATAAGGTGTGCTATAAATCGAATATAAATTTTTCAAATGTAATAAAATTGGCCTCAACAAAATGGAATTTTTTAAAATTTGATCCTGGTTTAGTCGGTGGACATTGTCTTCCAGTTGACCCTTATTACTACTCCAGTTTTGCTAAGAAAAAAGGGATAAAAACAGAGGTCATTTTGTCAGGAAGAAAAATTAACAACTCAATGTATCTATTTATGTATGACAAAATAATTAAAGAAATAAAAAGCTTTAAATTAAATTTAAAAAAAACCAAAATTTTAGTTTTAGGCCTAACTTACAAAAAAAATGTATCTGATATTAGAAATTCTTTTGCACTTAAATTATATAAATTATTAAAAAAAAAAATTAAGAATCTTGATGTATGTGATCCACTTTTAGCAAAAAAAAAGGTAAAAAATATCAATATATTGAAAAATTTTAATGTTAATGATTATGAATTGATATTAAATTTTGTAGATCATGATATTTTTAAAAAAAAAATTTTAAAAATTAAAAAGATTAATAAAAAATATTTAGATTTATTTTGATATTTTGTTAAAAAAAATTATTTATATTACCGATTTATCGTTACCTTCAAATAAAGCACAAGCTGTTCATATTTTTAAACTATTAGATAACTCTCTAAAATTTTTAAATAAAGCAATTTTAATATGCCCAAATTTGAAAAAAAATGTTGAAAAGGGATTTTTTAAAAAATATTTTAATTTACATAGTAACAAAAACATAGAAGTCAAAAACGTTTTTAGAGGTATTTATTTAAATTCATTTTTAAAAAGGTTTATTTTTGGTCTTAAAGTTGGAATACAATTAAGAAATGAAAAAAGCTTAATTATTTCAAGAAGTTTAATGTCAAGTTTCTTTCTATCATTATTAAAGACGAATCATTTTTTAGAAATTCATCAAGAAATTAAAGGTCTCACAAAATTTTTGTTTTTAAACTTAAACTTTATAAATTCAAAATATATAACTAAAGTAATTTTTATATCTAATAATTTATCTAAATTTTTTAATTTAAAAAAAAATAATTTTATCGTTTTACATGATGCTTGTGACTTAAGAGATTTTAAGGTGAAAAATAAAATTAGAAAAAATATAAAAAAAATTTTTTATTTAGGTAGTTTTTATAAGGGCCGAGGGATCGATGTAATAAGAAAATTATCTAGATTAACACCAGAATATGATTATTACTTATATGGTTTGAGGGATGAAAAAGTCAGTTCATCTAAAAATTTTAAAGTATATCCTATTGTAAGTTATAGTGAATCAATTAAGTTAGTTAAATCAGCAGATATTCTTCTAATGCCTTATCAATCAAAAGTTTCTATAAACTCAGATAATTTTAATGATGATATTTCAAAATATATTTCACCCTTAAAAATGTTCGAATATTTGGCTACTGGAATTCCAATTATAAGTTCAGATTTAAAGGTTTTAAGAGAGATTTTAAAAAACCAAAAGAATTCAATTTTAATTAGAAATTATACAAATCCATTTGCTTGGAAGAGAGAAATTTACAATTTATCAAATAATTATACTTTAAGAAAATTTATTTCAAAAAATTCTTTGGCAACTGCAGCAAGAAATAGTTGGGAAGAAAGATTTAAAAAAATTTATAATTTATATCAACACAATATTAAGAATGATTAAAATTGGAATAATCAATAAAGGACCTGTTTTAAATTGGGGAAAAAATTTCGGTTATTGGTTCATACTAAAATATTTTAGAGATGAGTTAAAAGAAGCAGGTTATGATATTACATTTTTTGATAATTTTAGTAAAAAATTTTTCGACTCAGACTTCATAATCATAGATAGTAGACTGATAACAGACACATATTCAAACAAAATAAAAAAAAGATTTGGTTTAGGCGTGAATTATGATTTTTTAGAATATGTTTTGGAAATTTCAAAAAAAAATTCAAATATAGTATGGCTTGATTTGACCGACAGTTCAGGAACTACATCATTTGAGGTTCTACCATATGTTAAAAAGTACGTCAAAAAACAATTTTATAAGGATAAAAATTTTTATAGAAAAAGTTTTTTTAGGGATAGATATTATGCTGACTTTTATCAAAAAAAATTTTTTTTAGAAAAAGATATTAAATTTAATGTCCATACTTTATTAAATGAATATGATGATAAATTAATTCTAGGTTGGAATATTGGTGTTGGAAATTTTTTTGATATAATTAATAGCAATATTTCAAATAAGTATCTATCTTTATTTAAATCATTGGTCGGTAATGATTTTAAAAAATTATATAAAAATTGTTTAGGTTTTTATTTTGATAAGCAAAAATCTCACGATGTATTTTGCAGTTTTAATTTACGGAAAAATGAGGATAAAAAATCAATTCATTTTCAAAGAAAAAGAGTTTTCTCCATCTTAAATGAACGTTATAAGCTTTCAAGTAGCAGGTTAAATCATAAAACTTATTTAAATAGACTGATGCAATCTAAAGTTTCAGTTGGTGCATTTGGATGGGGTGAGGTTTGTTATAGAGAGTTCGAAGCAATCAAAATGGGTGCTGCTGTAGTTTTCCCTAAGGTTGATTATTTAGAAACATGGCCAAATATTTATCGAGATAATTTTTCATATTTAAGTTATGAATTAGATTTTTCTAACCTTATTGAGAGAATAGAAATGATACTCAACGATAAAGATTTACGTGAAAATTTAGTTGAAAACTCTCAAACAATTTATAAGAATGTTTATTCTGAAAAAGGATTAAATTATATTATAGATTTTTTCAAAAAAATTACCAGTTAATGAACTTAAAAAAAAATTTACGATAATTTGTGGATTAAACTTTTTCAAATAATTTGGAGTATTCTTTTACATTTTTACTTAATAAGAAATTACTTAGTTTTATTTTTTGCTTTCTATATTTATATTTGAAATGATCAAAATTTCTTAAAATCTTTTTTATTTTAAGTGATAAATCATAACTATTATTTGTTAAAAATAATTGACCAAACCTTCCATTCGCCAAAATTTCACAATTTCCACCAGGACAGTTAGATGCGATTACAATTAAATCATTATTTAATGCCTCTATTATTGAATTGCTACAACCCTCAAAAAATGATGGAGATATAAGTATATCAAACTTTTTAATGTCTTTAAGAACATTATTTGTATGATTTTTAAATAAAATTTTATCACTTAAATCAAATTTTTTTGAAAGCGAAATTAATTTTTCTTTTAAATTTCCATTACCATAAATTGTTAAAGATACATTTTCATTTTTTAGATAATTTAACGAATTAATTGCGCACTCAATGTTTTTTTCAATAGTCAGTCTGCTAAAACATACCATTTCAAGCTTTTTTTTTGAAATTTTTCTTAGTTTTTTTCGTTTAAGAATTTTTGTTATTGATGGAGGATAGATAACTTTAACATTCTTTTTTAGATTCTTAGGAAAGCCTTTTTTAATACCTGATGAGTTTGCAACAATTGTGTCTGATAATGGGTAAATAAATTTTATTAAAAATTTTATAATTTTTTTTTTTAAAAAATCTTTAATTGAAAAAAAAATATCTAATTCTTCTAATGGTGTTCTCTCAACTAAAATAATCCTAAGACCATTAATTCGTCTTGCTATTAGTGTTAGAATAATATTATTATAATGAATATTTGATATTAGTATGTTTTTACAACTATCTTGAAAACATTTTTCTATTGTATTTTTTATATCCTTTATTGAAAAAAATAGTTTTCTATTTTTAAGTTCATGGACATCTATGTTATTCCTTTTAAATATTTTTGAATATGCACATTTACCCAAACTTATAATTGTTATTTTATATTCTTTTTGTGATAGGTTTAAACATAGTTTTGATATTGAATTTCCAGCTCCGCCAGATGAAAAATTAGACATAAAAAAAATTAAATTTTTTTTAATCATAAGCGGATAATCTCATTATAATACTTTTGTAAATTTATTTCCTCCTCAAAACGAAGTAAATTATTAAATCCGAATTGTATTTTATTTGATACGACATTTTCATTTTTTTTAGTTAGATAGTCATTTATCTTTTTTTTAAGATCATTAATATCATCATTTTTAAATAGATATCCTGCTTTTCCATTTAACAAAATTTCCTTAGGACCTGTCGGACAATTTGCAGAAATAATGAATTTTTTATTTAATTGTGCCTCAATTAAAACATTTGGCAATCCTTCATATCGTGATGTTAAAATTAAAACATCACTTTTAGCAAGATATTTATTGGCATTAATAATGTTATTTATAATTTTAATTTTTTTATTTAACTTTTTTTTAAAAATATAATTTTTTAGATTAGTCTCTTCTTTTCCATTTCCAATTATTAAAAGTTTATAATCCAGCTTTTCAACTTCACTTAAAGCTTTAATTAAAAGAATTTGATTTTTTTGATATGTCAATCTACCAACATTTACAAAATTGATTAGTTTTTTTCTTTTCTTTATTTTTTTTTTTGAGTATCTTTTTATTATTTTTTTACTAACAGATGGGTTGTAAATCATGATAGGTTTAATTTTAAAAGTTTCTAAAAAAGTTTTTTGAAACTCCTTGCTGTTTACAATAATCTTATCTGCCAAATTAAAAATTAATTTAAAGATATTTTTTTTTACAAAATTTGAAATATAATAATTAGGTGCTGCATTTGATCTAGCTACTATCTTATTTCCAGTAAATTTAGCCAGTAAAATAAAATATAAATTTGATTGAAAGGCTACAAACGTATTATTTTTACTCAATCCAAAATTTGAAAAATAAATATAATAACAACAAAGTATTTTAAAAAAATATGGATAATTTAAATTACCTAAAAAACTGTTGTTTAAGATCTTAATTTTTTTATTAAATTTACCACTAAAACTTTTATTAAATGTAATTAAGTATGTATCTAAATTATTCTGTGCAAAAAAATTAATTATTTTATATAAATTTTTCTCAACCCCACCAATTTCTATAGAAGGACAAAAAAAAATAATTTTTTTTTTCATATTGTATTGAATTATCTCATATCAAATAATAGACATATTTATAATGTTATTTGTCAATATTATGATAAATATTTTTTTATAGCCAATGTATCTATCAATAATTTTACCATATTATAAAAAAAAAAAATTTATCAAAAAAACATTAAATTCTATTATTAATCAAAGCTTTAAAAAACAAGAAATTATAATCATTTACGATCAAAAAAATTTGGATGATCTAGATTATATTAAAAAAATATTAAACAAAAAAATAAAATATAAAATAATCATTAATAAGAAAAATCTAGGCGTTGGCAAATCTAGAAATATAGGAATTAAAAATTCTAATTCAAAGTATATTGCTTTTTGTGATGCTGATGATGTATGGCAAAAAAAAAAATCTCAATTACAATTAAAATTCATGGAGGAAAATAAAATTGAATTTTCACACTCAAATTATACTTTAATTAATGATAAGAATAAAATAATTGGAAAAATGCACACAAAAAAAATCTTAAAATATAAAGATTTGATTAAATCATGTGATATAGCTTTATCCTCAGTTATAATAAAAAGATCCTTGTTGAACAAATCCTTAAAGTTTGGACATACTAAAACCAAAGAAGATTTCTATCTTTGGTTAAAATTATCAAAAATAACAAAAATATATGGAATTCAAAAATCACTTTTATTATGGAGAAAAACTGAAAATTCCTTATCGAGTAATACTTTACAAAAATTTCTTGATGCTTATGAAGTATACAAAAAGATTGAAAATAAAAACTTTTTTATAACCTGTTTTTTTGTTCTTAGATTATCAATTTTTTACTTAATTAAAAAAATTTATCAAAAAATATAAAAATGTTTTTAATTAAATTTATAATAGGAATTATTTTTCATGTATTAATAAATTTTGTTTTATCAAAAAAAAAACTTCTTTTAGATGATCCAAATCATTTAAATCACAAGAAGATGGTCAATCAAAAGTCTAGCATAATTTTATCAGGAGGTTTAGTTTTTATATTATTATTCTTATTTTATCCCTCAACAGCAATAAGTCTTAAGTTTTTCATATTTTTGATTTTTTTAATAGGATTAATATCGGACTTAAGGATATTAGACGTGCCTTCACTGAGATTTATTTTACAATTTTTTATAGTATCAATTTTTGTTTATCTATTAAAAATTGAAATAGATTTTACAAATCTTAAATATTTAGATCTGATCATAGAATATAAAATCTTAAGTATAATTTTTACAATTTTATGCTTCCTTGTTTTGATTAATGGATCGAATTTTTTAGATGGTTTAAATAGCTTACTTTTGATTTATTATCTTTTAGTATTATTAAGTTTAATTTATTTAGTGAAATTTAATAATTTAAATTATGATTTATCATTAATTTTAAATACTTTTTTAATTTTATTCATTCTTTTAATATTTAATTTGTTGAATAAAAGTTTTTTAGGAGACTCTGGAGCTTATTCTATTTCAAGTATTATTGGATACATTGCAATAGATTTTTTTAAAACGAATGAGAATTTTTCGGTATTATTTATAATTGTTATTTTGTGGTATCCAGCATTTGAAACATTATTTTCTGTTATAAGAAAATTTATTTCTAATTATAATCCAATTTATCCAGATAATAATCATCTACACCATAGATTATTTAATTTAATTAATTTAAAAATTAAAAAGAATTTATTTGCTAATTTGATTACTGCATTATTAATAAATACATTTAATCTATCGATATTTTTCGTTGCAATTTTAAATTATAAGAGCTCGATCTTTTTGTCTTTAATTCTACTTTTTAACATGATTACTTATATTTTTTTATATATCAATTTAAAGCATGAAAAATAAGATTTTATTTTGTATTTGTACCAAAAATAGAAAGTTAAAATTATCAAAAAATTTGTTATCAATAAGAAACTTAAGAGATTATCCAAAGTATAATATCGAAGTAATTTTAGTTTCAAATGATAAAGCTAATTATAGTGATCTATTAAATAGATTTAAAAATAATATTAAAATAAATTTTTTTAGGGAAAGTTTTCCAGGTGTAGTTTTTCCGAGAAATAAAATTCTTAAAATTCTCAGAAAGAAAAAATTTGATTATGCAGCCTTTATAGATGATGACTGTGTTATCGATAAAAATTGGCTAATTTCAATGATGAACGTGATTAAAAAGAAAAAAGTTGATATTGTTGCAGGCCCTCAATTATCAAAATCAAACAATATTTTTTTAAAGATTATGGAACGTAACTGCAAAAATGGCTCCAGAATTAAGTGGGCATCAACTAACAATGTATTTTTCCACTCAAATATAATTAGAAATAATATTAATTTTTCCATTCAATTGAATAAAATTGGCGGTGAGGACCAATTATTTTTCTCTGAGATTTTTAAAACTGGAAAAAGCTTTTTATGGAATTCTTATGCTCCAGTATATGAATTTAGAGATGCTCGGAGAGAAAATTTTAGATGGTTTTTTAAAAGAAATATAAGATATGGTACTTCTTCTACAATTATTTATAGAATTCTTTATGGAAATTTTAATGGTAGCTTTGTAGTTTTGATAAAATTAATCAGTGATCTCATAAAGTTCTTTATAAATTTATCTAAGGCAATAATTTCTAGGAAATATTTTTTTTCTTCATTAATGTACTTAATAAGAATTATGGGTATTTTTTTGGGAATATTTGGATACCAAGAAAAAGAATATTAAATTAAATTAAAATAATAAATGATAATTTTTAAAAATAAAAAGTTTTTGCTAAAAAAAAGATGTGCTCTTTGTAATTCAATAAATTTGAAGAGAGTGATAAATTTTGGCAAAACACCACTAGCAAATTCTTACCCCAAAAAAATTAATGAAAGAGAAAATTTTTTTAATTTAAGTTGTGTTTTATGTAAGACTTGTGGACATCTTCAGTTAAAAGAGTTGATAAATCCAAAAATTTTATTTGAAAACTATCTTTATGTCTCTGGAACCTCAAAAGTTTTATCTGAACATTTTAAACAATATTCTAATAAATTAATTAGTAAGTTTAATTTGAACAAAGATTCTAAAATTTTAGACATTGCTTGTAATGATGGAACTTTTCTTAAAAACTTTGTCAAAAAAAGGTTTCAAAATGTAATAGGGGTTGAGCCAGCGAAAAACTTAAGAGGTCTTAATTTAAGTAAAAATATTGATATTAAATCAGATTTTTTTAGTTTTAAATTTAGCAAAAAGTTAAAAAAAAAATATTCAAAATTTGATTTGATAACAGCAAATAATGTTTTTGCTCATACACCTTATTTAAATGATTTTACAAAAGGTGTTAAGAATATTCTTTCTCAGAATGGAGTTTTTGTATTAGAAGTCTCATATTTAGGCACTGTAATAAAAAAAAAAACTTTTGATACTATATATCATGAGCATATGAGTTATCATTCTTTAAAACCACTTATAAATTTTTTTAAAAAACATAAATTACAAGTATTTGATTTTGAATTAATCGAGGCTCAAGGTGGATCAATTAGAATATACATTTCAAATATAAATGCCTATAAAATCCAAAAAACGAAAATAAATAATCAAATTAAAAAAGAGTTAAAAAATGGTTTATTTTCAGTTCAAAGATATCACACCTTTTTTAAAGAAATACTTAAAACAAAAAAAATTTTAAAAGATATCTTAAAAAGACAAAATAAAAAAAATGTTAAGATTATTGGATATGGCGCGCCAGCAAAATTAACAACTTTTTCTCATTTTTTTGACTTATCTAAAAATGAAATGAAAATTGTAATTGATGATAATCAATTAAAAGTAAATCGATTTACTCCAGGAAAAAAATTTTTGATAAAAAATTTTGAATATTTAAAAAAAAATAAGAAAAAATACCAAATTATAATTGTATTAGCATGGAATTTTTATGAAAGTATAAAAAAAAAATGTAAAAAAATTAATAAAGATTTTTTGTTTATCTCACCATTTCCAAGGCCAAAATTAGAAAATGACTAACCTATTCAATTTTGTTTGAAATATAAAAAAGTTGACCAGTTGTTTGATTTATTATTTTTCTATCGTCAATTTTTGATTTTTTGTAATACTTATTAATAAATTTTTTAAGTAAATTATTTATTGGATTATCGTCCTTAACAATAAGATTTCTACTCTTATATTTCGTTACTAAACGAACCTTGTTATTATTATAGCCTTTATAATATAAAGATCCTTTCGAACCAATTATATCTAAATTTCTTTTTTTATGTTTATAGTCATTTGAAAATTTAACTTTTAAATCGAATTTTTTGTTGAAAAAAATAACCTCAAGATTTTGAAAGATATATTTATTTTTTTTTAATTTTTTTTCCTTGATCGTCAAATCAAACTTCATGTTTTTAAATAAATCAGTAATTACTGATAATGGATGTGGCAACCACTCAAAAAACGGTAGATCATTAGAGTTTTTTATACTTTTTAAAAAGTATGGATCTTTTTTTCCATAAATTAATTTTACAGATATAATTTTACCTATTTTTTTGATCTTTTTTTTTAATCTTAAATATGCTTTAGAATTTAAATCAGTGTGATTTATCAAAATAATTTTTTTAAACTTTTTTAAATTTTTTTTAAATCTTAAAAATTCCTCATAAGACTTAACTAGTGGTTTTTCTACAATTACATGTTTATTTCTTTTCATTATTATATCTAGATAATAAGAATGAGTATTAACTGGGGAGGCTATTATATATAAATCAATATTTTTAATATTAAAGAATTTTTTTTTATTATTTGTAAAAATTTTTGATTTATCTTTTTTTTTTCGTAGAATTTTTATGATTCTTAATTCTTTGTTATCAATGATGTTTTTAAAGTATTTCTTTCCATATTTACCAAAACCTATTAAGCCAATATTTATCACTCTAAAAACTTTTATATTTAAATAATAAGTCTCTTTTACTTATTTTTTTAATCAAAGAGTAATTTTTTTTGATTAAAAACCCTTTTAATTGATCGTCATCTCTTGATTCTACAACAATATATTTAAAGTTATAATCTAAAAAATTTATTCCATTTAAAACCTCTAGTTCACTTCCCTCAACATCGAGTGATAAGAAATCCATCAATTTTGGAGCATCTACATCCTCAAAAATTTGATTAAGAGTAGTTGTCTCAACTTGAAATTCTTCAATTTTTTCCTTTTTTTTCAAATATTCTTTACCTTCCAGAGCATGTTGTTTGCTGTCAACTTTGTTAATGATTCTTTTATCATTGATAGTTGTCATTAAATCAGAATATATCATCTTAATTTGAGTATCTTTAAAATTAAAACCAACACATGCTTTATTATAAAAAAAATTTTTTTGTGATCTGTTTTTAACACATTTATGAAATTTTGTTGCAATCGGTTCGATTAAAATACCTTTCCAATTTAGATTTTTTTCAAAGTAAAATGTGTTTGATTGTCTTATTCCGTCATTTGCTCCTAATTCTATAAAAAAACCATTTTTGTAGTTTAGAAATTCACAAAGTTTTTGATCAAGATTATGATGCCCGAAATAGGTTTTATTTTTATTTTTGTAATCGTAATAAATTTGTAGTAGAAAATCTGGTAATACTAGTTTTATTAATTTTTTAAACAACATAAATTAAAATATTAGATTATAATTAATTATCTAAATGAAAACCATATTAATTTCAGGAGGGGGAGGCTATTTAGGAACCTATTTAACACAAGTTCTACTTAAAAAAAATAAAGTAATTGTTTATGATGAGTTTTTTTTTAAATGGTTATATGCAAACAGAAAAAAAATTAAGTTTAATAATAGACTTAAAATTTTGAAAAAAGATATAATAGATGTAGTCCCTAAAGATTTTAAAGATGTAGATATTGTTTGTGATCTAAATGGTATCCCCAATGATCCAAGCTCAGAATTAAATAAAAAACATACTTGGGCAATAAATTTTTATGGTCGAAAAAAATTTGCTGAGATGGCAAAAGCTTCTGGAGTTAAGAGATATATATTTAATTCAACATGTGCAGTTTATGGATTTAATAAAAAAACAGTTAACGAAAAATCTAAAACAAATCCCTTAAGTACTTATGCAAAAGCAAATTTAAAAGCTGAGAAAGCAATTTTTAAAATCAAATCAAATAAATTTAAAGTGAATATTCTTCGTAATTCTACTCTATTTGGTTTTTCGCAAAATCTAAGATTAGACCTTGTAATAAATATATTTGTAAATTCTCTAATTAATTCTGGGAACATAACAGTTGATGGTGATGGCAAACAGTGGAGACCCTTTATATCCTTAACAGATGTGAGTAAAATTTATGAAAAGATTATATCTAGAGATGAATTGCCATCTTTTGTAATTAATTTAGTGGCCTTTAACTCGACAATAAGAAATTTAGCATTTAAAATTGTAAAATATTTTGGTTTATCAAATAAAAATATAAATTTTGTTAGTAAAAATAAAGATTTAAGAAATTACAAAACTTCTAGTAAAAATTTAAAAAAATATCTTGGGAAGATAAGATTTACGAATCTTAATTACGAAATTTCTAATTTAATTAAAGGCATTAAAAGATATAAATTAAAATCTAATGAGACTACGATCAGAATGCAATTTTATAAAAGAAAGTTTTTTAATAAGACATGATTAATTTAAATAAACATTAACAAAAATAACAAATATAGTAATCTTAAAAAAGGAGGATTTATAAATGATTGATGAATATAAGAAGGAATACTTAAACGCAGATCTAGTGAAATTAAAAGATAGATTTAAGGATGATAGAGGATTTATACAACCTCTATGTGATTTGAATATGAAAAGTGCATCCCTAATATACTCAAAACCTGGCACATGGAGAGCTAATCATTACCATAAAAAAGATTGGCATTTTATTTATGTTATTAGTGGAGAGTTTGAATATTATTTTCGAAAAACTAATTCTGATGAAAATATCAAAAAAAAAATTGTTACAAAGGGGCAATTATTATTTACAGGTCCAATGATTGATCACGCAATGCTTTATACGAAAGAGACTGAAATTCTTGTTATGAGTAAAAATCCCAGAGATCAAAAAACTTACGAAGAGGACACTGTGAGAATTGAATTTATGAATGACCAGAAAAGGTTTTAATAATTTTGATTAATTTATTTTTTACTATTTTAACAAAGTTTTTTCTATGATAGAAGCTATCTCTTAAAAAATTATCATATTCAATATTGTGAATAATTTTCTTATATTTAAATTGATCTTTTTTTAAACTTCCTATTTTAAGATTTCTAAATTTTTTTGCGCCCTTTCCCTCTGGGGAATAGTTATAACCTAAATTTTTTATCAAATTTATATTAGGCACCAATGTCTTCTTTTCATTTAAAATTAATTTATAAATCCAAGGAACATCCCAACCAATATGAGAACCCTTAGAATTTTTAGGAATATAATAATTAAAAAATCTGTATTCACCCTTGCTGTCTATACATTTATCTAAAAAATGTTTTTTATTCTTCTCCCAATCCTGTATTTTAGGATTATAATATTTTTTCCATTTTTTTTTCCATGTGGCCCAACCCCATAATTGTGGATATTTTGATAAAAAGAAATTTTCTTTGCCAATCCTTTTTTTATATAACCCGTAAAATTGATTACATCCTGAAATATGATAAATGATTTTATGGTTCTCAAATTTTTTTAACATTAAAGAGCAATAAGTGAAAAATGACCTGTCTGGATAAGTATCATCCTCTAAAAAAATTATCTCTTTTTCTTTCTTAAAAACAATATTTAAGATTTTATTCGCTATGTACCTCTGACCTATGTTCTTTTTAAATGAATAAAATAGTATTTTAGTACTTTTGCACTTTTTTTTAATTTTCAAAATAATGTTAGATGTTTCTTGGTGTTTTAAACAATCAAATTCTTTAAAATTTTTTTTTGGACCATCTTGAAAAACATATAATTTTTTTGGTTTTATTGATATAATTTTGTCAATTATGATCTTAGTAGTTTCAGGTCTTTTATATGTTAATAATAAAATTGGATTTTTAAACATTTCAAAATTTATATGCTAAATCTAAAAGAAAAAAAATTACTTTTTGATAAAAATGGTTTTATTATTTTTGAAAAATTATTAAAAAGTGAGACTGCTTTTGTTCATTTCGATCAAGTAAAAAGAGAAATTGTTAGAGAATATGATTCTAATTATATAAAGATAAAAAAACTTGGTGGTTTTATGACAGGAAATTTAGACCTAAAACCCTCTAAAGAAATTATAAAAATCTGGGAAATTTTAAAGGAACTGAAAATATCTGAAGCTATAAAAAAGTTGACTAACAAAGCCTTAGATGAGTATGATATAAAATTTGCTGGTAATGTATCTTTACCAAATAAAGGTGATCAATTTTTTCATACAGATGGACCCAAAAGTGCAAGAAAAATACTTATAGGGGTACCCATTGAGGATTTGAAAGAAATTGATGGACCAACGGAATTAGTTCCAGGATCTCACCATAAAAGAATTAGCTATTGGAAATTTCACTTTGAAAAATTTTTCAAAAAAAAAGTAAAATTAATTTTGGATAAAGGAGATATTTTTATCAGAGAAAGCTATATTTGGCATAAGGGAACAAAAAATAGAAGTAAGAAACTAAGAATTATTATCTTATTTGTTCTTTCAGAAAAAAATAGTAATTTTGTAAAACAAGATATATTAAATACTACAAAATTTGGAGATAATATGTTTGAAATTTCATTTAAAGGTAAGATAAGAGAAATCATGAGTGTTTATCTGCCCTTTTTTTATTTTTTATATAAATTGCTGGTATCATTTATAAGAAAGTAAATTATTTTTTAGATAAATAGATTTGGTAAAAACTATAATTGAGGAAAAACTGAAATAATTGAAGACTTGAAAAAAAACTTCCTGTTGGAATTATTGGCAGTAGAGAAACTATAATATAAATTTTAAAAATGAAAAGTTTACGTTTATCAGCTCTCTTCATTTTCACTGACTTATCTTTTAAAAATAATGTCAAGATTAATGTCAAAATAATTATCGTACCTAAAAGACCATGTTCTGAGATGAATTCATAATAAAATTGATGAGGGTGGGTATAACAATTTAAAACCTTTTTTCTAACTATTTCCTTTTTGGACGTATTTTTCAATTCACTACATGCTTTTAAATAATTTTTTGTTCCGACACCTAAAAAGTAATTTTGTTTAAGTATTTCATATGAGAAAAAAAACTGATTTAAATATTTTGTATCTAATAAACCACTATAGAGATCCTGGTTCTTTAAGTTTTTTTCAACGTGTTTAAAAGTACTTTCATATTTATTATTTAATCTTTCGTTAGTTAAAGCCACAAAAATTAAAAAAATTGATAAAATTAGGGTTACAAGTTTTAACTTAGGCTTATCAAAAACAAAGAAAACAATTAAAGGTATTGAAAAAAGGATTTTAAGTGTAACAGCTCTTTCACCTGTTATTATTATGGAAATCAAAAAAATTAAAAAAATTATAATCGATATGGCTTCTTTTTTTTCGTTATAAAATTTGCCAAAAATAATAAATATAAATGTGAATAAATAACTTCCAACAATCAATTCGTCCTTAAAAAAGCTAACAATTCTCTCATTTTTCATTGGACTTTCAAATCCAAGAATATTTTTTCCATAAGTAAATTCGAAAAATACATCAAGAGAAACTATTAGTAAAACCAAAGTCCAAAAATTAATAACTTTGTTTCTTAGTGTTTCATTTTTTAAAAAGTGTATCGAGGCAAATACAAAAAAAATATATCTAAAAAAAAATATACTTCTCCTAAAAGAACTCTCATAACTTATAGCGAATAATGAATTTATATTTAGATAAGCCCATAAAATTAATAATATGAAAAGCAATTTACTTTGTAAAAAATGGTTTAATTGCTTCTTATCTTTTATTATTTCTTTAAGAAATAAGATGATAATCAAAATTATATTTAATTCTAAAATTGCATTTCCTAAAATAAAAGAAATAGGTAACAATGAAAAAAATAAAAGAATAAAATTATCTTTTTGATAAAGTTTGCTAACATTCATAATTTTAAATTATATAACTTTCTAGTAATTTAAAGTGTCTAAATAGAGAATACTTTTTTATGTTTTTTTTTGAAAAAATTTTTTTCTTTTTAGTTTCAATTTCACTTAAATTTAAAAAACTTATTATTTTATCTCTTAAATCCTGTATATTATTATTCTTAAATAGAATACCACCATTTTCTCCTTTAATAATTTCTTTAGGTCCGTTCTTACAATCACTTGAAATTATAAGTAAATCATTCAAGGCTGCCTCAATTAACACAAATCCTGGGTCTTCCCATAATGATGTTAAAATAAAAATTTTACTTAATGAGTAATATTTATGAATATTTTTTTTACTACCCATTAAAAAAATATTTTTTTCAAGATTATGTTTTTTAATTAATTCCTCTAATTTTTCCTTATCTTCACCACTTCCGAAAATAAAAGTATTAAATTTAAGAAGACCTTCTTTATATAATTGCTCACTAGCTTTAATAAAAATTTCAAAATTTTTTTGTTTTGTTAATCTACCAACCATAATAATATTATTTTTTTTAAAATTTTCATCCATAGGACCTGAAATTCTTTGGTTTAACACTTCTTTAATTGAATAAACTGGGTCATATAAAACTTTGACTTTATTCTCTGGAAAAATTTTTCTTAAAATTAATTCATTTCTTTGATCAGAGGTATTGCAAAAAACTATTGAAATATTTTTATTAGAAATTTTCCATAAAAGACTTCTTAGAAAATTTAATTTTGGTCTACCTGAAACTCTAAATAATAATTTTGTTTTGAAATTAAAAATTAAAAATAGTATAAAAGGGACACTCGTCATTAAGTGGACAACTAAATATTTAGGCTTTTTCTCAGTCAAGATTTTTTTAAGTTTCCAAAAGCACTTAAAAAAAATTATAATGAAAGAAATTCTACTTTTAAGAAAACTAAATTTTGGCAATTTTTCATAAATTTTATTTTCAAAATTAATATATTTTATTAAATCATTTTCTTCTTCCTCATCCCATTCGCCAATAGCATTAATAATTGTTGAATTAAATTTTTTTGAGTATTTATTTATTGATAAAGCAGAGTTAAAAATTGCTTTTTTAGTGCCTATGCCTCTATCTATGAAGGGACCCCAATAAAATAAATTTTCTTTCATTTACTCAAATATACCTTTGAATATTAAGTTTTTTTAATTATTTACATTTTTTTTTAAATAAGTATAAACCATTTGCCGGTAATTATTGCTAGAGTGTTATACCCGATCCCATTCCGAACTCGGAAGTCAAGCCTTTATGCGCCGATGGTACTTTGTCTTAAGACATGGAAGAGTAGGACATTGCCGGCATTAAAATCTTATGAAAATTAAAAGTTCATTGAAATCTCTAAAAAAAAGAGACCTAAGCTCTAAGTTGGTTAGAAGGAGAGGAAGAGTCTACATAATAAACAAAAATAATCCAAAATTTAAAGCAAGACAGAAGTAATTTCATGGATAATGAAAATCATAAAAAAACCTGGAATAATTTTACTAAATTTATTTTGTGGGGATCCATTGCAGTAGTGTCAGTTTTGGTAATGATGGCAATTTTTTTATTATAGTTTTTTTATGAGAATTGGATCCATTTCTGAAAATCAAAAAATTGAAAAAAGAATAGCGGTAACACCTGATATAGTTAAAAAATATATTTCTTTAGGCTTTGAAATTACTTTAAGTGAAAATTATGGTTCTCATCTGGGAATAAAAGATAATGTATATTCTAAAATGGGAGCGAATATAAATAAAGATGATAAAGAAATTTTGAATTCATCTGACATAATTTTACAACTTGGTATGTTGTCTGAGGAAAAAAGTTCTAATCTAAAAGATAATCAAATATTGATTGGCGTCTTAGATCCATATAATAATAAAGAGAAATTAGAAAATTTAGCTAAAAAAAATATAAATATTTTTTCATTAGAATTGCTTCCAAGAATTACTAGAGCCCAATCAATGGACATACTATCATCTCAAGCAAATCTTGCTGGATATAAAGCAGTAATCGAGTCTTTTGCAAAATTTGAAAAAGCTATACCAATGATGATGACTGCTGCAGGAACAATTCCAGCTGCAAAAGTTTTAGTTGTAGGAGCCGGCGTAGCTGGTCTACAAGCGATTGCGACAGCAAAAAGAATGGGTGCAATTGTATTTGCTACTGATGTTAGAATGGCTTCAAAAGAACAAGTTGAAAGCTTAGGTGGTAAATTTCTTACTGTCGAAGGATCTGAAAATCTTGAAACAGAGGGTGGTTATGCAAAAGAAGCATCAGCAGATTTTAAAAAGAAACAAGAGGAATTATTATTTGAAACTTTAAAAAAAATTGATATCGTAATTTGTACTGCACTTATTCCTGGAAAAAAAGCTCCAATCATTATTAAGGATAATATGATTAATAATATGCAATCAGGTTCAGTAATTTATGATTTGGCAGCAATACAAGGTGGAAATACAGCTTTTACTGAGGTAGATAAAGTAGTTGAAAAAAATAATGTAAAGATTATGGGTGAAAGCAATATATTAAATAATTTACCTATGTCTGCATCCAATTTATATGCAAAGAATGTTTTTAATTTTGTTGATAATTTACTCGATAAAAAAAGCAAAAAAATTAATATTAATCTACAGGATGAGATAATAAAAAAAACTTTAATAAAATAAAACTATGGAAATTGATCCTCTAATATTCAGATTAAGTATATTTATTCTATCGATTTTTGTTGGTTACTACGTAGTTTGGAGTGTAACTCCTTCTCTTCACACGCCTTTAATGTCAGTTACTAATGCAATTTCATCAGTAATAATTGTAGGTGCAATAATTGCTGGATTATCTGGTAATTCGGATACAATATTTAGTACTTCTACTATTTTTGGCTTTCTAGCTATTGCTTTAGCGGCAATAAATATTTTTGGTGGGTTTCTCGTTACGCAAAGAATGTTAGCTATGTATAAAAAAAAGAAAAAGGATAAAAAATGATATCTGCAAATTTATCTGCAATTTTTTATTTAGTATCAGGTGTACTTTTTATATTAGCATTAAGAGGATTATCTTCTCCAGAAACATCAAGACAAGGTAATTTCTTTGGAATAGTAGGAATGGTCATAGCTGTGGTGGTGACATTTTTATCAACAGATAATTTTTCAGTAGGTTTTATTTATGTTTTAATTTTTATTTTATTAGGTGGTTCGATAGGGGCTTTTATAGCATACAGAATACCAATGACTGCTATGCCAGAACTAGTTGCAGGTTTTCATAGTTTAGTTGGATTAGCTGCTGTATTTGTTGCTATTGCTGCTTTTTTAAATCCTCAAGCGTTTAATCTTGGAGTTCCAGGAAAAATTAAACTTGGAAGTTTAATTGAGATGTCTATAGGAGCAGCTGTTGGAGCTATAACTTTTTCAGGGTCTGTAATTGCCTTTTTAAAACTTCAAGGAATAATGTCTGGCTCTCCAATCACATTTAAAGGTCAACATCCTCTAAATGCCATTATATTAATTTCAATAATTGCACTAATTTATTTACTTTGTTCAACACAATCGGCTAATCTTTTTTGGATATTATTGGGTGTATCGTTTTTGATTGGTTTTCTTTTGATAATTCCGATTGGAGGAGCAGATATGCCTGTTGTAATTTCAATGCTTAATTCATACTCTGGATGGGCGGCAGCAGGTATTGGTTTCACTTTAGAAAATACCGCTTTAATAATTACTGGTGCTTTAGTTGGTTCGTCTGGAGCAATTTTATCTTATATCATGTGTAAAGGCATGAATCGTTCTTTTTTTAATGTTATTTTAGGAGGCTTTGGGGCAACAGACGAAGTTAAAGGTTCTTCAACAAAGGAACAAAGACCAGTTAAAAGTGGTAATGCTGATGATGCAGCATTTTTAATGAAAAACGCTTCATCTGTAATTATTGTACCAGGTTACGGGATGGCGGTAGCCCAAGCTCAACATGCCCTAAGAGAAATGGTGGATACATTAAAAAAAAACGATATTAAAGTTTCTTATGCAATACATCCTGTTGCTGGAAGAATGCCTGGTCACATGAATGTGTTACTAGCTGAAGCTAATGTTCCATATGATGAAGTTTTTGAGCTGGAGGAAATCAATAATGATTTTGCAAACGCAGATGTTGCATTTGTAATTGGTGCAAATGACGTGACTAACCCTGTTGCAAAAACTGATCCACAAAGTCCTATTTACGGAATGCCAGTTTTAGATGTAGAAAAGTGTAAATCGGTGCTTTTTGTTAAAAGAAGTCTTTCCCCAGGATATGCAGGAATAGATAATGATTTATTTTACAAAGAAAATACTCTTATGTTATTTGCTGATGCAAAAAAAATGACGGAAGATATCACAAAAAATTTATAGGTTTACGTTGAAAACAGAAATTTATTGTGACATTGCAGATTTAACTTTAATAAAAAAATTTAATAAAAAAAAAATTGTTAAGGGTTTTACCACAAATCCAAGCTTAATCAGAAAAGCTGGTGCAAAGAATTATAAAGATTATTGTAAAAAAATATTGAAAGTTTGCAGAAATAAACCAATTTCATTTGAAGTATTTGGAGATACAAATAAAACAATGACAGACCAAGCTTTAAAGATAAGTACTTGGGGTAAAAATGTTTTCGTTAAAATACCTATTATTAACTCGAAGGGAATTTTTTCAGGCAAGATAATTAAAGAATTAAATCAAAATAAAATTAAATTAAATATAACTGCTGTTTATAGTGCTAAACAAACAAAAAAAATATTAAGTTGCATAGATAAAAAAACTCAAGTTATAATCTCAATTTTTGCTGGAAGATCAGCTGACTGTGGAAATGACCCTGTCCCAGAATTTAAAAAAAGTTTAAAATTAGCAAAAAATTTCAAAAATGTTCAAATTCTATGGGCCAGTGTAAGAGAGCCGTATAATTACTTACAAGCCAAACAACTTGGCTGTAATATAATTACCATACCACCAAAAATAATTGAAAAAATTGAAAGTTTTGGAAAATCACTTGATAGCTTGACCAAAGAAACGGTTAAAACTTTTTTAAAAGATAGCCAAAAATCTAAATTCAGAATATGATTTATTTTCTCATTCCTTTAAATACTGTTTTTTTTAGCCTATTATTATCTAGGTCTATTTGATTAATTAAATTGAAATTCATTCTCTTTTTTTTCATATAATACTTAATTGCTCTAACATCTTTTGGTAAACACATACCAGCATAACCTCTTAAATCCTTATTTACATCAAGATACATATCAATTGCTTTCCCTGTTTTGATGTAAATATCTTTTATTTTCTTATAATTACAATTTTTTCTCTTTGAAATTTCGTAAAAAATATTTGCAAAAACAACTCTTAATGCTGCATAGCAATTATTAAAATATTTAAAGATCTCAGCTTCATCTGGATTTACCATATAAAAAATTTTATTTTTAAAACATCTTTTAACTTTTAAAAAGTTATTTTTATCTTTAGTGCCAACCAATATAATCTTATTATTAAGAAAATCTTTTTGAGATGATCTTTCTTTTAGTAACTCAGGAACGCCACAGATTTTAAGATTTCTAAATTTTGAAATAGATTTTGATGTAAATCCAATGCTTACTGTTGATGCTATACAGATTATCCCATTAAATTTTTTTTTGTTTAGTTTTCTTAAAACTGACTCGACTATTCGAGTATCACAATCTCCATTTTTCCTACTTGGTGAGGGAACACATATGAAACAAATTTCAGTTTTTAATATTTTTTCAAAAACAAACTTTCCCTTTATATCGTATGGAGTAACTTTATGTCTCCAAGTTGTAAAACCTTTTACGTAAGCTTTTCCCAAAACACCTAGGCCTATGACTCCTATTTTCATATCTATTTTTTTTTAATTAATAATTTAATTCCTTCTTCTAAACTTAAAAAATTCTTATTACCAATAATCTTTTCCAATTTGCTAATATCAGGTTTTCTTTTTAAAACACTTCCTTTAGGTGCTGAAAATAATTTTAGTTTTTTTTTATTTATTTTTAATATTCTCATAATCAATCTTGCAACATCAATTATTTTAGTTTCAATATCAGAGCCTATATTAATAATTTCATTATTCTTACTAATATTTGAAGCTTTAATTGTAGCTTTAATTGCATCATCTATATAAATGAATGATCTTGTGTTTTTAAATCCATATAATTCGTATTTCTTTTTTTTAATCCTCTTTATAAATTCAGGTATAAAATGGTCTTTTTGTCTAGGACCATAAACATTAAAATACCTCAAAATTATGTAAGGCAACCCGCTGTTGATAGTAATAATTTCACTCATAAATTTAGAAGTAGAATAACTCCATCTTGGATTCTTAATATCTTGAAAAATTATTGGCTCCTCTTCGTTATGCAAAATATTTTTATCTTTTTTAATAATTTGAGCTCCAGCATAAGCTTCGGATGAACCTGCGGTTATAAATTTTATTAATTTCTTATCTTTATAATATTTAACTAATTTTAATGTTGAAAGAATATTTTGATCAATAACATTAAATGGTTTCGTATAAAAATACTTTGTGCCATTAAATGCAGCTAAGTGAAAAACCATATCTACTTTAGGAAACTTTTTAAGGTTATTAATATTTTTTGTAATAACCTTTAAATTTTTATGTTTAAGATTTAGCCTTTTTTTATCTATTGCAAAAACAAAATTTTCGTTATTTCTCAGTAAGGTCTTGACTAGGTGGTAACCAATAAATCCCGCAGACCCTGTGACTAAATATTTCACCTTAATTTAACGTTTTGTAAAATTTTTTAAGTTTTAATTTGTTAGCATTATTATGATCTTTTAGTATGTTAAAATTATAATTAAAACTCATTAATTTAGTATTATTAGTAATTTTAATAATTTCTTTAGCGATATTGTCAATTTTTTTTGGATTAAAGGTTTTTATATTTTTACTAATGTTTGATAAATCTTTTGCACCACTTTCTTTTGAAACAAGTATTGGCAATCCAAAACTTAATGCTTCCAAATAAACAATTCCAAACCCTTCAAAATGGTTCCCAATTTTTTTTGATAACATTGTAAATAAGTGAGATTTTTGATAATAAAATTTTAATTTTTCTTCACTTATATTTGTTAAAAATTTAACATTTTTAGATTGATAATTTTTTTTAACTATCAAATTTAATCTATCTTGATAATTATCATTGTCTGATTTTCCAATTAAAATTAAATTAAAATTTTTTTTGTAGTATCTATTAATTCTTACCAATACCTCAACTAGATAATGATAACCTTTTCTTGGTTTTATTTCACCGACACAAATTATTGTTTTCTTTTCAAACTTTTTTTGTTGTTTATTACTCTTTATAATTATTGTTGGATTTATAATTTTTTTAAACTTTGTATAATTAAATCTTATCTTTTTCTCTATGTTGTTTTTTGTAAATGAGCTGAAAAAAATAATATTTTGAAATTTTTTTTTTGCTAAGTAAAATAAAAATTTAGTTCTATAATTTTTATCTAACTCAAGAGAATATGTTCCTATCGCGTAAAAAATGTTCGAACAAAAAAACTTTGATATCAACGGCAAAAATAGACAATATGGCTCAACAGGAAAATGTGAATAAATTTTATAAGTACGATATCTTGATAAAATATTTTTAATTTTAAAATAATCAATAAAAATTAAAAAAGGATTTTTAATATAATCTAGTGGTTTTCTTAAGATTTCATATTGTTTATAATTAAAGGCAGGATTTTTTTTATTACAAAAAACTATTATATCTTTTTTTTCAAATTCATTAATATAATTTATCGTCAAAGTCCCCCAGCCAGATTTGAAATCTAATCGTGAAGTAAAAAAAAGCTGTTTACTCATTATTTAATTTTTTAAGAAGAACCATTTTGATATTTAATCTTTGCCTCAAGTGAACAAACGTATCTGTAAAAAAAAAGAGTTTTTTTAAATATTTTTTTTCATCAATCTTATTTACCACTAAGTTACATCCAAAATTTCTAATTATCTTTTTATTATCTAGATAATAATCATCAAAAATTATGATTGTATTTTTTTTTTGAAATTTTTTACTTTTATTCCAGTCATTCTTGATTGTATCTAATCTATGACCTCCATCAATAAAAATTAAATCTACTTTTTTATTTTTTAACTTATTTAGAGTTTTTGATGTATAACCTTTGAATAATTTTACTTTAGCGTATTTTGATAAAATATTTTTAATATCTTTTTTAGAGTATGGAATTTTACTAAGCTCTTTTCTTTGAATTTTTTTATTAATCATTTCAAATAAATCAAATCCAAAATATTCAATATTTTTGTTAAAAATTTGCGCAGCCTGAATCATTTCTTTAGCTCTGACGCCTCTATAAACACCTATTTCAATAATACTTTTGGGCCTATAATAAAAGATTGTTAATAGAATAATTGAATATCTTTTAGTATCAGAAATTAAATATTTTATAATCCTTAAAATTGTGAGGATTAAATTGATAAAATTTATCATTATTTTCTATTAATTTTAAATTTATTTACATTTTTCTTATTCATACTACTGTATTACTTTTTATTTAATAAAATTTTTTAAAATGATAATTAAAGGAATTAAACAACTTTTAAAAAAAATCAAAACAAAATTACCTGACAAAAGAAACTTTATTTTTAAATTAATCAAAAAAAATTCAGTTTGTTGTGAAATAGGTGTCTGGAAAGGAGAATTTTCTGAACTTATCTTAAAAAAAAATAACCCAACTAAATTATATTTGATTGATCCCTGGAAGGATTTTGGTGATGATTATTTTGATAAAAAACATAATAAATATAGGCAGGAAAATCAGGATTTAAGATACAATTTAGTTAATGAAAAATTAAAAAAAAATATTTCAAGAAATCAAGTCGAAATCCTCAAAATGACTTCTGAGGAAGCGTTAGCAAAATTAGAAAATATTAAATTTGACTTTATTTATATTGATGGGAATCACCAATATAAATTTGTTAAATATGACATCGAGAATTATTATAAATTGTTAAATAAATCTGGCTATTTAATTGGAGATGACTTCAGAATAAGTGCAGTTCAAAAAGCTGTTCACGATTTTAAACAAACTTGTAAACCTAAAAGTTTTTTTGTTAAAAATGATCAGTTTGTTTTACAAAAAAATTAAATCTTACTTAATGCCACTAGTTGTTTTTTTGAAAACGTTTCATTCATAACATTATTAAACTTTATATCATAATTAAAATTTGAGCTTTGAGAGAAGTATTCAAAAACAAGCATTATTCTTTTATCATTTTTGAGTTTTTTACCTCTATGGTATCCTGAAGTATCAGCAAAAATTGTTGTTCCTAAAGATCCATTGCATTCTATAATATCTCTCTCTGAATATAAATTATGGACATCATTATCCTCCAAAATATCAAATGTTGAATAATCTGTCTTTTTAAAATATTTTTGAATTTCAGAATTTTTTTTTGATTGATGGGTTTTTTTTATATAGCAAAATGGCCCATTATTACCATCAACTTCATTTAAATAAATGAATATTTTGAAAAATTTTTTATCATCAGTATCTTTGTGCCAACATTGTGAACTAGTCTTATTTTCATTTGTTGGAAAATCATACCATGCATAAAATCTTCCTAAAAAGGGATAAATACCTAAATATAATGAGGCTAGATAAAGAAACTCTTCCTTTAATCCAATCTTTAGAATTTCATAATTTATTTTGGTAAAATCATCAGTGTCAATATTTTTATCTTTGAATTTTAAATAGCCACCTAGATCAAATCTGAATGGTTTGTAAATACCTTTATTTTTTAGATTTTGGTTAAACCTATTAAAATCATTATCTTTTTTGAAGTTTTCAAATTCTTCAATTTTATCTTTCGACAATTCAATAATATTATTAATTGTTTTTATATCCTTGTTATTAAAAATATTTTTTGGATTGTGTATATCAATTCCATTAATACTTATATTTTTATTTATTTCTTTAATTTTCTTTTTGCTCTCGTCATCTAAATTAAAACTATTCTTTTTTAGAAATAGAAATCTGCTGAAATTTAAAAAATACTTCCAATAAATAATTTTGAAAAAATTAAATAAATTTGATTGTTTTACTGAACTAGGAAACATTCTATATATCTGTAAAAATATAATATTAAAAAATTTCATGATATTATTATATACAAAATTTTAAAAATTTAAATTGGTTGCGGGGGACGGATTTGAACCGCCGACCTTCAGGTTATGAGCCTGACGAGCTACCAGACTGCTCCACCCCGCGATGACTTTAAATTCTATTTTTAAGCTTATTAAGTTTTTTAACTCTCTTAATATTTTCTTGTAGAATTCTTTTCTTTTTTTCAGAGGGTTTTTCATAAGTATTTTTAAGTTTTATTATTTTAAAAAAACCATCTCTTTGGAGTTTTCTTTTTAAAACTCTTAAAGCTTGTTCAACGTTATTATCTTTTACCTCTATTTTAATAAATACCTCCAAAAAAGGACTTTAACTATCACTTTTATTTTTTTATGTCTAATTATATTAATCATACTTTAATTTTTATTATCCCTATTTTGTTTTTCTCTCTCTTTTTTTTCTCTTTTAATTCTTCTTTCAGCTTTTTCTATCGCTTCAACTAATTCTTTTTGAGTAATTAAATTTAAGGCCACCGGATCTTTTGGATTTAAATTATTATAATTCCAGTAACTTTTATTCCTAATTGATGTTACTGAATATTTAGTTATTCCAACTAGTCTTGCAATTTGTGAGTCTTTCAATGTGTTATGCTGTTTTAATAACCATAACGCAGAGTCTGGTTTATCTTGACGTTTTGAAAGTGGTATATATTTTTTTATTTTTTTATCCTCATTAGATATCTCAATGTCAAAATTATTTATTTTTAATGGCCTGTTTTCATCTTTGGATGATAATTCAATTTCCTCTCTAGATAATTGACCAGAAATGATTGGGTTATAAGCCTTTATTCCTTTTGCAACTTCACCGTCAGCTATTCCTTGAATTTCTACTTCATGTAGTTTGCAAAAATTTGCAATTTGTTTAAAAGTCAGAGTAGTATTTTCAACTAACCAAACAGCTGTTGCCATGGGCATTAGTGGGGCACTAGTCATTAATTTTTCTTTTCAGATTTAAAATTTTGAAATTTTTTATTAAACTTACTAATTCGACCCTTATCCATAAGTTTCTGTTTTCCACCTGTCCAAGCTGAATGAGATTTTGGATCAATTTCAAGTTTCAAAGTTTCACCTTCTTTGCCCCAAGTAGACTTAGTTTCAAATACTGTTCCATCAGTCATCTCAACTTTTATTGAGTGGTAGTTTGGGTGAATTTTTTTTTTCATGACGAGACTTATAACAAAAGATTTTTTTTTAAACAATTAAAAGTTTTTCAATTTTTGGATTAATTTATTATTTATACTGTTATTTGATGCTATAATCTTTATACCGTTTATACTTGATAAGTTGATCTTATTTAAAATTCCACCCGCCTCCTCAACTATCACAATTCCAGCAGCTATATCCCACAGATTTAAATTTTTTTGAAAATATCCATCATATCTACCTGAAGCTACGTAGGCCATATCTAATGCTGCACATCCTGACTTTCTTATTAATAATTCGTCATCATAATTATTTTTACTTCCTGCCCCAAATAAACAATCTTCAATTTTATTTTTTTTTGAAACTTTTATTCTTTGATTATTAAAATAAGCACCATTGTTTTTTTCAGCATAAAACATTTCATCTTTTATAGGATCATAAATTAATCCTGCGATAATTTGATCATAGGATTTTAATGCAATTGAAATTGCAAAATGCGGAACTCCATGTAAGTAATTTACTGTTCCATCAATAGGATCTATTATCCAAGTATTATTTTTATCTTTTTTATTTTCAATTCCATTCTCTTCACTTAATATTGAATAGTTTGGCTTAGCTTTTTTAAGCTCATCAATAATAATTTTTTCAGTTTTAAAATCTGAGTTAGTGACAAAGTCTTTTGGACCTTTTTTTGATATTTGTAATTTTTCTATCTCACCAAAATCTTTTATCAAAATCTTAGAAGCCTTTTCACTAGCTTTAATCATAATATTCAAGTTTGCTGAAATCGAATTCATAATCTTAAACTTTCTTTATGTATTCTAAGCTTCTAGTGTCTACAATAATTTCATCACCGGCCTCAATAAATGGAGGAACTTGAATATTAAGACCATTTGACAAAATAGCCGGTTTGTATGATGAGGAAACAGTTTGACCCTTTAAAGCAGCGTCAGTATTTTGTATTTTACACTGAATTTGATTTGGTAAATCAACCGATATCGGGGAGTTATTAAAAAAACTTATTGTGACTTCTAAATTTTCTGTGAGAAGCTTTCCTTTTTCACCTAAAATACTTTTTTTAATCTCTAGTTGCTCAAAAGTTTTTGTATCGATAAAGAAATAATTGCTCTCATCCTCATATAAATAATTAAATAAATTTTCTTCTATAGATGCTTTCTCTACTGTTTCACTTGATCGAAACCTTTCATTCAATTTAGTATTTTTATTTACACTTTTCATTTCTACTTGTGCAAATGCACCACCTTTTCCAGGTTTAACATGCTGAGTTTTAAGCACTTGCCATAAATCGTTTTTATATTCTAACAACATACCAACTCTAATTTCACCTGCGCTTATTTTCATTTCAGTTTTTTTATTGCCTCAAATGGTTTAAGATTTTTATTATTCCAAATGTAGCCTGAGATAGCTAAAAAGTTTGCTTTATTCAATAAAAGATTTTTATAATTGTTAGAATTAATGCCACCAATAACTACTACTGGAGTTTTTGTGATTTTTTTGACTTTTCTAAGTAAATTAATAGAGGCTTTGTATTTTATTTTTTTGGTTTTTGAATTATTAAAAGCTCCAAGAGCTATGTAGTCAGCTTTATTTTTTACAGCAATTTTTGATAACTTTATAGAGTTATGACATGTAACACCTATTATCTTATAACCAATCAATTTTCTTGCTTTGATAATATTCATATCTTTTTGACCCAAATGACAACCATCTGCATTTAATTTTTTCGCAACCCAAACATCATCGTTAACAAGAAATTTGACATTAAATTTTTTGCAAATTTTTTTAATTTTTTCACCAATGATTATTTTTTTTTTAAGAGACTCTTTTTTCAGCCTTAATTGAAAAAAACTCACATTTTTTTGTTGAAGAACCTTGGTTAAATCTTGATAGAAAGACTTATTAATTTTTGTTGGTGAAATGAGATAAATAAATTTTTTTTTATTAATTCTCAAGTTCTTTAGACCATTTACCTTGAGCAGCTAATGTATTCATTTTTGCTCTTTGGTTAAAAATTTTTTGAGTTCCCTCAATATTTAATGTGTCTTGGGACCAGAATTTTAATGCACTTTGTTGAAGAGCTCGTCCAAAAGAGTAACTCATTATAAAGTTGGTATCATTGTATTTATTTATCAAATTTAAATTTTCAGTTGCCTCTATTTCTGATTGACCACCAGATAAAAATGCTATTCCTGGTACCTCCGATGGAACCGATTCTTTTAAACATTTAAGAGTTAACTTTGCCACCTCTTCGTTTGATATTTTGTTTTTACATTTATCACCAGCTAAAATCATATTTGGTTTTAATATAATTCCTTTCAAATCAACTTTATGTAAGATTAATTCTTCAAAACATCTTTTTATTACTTCAGAAGTCTTTTCATAACATTCATTTGCCAAATGTTCACCATCCATTAAGACTTCAGGTTCAACAATTGGAACCATATTACATTCTTGAACTAATGCAGAGTATCTTGCTAATGCATGTGCATTAGATTGAATTGAGAGTTTGCTTGGATTCTCTTTTGATATATTATAAACACCTCTCCATTTTGTAAACTTGGCTCCTAGTTTATAATATTCTTTCAATCTTTCTCTTAGTCCATCCAAACCTTCAGTAATTTTTTCATTTGGTGAACCAGCTAAAACTTTTGCTCCAGTATCAACTTTAATACCTGGGGCGCTACCCATAGCAGAAATTAATTCAGGGATCTTATTTTTTTTTGATGTTATTTGTTTTATTGTTTCATCGTATAAAATTACACCTCCGATATATTTAGTCATACCAGACGCACTAAACAATGTTTCTCTAAATAATAAACGGTTTTCAGCTGTTGATTGAACTTTTACCGACTCTAATCTTTTAGTCATAGTTGTAGTACTCTCGTCAGCTGCAAGAATACCTTTTCCATTATTGAGTATTTTAAGCACTATATTATTTAATTCAGACATATTAGCTTAAAGCTTTTATACCAGGTAACTCTTTTCCTTCAAGATATTCTAAAAATGCTCCACCGGCAGTTGAAACAAAGTTAAAACTTTCTATTAGTTTAATTTTATTGATAAGAGCTATCGTATCTCCTCCTCCCACTACTGAATAAATCGAGTTATCTTTATTTTTTTTTGTGATAGCTTTTGCAATATTGTAACTGCCATTAGCAAAATTTGGATTTTCAAAATAACCTGCTGGTCCATTCCAAAGAACTGTTTCACTATTTTCAATAACTCTTTTTATCTTGTCTAATGTTTTAGGACCAATATCCAAAATGATATCATCATCTTTGATATTATCTAGTTGTTTGATTTGAGGTTTATCATCTAAATTTTTTCCAATCAAAACGTCCTCTGGGAAAATTATTTTACAAGAATGACTTTTTAAAGTTTCAAAAATCTCTTTTATCATTAGATCACAATTTTCCTCTTTAATTGATTTACCTATTTGGTTTCCCTTATATTTAATAATGTTATTAGCCATTCCACCAACTATGATAATATTATCAAATTTAGATATTAAATTTTTTATTATTCCAATTTTTGTTGAAATTTTTGATCCACCAATAATACAAGTGATTGGTTTTTTGATTTCTGTTGTAACTTTTTTTAAAGCACTAATTTCTGTTTCCAACTGCAATCCAGCAAAAGAGGGAAGAAATTTGGTAATTTTACTTACCGAAGTGTGCGCTCTATGAGAGCAAGAAAAAGCATCGTTCACATATAAATCAGCAAGTTTAGCTAAGTGTTGTGCAAAAATAGTGTCATTTTTTTCTTCCTCTTTGTAAAATCTAATATTCTCTAAAAAAACTATTTGATCATTTGGGTCTTTAAACAAATCTTCTTTTTTTAATTTAAAAATATTTTCTTTAACTAATCTAATTTTCTTATTTATTTTTTTTTCTACATTTTCACAAATTGGTTTAAGTGAAAGATCTGTAATTACTTTACCTTTTGGCCGTCCTACGTGAGAAATTATTATGATTTTTGATTGTTCTTTTATTAAAAAATCTATGATTGGAATAATCTTATTTATTCTTGTTTCGTCGGTAATTAATCCTTTTTCTAATGGAACATTTAAATCCAACCTTAATAAAACTTTTTTTTTACTAAGATTTTTCTGGTCTTTTATACTATTCATTAAGAAATCTTATGAAGGTATTCAGCTATATCACACATCCTATTTGAAAAACCCCATTCATTATCATACCACGCTGAAATTTTTCCCATATTTTTGCTAACCACATTTGTTAAACTTGCATCAATAATTGATGAGGCAGGATTGTGATTAAAATCAATTGAAACGAGTTTTTCTTTAGTGATTTGAATAACTTTATTTTTTTTACTAAAATCCTCAAATGCTGAATTTATTTTTTTAATATTCAAGTCTTTTTTTGTACAGAAAACAAGTTCAATTAATGAAACATTCGGGGTTGGCACTCTCATTGCGATACCTTCTAGTTTTCCTTTCAGAGAAGGAATTATTTCACCTATAGCTTTAGATGCACCAGTGGAGGTTGGGATGATTGACTGACTAGCAGATCTAGCTCTCCTAGGATCTTTATGTGAATTATCTAAAATTCTTTGATCGCTCGTAAATGCGTGAATGGTTGTCATAAAACCTTTCTCAATTCCAAAATTTTCATTTAAAACATGAGCAACTGGCGCTAAGCAATTTGTTGTGCAAGATGCAGCAGAAACAATTTTATCTTCTTTTTTTAATTCAGATTCATTTACTCCAAAGACAATAGTTTTATCTGCATCTTTACATGGAGCTGAGACAATCACTTTTTTTGCTCCATTATTAAGATGTGGTTGCAATTTATCTTTAGAATTAAATTTTCCAGTACACTCAAACACGTAATCAACACCATATTTTTTCCAATTAATTTTAGTTAAATCTGTTTCTTGACCAAAAGAAATTTTGTTTTTATTTACAATAAGATTATTTTCATCATAGCTTATATCAGCTTTAAATTTTCCATGAATTGAGTCATATTTCAAAAGAGTCGAGCAAGTTTCAGAATTTGTTCTATTATTAATATGCATAATTTCTATTTTTTTATTTCCCTCGTAAATAGAGCGAAGTATCATTCTTCCTATTCTTCCCATGCCATTAATACCAATTTTTACTTTCATAATTTTTCTTTAATTTTTTTTACAATACTTTCAGAATTCAACTTGAAATGGTCATAAATTTTTTTATAAGGTGCGCTTTTTCCAAAGTCATTAATTCCAAAATTTAATCCATTTGTACCAGTATATTTTTTCCAATAACTTGTTTCAGAAGCCTCTATAGATACTACTAGTTCAGTTTCACCTAATATTTTTTTTTTATATTCTTCACTTTGATGATCAAATATTTTTTGACAAGGCATTGATATGATTTTGGAATAAATACCATCTGTGGCTAATTTATGACCCACATCACTTGCTAAACTTGTTTCAGACCCAGTTGTTAAAATTGTTACACTTATATTATCTCCAGTTCTCAAAACTTCATAAGCACCTAAAGACGATTTATTTTTGAGAGAATTTTCAAGTCTAATAGGATTGACGCTTTGTCTAGTTAGTGAAATTACACTTGGAGTATTTTTACTTTCTAGAGCCAACTGCCAACATTCAAAAGTTTCAATAGTATCTGAAGGTCTAAAAACATTTAAATTTGGAATAGATCTCAAACTTGTTAACTGTTCAATTGGCTGATGAGTAGGGCCATCTTCACCTAAGCCGATAGAGTCGTGAGTAAATACATATATAACTTGTTGTTTCATCATTGCAGCTAATCTAATAGAGGGTTTACAATAGTCACTAAATATTAGAAAAGTTCCGCCATAAGGAATTAGGCTACTGTGTAAGGCTATTCCATTCATTATTCCACACATTGCGTGCTCTCTAACTCCATAATGAATATAATTTCCTGAAAAATCCCCTGGTTTGATTATTTTATGATCTTTAGTTTTAGTATTATTTGATCCAGCTAAATCAGCTGAACCACCAATTAAGTAAGGAAATTTTGCTATAATGTTCAAAAATATTTCAGAAGATTTCCTTGTAGCTATTGGTTTAGTATTTTTAGTATACTCAACTTTTGCTTTTTCAATTAATTTTTTAAATGAATTTAAATTTTTAAAATTTGAAAAGTTTGCTTTATTTTTCTGAATTTTTTTTGAGGCTCTTTCTCCAATTTTTCTCCATTCACTTAATAATTCAGTCGGAATCTTGAATGGCTCGTATCTCCATTTTAGTTTTTTTCTAACCAGTTTTATTTCCTCATCACCTAATGGACTTCCATGAGATGATGCCTTACCCCCTTTGTTTGGAGACCCATAACCTATTGTTGTTTTACATGAAATTGCTATAGGTTTTTTTGATTTCTGTGCTTTTTTTAAAGCTTTAGATATTTCTTTGAAATCATGACCATTAATTTTTAAAAAGTTCCATCCGTAGCTCTTAAATCTTTTTTCGTGATCATCTGAAACAGCTAAATTTGTGGGACCATCGATTGATATAGAATTATTATCAAATAATAAAATAAGATTCTTTAATTTTAGATGTCCAGCTAAGCTTAATGACTCATGACTAATACCTTCCATTAAGCATCCGTCGCCGGCGAGAACATAAGTTTTATGATTGATCTTTCCTTTCCCTAATTGTTTTTTTAAAATTTCTTCTGATATTGCAAATCCAACTGCATTTGAGATTCCTTGTCCCAATGGACCTGTAGTAGTTTCAATACCAGTATTTGGATGATATTCAGGATGTCCAGCGCATATGGACTCTAATTGTCTAAAATTTTTAATATCATTTAGAGAAACACTTTTGTAACCAGTTAAATAAAGAAGAGAGTAGAGCAACATTGATCCATGCCCAGCAGATAGAACAAATCTATCTCTATTAATCCAGCTAGGATTTTTTGGATTAAATTTTAAAAAATCTTTAAAAAGCACTGTAGCAACATCTGCCATTCCCATCGGCATTCCAGGGTGACCTGAGTTTGCTTTCTGAACAGCATCAATTGAGAGAAATCTAATACAATTAGCTAATTCTTTATAAAATTTACTCAAATTTATCCTGTATAGACTTAGAAGATTCTATTTAATAATATAAACATATATATATGAATTCTATTCTTGAAAAAGAAAAAAAGCTTAATATCGCATTGGCGAAACTAAAAAACTTAAACCTAGAGGATCCGGATATAAAAAAAAATATTGAAATTCTTGGAGAACAAAAAAATCAATTAGAAATTGAAAAATCTGAATTAGAGAAAAAATATAAAATTTTAGCTGACGAGCATGATAATGTATCAAGAAAATTAGAGGAATTTCAAAATAGAGAAAAAATTGAAGAAAAAAAAAGATTAGAATTTTCCGAAAAAATAGATGAATTAAACCAAGAAACCAATACTTTAATGGATGAAATCGATAAATGGCAAACGTAACTATAAAATTCAATGGCAAAGAGTTTTTGTTGTCATGTGATGATGGACAAGAAGAACATCTTGAAGAATTATTAATACAAATCAATCAAAAGTTTAACGATTTAAAAAATGATTTAGGAAATATTGGTGAAAATAAACTTTTACTGATTACTGCAGTTAAAGTGATGGATGAATATTATGAAACCAAAAAAAAAGTTGAGCAGAAAAAAATAGAATTAAAAGAACTTTCAAATAAATTTAGAGAGTTAAAATCATTAGTCTATGAATACAGAGATAGAAAAGAAGAAGAAATAAAAAATTTAAATAAAAATCACATTGAATTAAAAGATGAAATTGAGCTTAATCAAAAGCATTATGAAAAGTTAATTGATGCTGCTGCAGACGAGATTTCAAATTTTGTAGAAAAAGCAAGTATAGAAAAAATATCTTAATAGAATTTTGTGAACAAATCTCAAATTAGAAAAAAAATCTTAAAAATTAGAAAACAAAAAAAAACTAAAAAATTCAATTTTAATTTTGATTTAATTTTGAATATTTTAAAAAGAAAAAAAGTTCTAGGTAAAATAATTGGTGGCTATTACCCATATAATCATGAAATAGACATTTTACAAATCTTGGAAAAATTTGAAAAGAAAAAATTTATTATTACATTGCCAAAAATTAAGAAAAAATCACAAATGAACTTTTTTCAATGGTCAGCAAATGATCCTTTAGCTATAAATGAACTTGGAATACCAGAACCAATTTCAAAAATAGTAAAATATCCAGACATTTTGTTAGTTCCTCTTGTAGCGTTTGACAAAAATTTCAACAGGATTGGTTATGGTGGAGGATTTTATGATAGGTATATTAAGAAAGTTAAAAAAAGAAAAAAAGTTCTAACGATTGGATTTGCTTACTCTTTTCAAAAAGTAAAAAAAATACCAACTAATAAATATGATATTAGGTTAGATTTTATTATAACAAACAAATAATTTTTAATGAAAATTTTATTTTTAGGTGATGTTGTTGGATTATCTGGATGTAGAAAGATTATTAATGATTTATTAGATCAGATCAAAAAAAAAGATATCGACTTTGTAATTATAAATGGTGAGAACGCTGATGACACAGGTGTTGGTTTAACTAAAGAAATTTGTAAAAATTTTTTTGATAACGGAGTTGATGTCATTACAACTGGAAATCATGTTTGGGATCAAAAAGATATAATGAATTTTATTGATAAGGAAAACAGATTATTAAGACCAAAAAATTTATTTGAACCTGCTCCTGGCAGAGGATTTGAGATTTATAAAACAAAAAAAAATTACAAAATAGGAGTTTTAAATTTAATGGGAAATGTCTTTATGAAGAGGTGTGATGATGTTTTTAAAATTTCAAAAGACTTTTTAGAAAAATATAACTTAAAAAAAGATTATGATTTTCTAGTTGTTGATTTCCATGGAGAAATAACAAGTGAAAAAAACGCTATCGGTCATTATTTTGATGGAAAGGCAACGCTTGTTATTGGAACTCATACTCACATACCTACTAATGATGCAAGAGTTTTAAAAAACGGCACCGCTTACCAAACAGATGCTGGAATGTGCGGAGATTATGACTCAGTTATAGGTATGAATAAAGATAATTCTATCAATAGATTTATGAAAAAGGACTCAGTCAAACATTTTCCAGCTATTGGGGAAGCTTCTTTGAGTGGAGTTATAGTAAATTGTAATTTAGAAACTGGCTTAGCAGATAGTATCGAAAGTTATATATTTGGAGGTCTTTTAAAAAATACTTAATTTTTTATGGCAGGGCATTCTCATTGGGCAGGTATAAAACACAAAAAAGGTAAAGCTGATAAACAAAGATCAAAAATCTTTTCTAAGCTATCTAAAGAGATTACTGTAGCGGCTAAGCTAGGAGATAAAGATCCGGCTATAAACCCAAGATTGCGTTCTGCTGTGCAAGCTGCTAGATCAGCAAATATGCCTAAAGATAATATAGCTAGAGCTATAGATAAGTCTTCAATGAGTAATCAGTTAAATTTTGAAAATTTGAGATATGAAGGTTTTGGGCCTGATAAAGTTGCTGTTATAGTTGAGACTTTGACTGATAATAAAAATAGAACTGCTTCGAAAATAAGAACAATTTTTCAAAAATCAGGAGGAAGTTTAGGAACTCAAGGTTCAGCATCACATAATTTTACTCAATTAGGTGTAATCAAAATTGATAAAAAAGAGATTTCAGAGGAGGATATTTTAGAACTTGCTATTGAGGCTGGTGCAAATGAGTGTAAATCGGATAAAGAATTTCATGAGATACATTGTTCAATAAATGATATTTACAATGTTAAAAAAGACTTGGAGAAAAAAATAAGTAATTTTATTTCGACAGGGATAGAGTGGGTGCCTTTAAATGCTGTAGAAATTTCAGAGGAGAAAAAAAAGGAATTGATTAGTTTTTTCGAGACATTAGAAAATGATGACGATGTACAAAATATTTATTCAAATGTTAAATTTTCAAACTAGATACAAGATATGCTTATAATTGGTATAGATCCAGGTATTTCAGGCTCAATTTGTTTTTTTGAAGATGGAAAAATATTAGAAGTAATTGAAATGCCAGTAATGTCAGAGGGTAAAAAAAATAAAAAACAAGTTAATGGTGCTCAAATTTATAACGAATTTTTAAAAAGAATTACTAGTAAAGATGACGAGATTAGAGTTGTAATAGAACAAGTTTCTGCAATGCCAGGACAAGGGGTAACTAGTATGTTTAATTTTGGTCAGTCTTATGGGATTTTAAAAGGAATATGTTCTGCAATGCAATTACCAATGTTTTTCGTAAGACCAGCTAAATGGAAAAAATATTTTAACTTAATTAATTCTCAAAAAGATGCTAGCAGAACAAGAGCAATTGAAATATTTCCTTATTTTTCAACACAACTCTCAAAAAAAAAAGACTCAAACAAAGCAGATGCTATTCTAATTGCAAGTTTTTACTATGAAACTCACCAAAAAGAGGATTAATCGCAGATTTTTGAAGTCAAATTCATGACACATTTAAGTGTGAGAAAACCTTATGGAAGCTGATATTTCATCACAAGCAGTCGGACTAGCATCAAGCGCTGACTTTTCACTTATGAACCTATTTTTAAGGGCAGATATAATTGTTAAATCAGTAATTATCATTCTTATTGCGTGCTCAGTTTATTCATGGGCAGTAATCATTGAAAAATTTAAATTATTTAAAAAAATAAATCAAAGTTCAGAAGAATTTGAAACTAAGTTTTGGAATTCTAAATCTGCAGAGTCTTTTTACAACAATCTTCCGGGAAATATAAATGATCCAATGGCTCTTATTTTTAAAGATGCTATGCAAAATCTTCTTAAAAGAAGATCTAAAACAGATTTGAATACTAGAATGACTTCAATGTTAGAAACCGGAATAGAAAAACAAATGTCTAAAATTACAAAAGGATTTACTTTTTTGGCAACTGTAGGATCAACAGCACCTTTTATAGGATTATTCGGGACTGTTTGGGGAATAATGAATTCTTTTCAATCTATTGCAATTTCAAGAAATACTAGTTTGGCAATTGTAGCACCTGGAATCGCAGAAGCACTTTTCGCTACAGCATTGGGTTTATTGGCAGCGATTCCTGCAGTAATTGCTTACAACAAATTTAATAACGACTCTCTAAAGTATTCCCAAAAATTAGAAAACTTTTCTAAAAGATTTTTAACGATTATTT
>CACHCA010000003.1 GCA_902578265.1 uncultured Pelagibacteraceae bacterium
TTGGAATTGCTTTTTGTGGGTTATTTCCATTAGCAGGCATAGGCATCAATTCATTCTCTCCTAAAATTCTAGCTACTCTTGTTGTAGGTTGTGCACCTTTTCAACGAGAGAAACAATATCTCCCATCCCAAGAATTCTATTTGCAATTCTATCTGGGTGAAAAACTTCAAGATTTTCGATCTTTTCCCCAATACCTAAAAATTTAATTGGAACCTGTGAAACAAATTTCATACTTACAGCAGCCCCGCCTCTCGCATCACCATCTGCCCTTGTTAAAATAATTCCAGATAAATTCACTGTATTATTAAATTCTTTTGCTACTGATGCAGCTACCTGTCCAGTGAGAGAGTCAGCAACTAAAAAAGTCTCCGCAGGTTTGATGGTATTTTCAATTTGTTTAATTTCACTCATCATCTGCAAATCTATTTGTGTTCTACCAGCAGTATCGAATAAGATAATATCTGCGCCATTCAAGTTTGCTGCACTAATTGCTCTTTGACAAATATCACTGGGTTGTTGACCTTCAATTATTGGAAGAGTTAATATATTATTTTGTTCACCTAAAGATTTTAACTGCTCTTGAGCGGCTGGTCTGTAAATATCTAAACTGACCATCATTACTTTCTTTTTTTTTGTATTCTCTAAATATCTCGCAAGTTTAGCAGTTGTTGTTGTTTTACCAGAACCTTGTAGCCCGACCAGCATCATTGGCACTGGTGGAACTGCATTTAAATTTACATCATTATTTTTTTCACCTAAAAGATTAACTAATTCATCATAAACAATTTTTACCACCATATCGCCAGGTGATGTTGATCTAATAATTTCTTGACCTAATGCTTTTGGTTTAACCTTTTCAATAAAATCTTTAGCAACTTCAAGAGACACATCAGCTTCTAATAAAGCTTGTCTTATTCCTCTCAATCCCTCATCAACCTGATTTTCATCAAGTGATGGGGCTTTTTTTAGAGAGGAAAAAACTTCCTCAAATTTATTTGTTAAATTTTCAAACATATTTATTACACACAGCAGTAATCGCACTAGTGGGCGAACCCTCGCTGACTAGTGTCGATCTCTTTGTTTCCAAAGACACCGCAAATTTAATGTTTTTGCGGAAACTGCCACAAACTATAATAGAGGTTCAAAAAGTCAATAAATAAGTTAAATAACTATATATGGACATCAAAGCTTTTAAAATGGACGGATTGGGTAACGATTTTGTGATAATCGATAATAGAGAAAAAATTACCAATTTGACGAAAGATCAGATAGTAAAAATTTGTGACAGAAATTTTATTGGCTGTGATCAACTAATATTTATTGAGACAGATAGTTCTGCAGATGCAAATTTAAAATTTTTTAATTCAGATGGAGGAGAGTCTGGAGCATGTGGAAATGGAACTAGATGTGTTGCAAATTTGATTTCAAATGAAAAAAATAACAAGTCAATAATTTTAAATACGCTATCTGGAAAACTAAAATCTGAAATTTTAGAAAAAAAAATTGTTACAACAGAAATTGGGAAAGCAAAGTTAAAATGGGATGAAATACCTTTATCAAAAGAAATGGATACAAAAAACTTAAATATCAAAATTGTTGATACAAATAATAATGAGCACTTAGGTGGCACTGCGATTAATGTGGGTAACCCACATATTGTTTTTTTTGTTAAAAAGATTGAGGATTTCAATATAAAGAAAATTGGCCCTGAGATAGAAAATCACGAAATCTTCCCAGAAAAATGTAACGTAACGATTGCGCAAATTTTTAATAAAAATTTGATCAAAGTAAAAGTTTGGGAAAGAGGAGCTGGTCTTACTAAAGCTTGCGGAACTGCAGCGTGTGCTACAGCATATGCAGGTAAATTAAATAATCTTACAGAAAATAAAACTGATATAGAGTTTGCAACTGGAAAATTATCAATTTCTATAGATGAAAATGATTCTATTCACATGAAAGGACCTGTTTCAAATATTAAAGAAATAAATATAAAATTGTAATGGGAATCTTTGATAAATTTAAAATCGGATTTAAGAAAAGTGCATCAGCGTTTACATCAGGACTTAAAGAAATAATTGTCAAAAAAGAAATTAATGACGAAAATTTAAATAAAATTGAGGAATTTTTAATTCAATCAGATGTGGGAGTTGAAGCTGCCTCTGAAATAAAAGAAATAATTTCTAGAAAAAAAATTGATCCAAATAAAGAATTCTCTAAAGAGATAAACTCTATTTTAAAAGAATACATAATTTCTTTGATGAAACCTTTAGAAAATAAATCCTTTTTCGAGAAAAAAGAAAAGCTTAATGCAACATTAATTTCTGGGGTAAACGGCGTTGGGAAAACAACAACTATCGGTAAAATAGGAAAGATATTAAGAAAGAACGGCAGTAAAGTCATGTTTGCAGCTTCAGATACATTTCGTGCCGCTGCAATTGAACAACTAGAAAATTGGGCAAGTAAAGTAGATGTTCAAATTGTAAAATCATCTCAAGGAGCTGATCCCGCCTCAGTTGCTTTTAAAGCAGTAGATGAAGCTATTAAAAATAATTTTGATCAAGTTTTAATAGATACTGCGGGACGACTCCAAAATAAAAAAAATTTAATGGAAGAATATAAAAAGATAGCGAATGTCACAAAAAAAATAGATCCCAACGCGCCTCATAATGTTATCTTAATTTTAGACGCAACCTCAGGACAAAATGTATTAAATCAAGTCGAAGAATTTAACAAAATCATCCCAATAACTGGTATCGTGATGACAAAATTAGATGGCACAGCCAAAGGAGGAATTTTGTTAGCACTAGCAAAAAAATATAAAATTCCAATTATTGCGCTAGGTTTGGGTGAAAAAGAGGACGATTTACAGTTGTTCGAAGCAGAAAAATTTGCCGATGCTTTTACTCAAATTAATTGATTAAATTGCTAGAAATCAAAGGCTTGTAGATATTACATTTATAATTATCATCAAATTTATAATGACCACAATCTTTAGAAAATGAGGAGATTATAAAGTCGAATTTACCCGTGGTTGGATAAAGCTCTAGTTTTTTACTAGCAATGTTATATTTAAAATTAGCGTTTAAACTTTTCACGGCGCTAATCAATACTAATGTTTTATCGTCTTTTAATAAATAATATGCAAAATCATCTGGGAACACTGGAAAATCATATTCTTGTAAAAGATATTTAGCTTGTGAAGGAAACCACTCATAAGAAATTAGAGGTGAAGAGGACTTTGTTAAATGATTATAAATATAAAGATCCTTTGGATAATCGTTTATATAATTTTCATTTTCGCCTCTTGCTAAAATAGATTTTTCTCTACCTTTAAAATACAAGCTAAATTCTTTGTTATGTGAGTCCATGTGATCTATGTGAAATAAATCGTCTGGTTGAAAAAATTCATCTTGTGAATAAACGTTGGTAATAAATACAAAGAGTATAATAAATAAAAAAAATAATCTTTTCATTAACTTTTAATAAAATAAAATTCTGAAGAATATTTGTTGAGATTGTGTCTTAATTTAAACTTTTTAAAAATTTGTTAAGAGCTTTAACAAGGTTTTCATCATACTCCATCATATGATTGTCATGTTTTGTAAAATAAGAATATTTCGGTTCATTAGCTTTTTCATACATTTTTTTTCCCATAAAAAATGGAACAATTTGATCAGCCTCACCATGCATTATTAAAATTGGAACATTTATATTCTTAATTTTGCTTTTATTATCAAATTTATCTTTTAATAATAAACTTACAGGTACATACGGATAAAAAGTTTTGGCTGCATCAATCATAGAAGTAAAAGGAGTTTCCAATACAACGCCAGCAAAATTTTTATTTTGTGACAAATGAGTTGCAACGCCAGTTCCTAATGACTCACCATAAATAACAATATTTTCTTCTTTTACACCTTTTCTAACTAGCCAATTTATTCCACTTCTTCCATCTTTATAAAGACCTTCTTCAGATGGATTACCTTTATTGCCACTAAAGCCCCTCCAGGCAATTATTAAAAAATTAACATCCATTTTATGGAAATGGTTTAATTTATGAATTCTATTTTCAAGGGAACCGGCATTTCCGTGAAAAAATAAAACTGTTTTATATTTTTCTAAGTCTTTTTCATGAAACCAGCCTAATAAATCAATGTTATCCTCCGTCTTAATTTTTACTTTTTCAATAGGGACTGATATTTGATCACCAGAATAATTATTTTCATTAGGATGATATAATAAATTTCTCTGATAAAAATATAAAAAAACTAAGATTAAAAAATAGACAAAAATAACTATTTGAAAAAATAACAACAAAATATTCCTAAACTTTTTTAACATTTTTTTTCTTTGCTAAGTATATGCCAAAAAATACCAGGATTGTTCCGATGAAATGATAATTTTCAAATTTTTCATCAAATAAAAAATAACCATAAATTGCTCCGTAGACTGTAAAAACGTAAAGAGTGAAACCTGTTAAAGACGCACCTAATTTTTTTTGGGTAACAGTGTAAAGTGTAAAAGCAATTATTCCTGGCGAAATAGCAGCAAAGATTACCCAAAAATAAAATTCAGGCATAAAAACTGTCTGTTTATAAAATATTTCCTCACCTATATAGAATGGTAATAAACTTAAAGCTCCAAAAAATGATATTAAGGTAAATCTTTCAAAAATTTTTAGTTCTGAATTCCAATAAAATAAATAAATTGAATATAATGCCCATCCAATAGCGGCAGCCAACATCCATAAATCACCAATAGTAAATTGTAAATTAATTAATAAATTTAAATCTCCTTTTATAATAATTGTAAAGACTCCTATCAAACATGCAATTAATCCAATTATTTTCGTTAAATTTATTTTTTCATGAAAAAAAAAGTATGAAATCAAAATTATGAACACAGGTGAAGATGTATAAATAATTCCCATATTTGTTACAGTTGTAGTTTCACCTGCCAAAAATGGAAAGGCCCCACATACTCCACATCCCATTGAGCCTAAAAAAAATAATTTTTTATATTCTTTTTTAATAATCTTAAAATTTTTTTTTAATGTTATGTATGTGAAAGGTAATAATATCATAAAAACTAGTGTCCATCTCCAAAAAGCTAATGATATTGGAGGTACAAACTCGACGCCACCTCTAGCTACAACAAGATTACTAGCCATAAAAATTGGCTGAATAAATAATAAGGAAAATGAAAAAAAATTTTTTTTCGAATTATTCAATTTACGGCAAATTAACTTTTATCAAAGAAGGCTTCGTAAATCATCATTATGATGGCAGCACCCATCAACAAATAAACCGGTATTACATCTAAAAAACCGATCATCATTGATCTAGTAAGAGTAGTCGCTAGACCAATTAAAAAGAAAACAGCAAATGACAAACCTATTATTGTTGTTATTTTATTCATACAATTAATCCTGACACTCCTTTTCAAGCCAATTAGCAACACCTAAAAATCTATGATCATCATATTTGTTGCCAATTAATTGAACTCCTAATGGTAGATTATTTTCACCCTCAAGTAAAGGCAGTGATATGCAAGGGGTACCTAGATAAGACCAGACTTTGTTAAATTCTGCTGTTCCAGTACTCTTTAATCCTTTAGGTGCAACACCTGGACTAGATGGCGATAATACTCCGTGATAGTCTTCAAATACTTCTTCATAAGACTCATAACTTCTTTTCATAAAATCAATAGCCTCGGCGTATTCTTTTGCGGTGTACTTATTTCCATTTGAAATAGCATCCTGCATATACTTTGAAAGTTTCTTTTTAAATTTTTGATAATAAATAGAAAAATTATTTGCTAAGTCTGTTTCATGAATAATTTGGTGATATTTGTGTATATCCTTAAAATATGAAGGAGTATCAAATATCTCAATATTTTTTTTAAAAGATTTAATAAAATATTCAAAAGACTCTCTTGATTTTTTATCAATTATTTTCCAATGATCAGTTTTATAAAAAATAAACTTAGGCTCAAAAATTGGACCTTTCTTAGTTTCAGTTAAGATATTTTCTGTAGAGTAATGAATTGTAGCTGGATCATATTTGTCTTTCTTTATCAATACCTTTGCTAACATAGCTACATCTTCAACTTTACGACCAAACATTCCAATTTGATCTAGGCTGTATGAGGTTCTTAGAACTCCATTTCTTGAAATAAGTCCATAGCTTGGTTTATAACCAACTACACCACAATAAGATGCTGGTCTTATTACAGATCCTCCTGTCTGAGAACCAATAGAAGCTGGTGCCATAAAGGAAGCAACCGTAGCTGCTGATCCACTAGATGAACCGCCCGGTGTTCTATCTTTATCGTGAGGATTAGTTGTTGCTGGAGGTCCTAAGTAGGCAAGTTCTGAGGTTGCTGTTTTGCCCATAACAATTGCTCCTGATGCATGAAGCAAATCAATTATTTCAGCATTTTGAGAATATGATTTTCCTTTCCTGATTATAGTTCCACACTCAGTGGGCATATCAACAGTTCCAATAATATCTTTAACCGCTATCGGCACACCATGCATTGGTCCTACTGGCTTTCCTGATCTTCTATGATCATCAGCCTCGGTTGCTTTTTCTAATAAAACTTTTTTATCAAAATGTGCCCAGGCTTTTACATCTTTTTCAAACTTATCTATTCGTTCAATATATTTTTCACAAACTTCAACTGATGTAAGTTGGGCATCTTTTATTTTTTTTGCTAGTTCCTCGAGACTTAAAGAAAATATGTCTATCATTTAAAATTAATTTGCAAATAATGTCTCTGGTAACCAAAGTGCTATTCCTGGGAATAAATACATTAGAACCATCGCTAAAATTACAATTCCTAAGAAAGGCATTATTCCCCCAAAAATTTGCATAAGTTCAACATTCTTTGATTGAACTCCTTTCAAATAATATGCTGACATTGCCATGGGGGGTGTCAAAAATGAGGTTTGTAAGTTTAAAGCGATTAGCATTGCAAAAAAATATGGGTTAACACCGAAAAATTCAACTAATGGTAAAAATATCGGCACAAATATAATTAATATCTCTGTCCATTCTAGAGGCCAGCCTAATAAAAATATAATTAATTGGGTAATAACTAAAAACTGCCAAGGTTGTAAATTTAAAGATTTAAAAAAATGCTCAAAAACTTCATGGCCACCTAAATATGAAAATACTGAGGCAAAAGTCCAAGATCCAATAAATAACCACATGATCATAGCTGTTGTTTTTGCTGTAAGAAAAACTGACTCTTTAAAATTTTTCCATTTAAGTGTTTTATAAAAATATGAGAGCACTAATGAACCAAATGCACCAACAGCGGCTGCCTCTGCTGGAGTTGCTATACCTGCAAGTATTGTTCCTAAAACTAGGATTATTAAAGAAAACAATGGTAAGAAAGAAACCAAAACCTCTTTCATAATTACCGCAGTAGGAGGTATCTCTTCTGCTGCAGGTTTTGGAGCTATCGAAGGATTCATCCAAGCCCTAAATATTGCATAACCAATATAAAGTCCTGCTAACATTAATCCTGGGAAAATTGCAGCTGCAAATAATCGTAATGGCGACAATTGGGCAATTACAGAATAGACAATCAACATAATGCTAGGTGGAATTAAAATTCCTAGACAACCTCCTGAACAAATAATTCCAGATGCAAATTTTTTATCATAACCAGCTTTAATCATTGCTGGCCAAGCAAGAAGACCCATTAACGTTACTACTGCTCCTATGATACCTGTAGCAGTTGAAAATAGTGCACAAGTAATAAGTGCAGCAACTGCCATTGAAGCTGGAAGTTTGTGAGATGCTAATCTTATTGCAAAAAATAACTTTGCAACAATCCCAGCTCTTTCAACTAAATATCCCATAAATAAAAAGAGGGGGACTGCGGTCAACACATTGTTATCCATTACAGTATAAGTATTTTGAACAAAGAGTTGAAATATCCTGTTATCAAATAGATGTTCCATCTTGGTTGGATCAAAATAAGCGTAGTATCCAAAACCTAAACCCATTGCCATTAGAGTGAACGCAATAGGAAAACCTAATAAGACAGCAAATAGAAATATTCCCATCATCATAATTGCTACTTCTGGATTTGTTAAACTAAATAACATCTTCTTTGTTTCCTTGTTGTGAAGTTCTCATTAATACTTTTTCAGTTTCCTCAGCATCACGCTCTGTTCCTCTTTCAGGCCAACTACCTGTTTGAATACAGATGATACATCTAAATACCTCACCAATTCCTTGGAGTGTTAAAAGTGTTCCAGATAATGGTATTAAAGATTTTGCCATATAAATTTGAATTTGTGCAGGACTATTCCAACTTGTTTCTTTAATTTTCCATGCTAATGCTGCATATTCGTAACCATAAAAAGCTAAAGCAATAACGCCAGGGAAGAAGAAAATAAAATATAAAACAACATCTATCCAAGCTTGTGTTCTCTGAGAAAATAATCTGTATATAACATCTCCTCTTACATGTGCTTCAGTGCATAAAGTATAAGCTCCTGCCATCATAAAAATTGCACCATACATCTGAAGACTAAAATCGAAATTCCATAAGGTTGGGGCATTCAAAGCATACGCCATAAAAACTTCATAGCATGTTCCACCCATCAAAATTACTATACACCACGAGAATGCTTTACCCATTGAGACACTCAAACGATCAGCAAATTTTATGTAAGATCTCATCATAGATATAGACTCTTATTGAATTGTTCTAAATTAATCAAATAAAAAAGGGGGCCGAAGCCCCCTAATTAAAATTTGTAAAAGTTAATTATATCTTAACTTTTGCAATTGGACCAAACTCATTTTCATATGCAAGTTTGTAATTAGGCTGATTCATCAGCAAGTACTTCATTACTCTCTTCGCATAAGATTTTTGAGAATCAACAACTTTCTTAAAGAAAGGATCTTTCTTATTAAAGTCACCAATTACTTTGTCCCAACCTTTTAATTGTTGAGCCAAAATCTCATCTGAAGTTTGGTAAACATTTACTTTATGCTCATTCATCAACTTAGCTAAGTCAGCTGAGTATCTTACTAAAGCTTTAAAGTAGTTATCACTGTTTGCAGCATAAGCAGCATTTTTCAATATCGCTTGGTGCGCAGGTGATAAACTATTATATGTTTTTTTGTTAACTGGAATCTCAAACATCTCTTGAGATTGGTGGAAGCTTCCTAAGTGATAGTGCTTAGAAACATCTTGCATACCAAATTGAGAGTCTGAAGTTGGGTTGTTAAACTCAGCAGCTTCAATCAAACCAGTTTTCATAGCTGGCTGAATTTCACCACCTGGTAATTGTCTAACTACCATTCCCATTGCAGTCAAAACGTTAGTCGCTAGACCAACTGTTCTGTACTTCATACCTTTAACATCAGATACTTTTGTTACGTTCTTTTTGAACCAACCAAAAGGCTGTGCTGGCATAGGCATATGGAAAAAACCAATGTAATCGAAACCTACTTTTGCAAGAGTTTCATCATACAGTTTTCTTCCTCCGCCATACTCCATCCATCCCATAACTTCTTGAGATGACATACCGTATGAAGGACCAGTTCCAAATAATGATGCAGCTGGATTTTTACCATACCAATATGCAGTCACCCAGTGACCCATATCTACTACACCAGAACTTACTGCTTGTCCGATTTCTGAAGTCTTTACGACTGCTCCAACTGGTTGAAGATCAATCTTAAGTGTACCTCCAGACATCTCATCTACCATTTTGCAGTAGTCACCGGCCATTTCAAAAAAGATGTTTGCTCCACTTGGCCATGCAGCTTGCATCTTTAAAGTTTTATGACCGCCAGCAGTTGCTATGTTTGGCATTGCAACCGCAGCTGCAGCTACAGCACCAGCTTTAGCAGCAGTTTTAAAGAACTTACGTCTTGAAGATGTTTTCACCTTCAATGATTTATTTTCTTTTGTCATTATTACTCCTATTAAAGTTAATTAACTCGATCAATTTAAGCACAGATTCAATTTAGAGTCTTTCCAAAAAATGGGGTAGATGTCGCAGAATTTAAATTAATTTCAATCTGAAGTAGAATTAATTTACTTTATTTGTGCAATTTCCAGTCTTGAAGAACTCGTCAATATTATCTATCGCAAGGTTTGCCATAGCAATTCTAGTGTCTTTAGTTGCACTGCCTAAGTGGGGTAAAATAAAAGCTGATTTGATCTTTAAGTATCCTGGATTTAAGTTTGGCTCATTCTTGTAAACATCAAGTCCTGCAGCATAAATTTTTCGTCTATTAAGTGCATCTATCAACGCATCATCATCAACTATATCACCTCTTGCTACATTAGTAATTACTGCTCCTTTAGGGAAATACTCAACTGTCTCTTTGTTTATCATATTTTCAGTCTCTTTTGTTGCTGGACAACAAATAGATAAAACATCAGACACTGAAAAAAGACTTTTCAAATTGTCATGATAAATGGCACCTTGCTCTTTTTCCTCGCTCAGTTTTGACCGGTTATGATAGTGAATAATCATTCCTAATGATTTTGCAATCCTTGCAATTTTTTGTCCAATTCTGCCCATTCCTAAAACTCCAAGCCTTGTTCCAGTTAATTGTTTACCAATCAGATAATCTGCAGACCATTTCCATCCACCCTCTCTGGCAGATTCAATTCCTTCTGCAGCTCTTCTACATGCGCCCAATATTAAGAGAATACCAATCTCAGCTGTTGCATCTGATAAAACTTCAGGTGTATTAGTAACTACAATTCCTCTTTTTTTTGCTGCCTCCAAATCTATATTTCCAAAACCGACTGCAAAATTTGAAATAATTTTTATTGTATCTGGCAACTTATCAATAGTCTCTTTATCCATCTTATCGGTTAAAGAGGATAGTATGCCGTCACATCCTTGGCTCATCTCTATAACTTTTGATTGTGAGTATAGCTCATCGTTAGAATTGAATATTGGATCAAATGTTTTTGAAGCCTTGTCTTCACTTTCTTTGATTAATTTTCTTGTAATCAAAATTTTTTTCATAAAATATTTTTGTTAATTAAGATCAAATATCTTGCCTGGATTCATTATATTGTTTTGATCAATACTTCTTTTAATTAATTTCATAACAGGAATGTTGTCTCCATGCTCTTTTAAAAGATATTCTTTTTTATGAAGGCCTACACCATGTTCTCCTGTAATCGTTCCTTTAAGTTCTAAAGCCTTTTTTATTAATAAATCGTTAAATTCTCTTATCTTTTTATACATTTCCTTTTTTTCAGGATCAAATGGTAACAATACATGAAAATTTCCATCTCCTAAGTGGCCCACCATTGGAGCTCTAAGTCCAAACTTTTTAGCTTGTTCCTCTGCATAATTTACACATTCTGTTATATTTGAGATAGGTAAACACACATCTGTTGAATAAACTCTTCCATTATTTATCAAGGCTTTTACAGAATAATAGACGTCCCATCTTGCTCGCCATAGTTTATTTCTTTCCTCTAAATCTTTTGCCCATTTAAAAGAGCTTCCATTATTATCTTTAGATATTTCCTCAACTATTTTGATATTTTCATTATTAGATAATTCGGATCCATGAAATTCAAAAAATAATGTTGGCGTTTCCTCAATATCTTTTAATTTTGAATAATTTATACTTATTCCCATTTGGTCTTTATTTAACATTTCAATTCTTGCAATTGGGACTCCATATTGAATAACTTGTTGCGCAGTTTGAACTGCTTTTTCTAAAGTTGGGAAGTGACAGACAGCTGACATTATACTCTCTGGTATAGGAGAAAGTCTTAATTGAACTTCCGTTATAACTCCTAAAGTTCCTTCAGAACCAATAAATAAATTAGTTAGATTATAACCCGCTGAGGTTTTTTTCGTTCTTCCTCCTGTGTTTATAATATCTCCATTAGGCAAAACAACAGTCAAACCAGTAATTACAGTTTTCATAGTGCCGTATTTAACCGCCATTGTTCCTGAAGCCGATGTGGAAGCCATACCTCCGATCGCTGCATTAGCACCTGGATCAATTGGAAAAAAGACACCATCCTCTCTAAGATATTCATTTAATTGTTCTTTTGTAACACAGGCTTGCACTCTACAATCGAAGTCCTCAGCATTAACACTTAAAATTTTATTCATTTTTTCAAGGCTTATGGTTATCCCTTTTTCATTACCAACCACATTACCCTCTAAAGAGGTGCCTGTACCAAATGGTACTACAGGAATTTTATGTTCATTACATAGTCTTAATATTTGTGAAACCTCCTGATTAGTTTCTGGAAATACTACAGCTTTTGATAAAATTGGATCATAAGTGTCTTCACCTCTGGCATAATTTGTTCTCGTGGATACAGAGGTTGAAAATCTTCCATTAAAAATTTTTTTAAGTTCAGCTTGTACTTGATCGTTCATAAGAGGTGATATTAATAAATAATGCTAAAAAAATACACCTTATTTAGATAGCATTTTCTTTATATTTTCCAATGCTTGTGAAATATTATCTCTGGATGCAGCAAAACTAAATCTAACATAATTTTGGCAAGTTTCACCAAAAGCTGATCCAGGGACTATTGCTACTCCTGCTTCATGCATTGCCTTTCGAGCAAACTCTGCACCATTCATGCCAGTGCCAATTACTTTTGGAAATGCATAAAAAGCACCTCCAGGTAAACTGCATTCTACACCTGGTAAATCATTTAACCCTTTATAAATCAAATCTCTTCTTTGAGTAAATTTTTCCATCATCGCATCAATCGAATCGTCTGGTCCATCTAAAGCAGCAATACCAGCAAATTGAGCTGCAGCATTAACACATGAAACACTATTAATTAATAATTTATTAACATGTTCAACCAAATGTTCTGGCCAAAAACTCCAACCAAGTCTCCAACCAGTCATTGAATAAGCTTTACTCCATCCTTCCAATACAATTAATCTTTCTCTTAACTCTGGATAATTAAAAAATGTTGGCATTTCTTTTCCATCAAAGATTTGTCTACTATAAATTTCATCACTAAGTATTGTTACATGAGGATGCTTCTTGAGACCATCAGCTAAAACATCAACATCTTTTTTCTCTACAAAGCTTCCAGTCGGATTATTAGGGTTTATTAAAATTAATAGTCGAGTTTTATCTGTTATCATGGATAATATTTTATCTGGATCAAATTTTAAATCTTTATTTTCTGTTAAGTCATATGGAACTGATGTTGAGCCTGTGTAGTTTATCATTGACTCATAAATTGGAAAAGCGGGCGTTGGGTGTATAATTTCAGCTCCTGGTTCACCAAAGCATTGAATAGCATAACTCATTGTTGGTTTACCACCTGGCATGATTAAAATTCTCTCAAAATTGATATCAACGTTGTAACGTTTTTTTATCCATCTAGTTACAGCTTGACGACATTCAGGAATACCATTTGACATTACATATCCATGGTGACCATCATCAAGTGCTTTCTTAGCCGCTTCAACAACATGTTTGGGAGTTTTAAAATCTGGTTGTCCTAATCCTAAATGGATCATCGGTTTTCCCTGAGCTTCTAATTTTTTAGCCTCTGCAAGAACAGTGAATGCGGACTCTGTGCCTAATCTTTCTAAACTTTTTGCTAATTTCATAATTTACCCTTTATTTTCTATAGATTAATTTTGAACTATTCAACTCTTTTAAATTTTTACAGCCCATTAAAACCATATTTCTATATATTTCATCGTGCATATTTTTTAGCAAATGTTCAACACCTTGCTGTCCTCCTGCGGCTAAAGAGAACAAAAACATTTTCCCAAAACTACAGGCTTTTGCGCCCGCAGCAATTGCTTTTAACACATGAGTACCTCTTCTCACACCTCCATCTAAAATAATTTCTAACTTATCACCGACAGCATCAGAAATTGCCTTAACCTGATCAAAAGGGGACCTTGATCCATCTAGTTGTCTTCCACCATGATTTGAAATCATTATAGCTGTACAGCCAATATCAATAGCTTTCTTAGCATCTTCAACTGACATAACTCCTTTAAGAGCAAAAGGTCCATTCCATTTTTTTGCACAATACTCTGCATCCTTCCATCCCATTAAAGGATCATATTGCTCATTAATGTATTCAATTACTGATTTTGCAATATTAGTTCCTTTATCTGTTTTTTTTTTTACGTTTGAGAGTTCAAATTTTTTTCCAGTTAAATAATTAAATACCCAGCTTGGTCTCATTGCAAAGCTCATCAAGCTTTGAAAAGTAAGTTTTGGAGGCGTTGTAAACCCGGTTCTGTGATCCTTTTCTCTGTTACCTGCAACCAAAGTATCAACTGTCAGGCACATAGCATCAAATCCAGATCTTCTAGATCTATCAATCAGGTCGTCAGTTATTGATTGATCTTTATGAACATAAAGTTGAAATAATTTTGGACCGCTAGAAATATTAGATATCTCTTCAATTGAGTTATTACTCATAGATGACATACTGTAAAATGTTCCAAATTTTTCTGCTGCTCTGGCTGAAGCTTTATCACCATCAACATGATAAAGTCTTTGCATTGCAGCTGGAGAGAGAAAAATAGGCATATCTATTTTTCTTCCAAACAGAGTTGTTGATAAGTCAGGTTTACCAACTTTGGCCAGAACGTTTGGCACTAAATCACACTCATTAAATGAATCTGTATTTCTTCTAAGAGTGGACTCATCGTCAGATCCTCCATCTATATAATGAAAAATTGGTGATGGAAGTTTTTTTTTTGCTAGTTTTCTAAAATCGTCAAAGTTATAGCAATTCTTTAAACTCACTATTTTCTAAATCTTAAATTACTTCTATTTAAATCACTTATCTTGGTACACCCCATAAGTTTCATATCACGAACTAATTCAGCTTTATATTTTTCTAAAGCTCTTTCGACACCTGCTTGACCTCCAGCTGCTAAAGCATAAAGATATAATCTTCCACCTGAACAAGCCTTAGCACCTAATGATAATGCTTTAAGCATATGAGTACCTCTATGAATTCCACCTTCACAAATGACATCTAATTTATCACCAACTGCATCAACAATTTCTGCAAGTTGATCAAAAGGCGCTCTAGATCCATCTAACTGTCTTCCGCCATGATTTGATACCATTATACCTGTGCATCCTATGTCTACTGCTCTTTTTGCATCTTCAACACTCATAATTCCTTTGAGAGCGAAATGACCTCCCCATTTAGAACAAAGATTTTCAGCATCTTTCCAATTCATAGATTGATCAAGCATAGTTGAAAAATAATTTCCAATTGATGAGTTAACATCGGTACCTTCTTTCACAAAATCTTGTAAATGAGGTAATTCAAACTTACCTTTTGTTAGATAATTAATTCCCCACATCGGTTTAGTAGCAAAACTATATAAACTTGCTAAAGTTAACTTTGGTGGAGAGGTAAATCCTGTTCTTAAGTCTCTCTCTCTATTTCCTCCAGTAATAGTATCAACTGTTAATGCCATCACATCAAAATTTGCTGCTTTAGCTCTTTCCAAACAAGAGTCGTTTAAACCCCTATCTTTATGAAAGTAAAACTGAAACATTTTAGGTGTATCAATCATTGAAGAAATTTCCTCAACACTAACTGTGGCTAGAGCAGAGACACCAAACATTGTATTAAACTTTTTTGCTGCTTTTCCAACTGCTCTTTCTCCATCGTAATGAAAAAGTCTCTGTAAAGCTGTTGGTGATAAATAAAAAGGTAAATCTAATTTTTTTCCAAATATTGTGGTGGATAAGTCAACTTCTTCAACTCCTCTCAAAACATTAGGAACTAAATCCACATCATCGAATGCACTAGTATTTCTAGCATATGTAACTTCATCATCTGCTGCACCATCAATATAATGAAAGATTGGCGATGGTAACCTTTTTTGAGCTAATTTTCTAAAATCACTAAAGTTGTGACAATCTTTTAAATTCATGGTTTCTCTTAAAACTTTTTGAGGAAATTAAACATATAACTATTTGCCCCAGGATTTTTATCCCCTAAACTTGCATTAGATACATGATTATATGATACGGCAAAATTTGTTGTATCAGTGGTTTTATAAGAAAGCTGTAATTCTGACTTAAATTCAAGAAGATGCCCAAGATCCTTTCCATCCCCTTCATGGTAAAGTCCGGGAGTAAAGCTTGGAGTCAAAAAAAATGGGCCCATGTTCATATTCCACTCAACACCTGTATAAATATAAGCAGCCGAATTGGCAGTTATGAAACCTCCGGTAATAGGCGAAATATTTCCTAAAAATGTATTTCTATTTAAATTTTCATTTTGGTGCTGGAAGCCAAGCAATGCCGCTTTTTGTTTGTGATCACTAAAATCAAAATTCCCAAGGTATAAATTAAATTGATGATTATTATCATCAATATCGGTGTCCCCAATTAATTTTGAAGGCAAAGTTAAAATTAATAAAACTAAAAAAATTTTTTTGAAAATCATTTTTCCTTATTAAAATTATTTTTTATTATAAAACTTTTTAATGATTATTGCACCACCTGCTAAGAATATCAAGATAGGCAATAACCATAAAAAATAGGTATTTCTGTTGAAAACTGGATCATACAATATCCATTCTCCATATTTCATTTTTAAAAAACTGTATATTTGTTCCTCATTTAAACCTTCTTGGATTTTATTTTTAATAACTAACTTTAGACTTATCGCAAATTCTGAATCTGAGTCGTAAACTGACTGGCCTTGACAAATTAAGCATCTTAAATTTTTTGCTATTTTATTTTCAGTTTTAATTTCATCTGCCTTTAAAAAATTAAAATTTAAAATTGTAGCAACAATCAAAAATATATGAATAAATTTCATCTAATTATTTTCTGAATTTCTAACAAATCCTTATTGTTTATTGGTCCAATAAATCTTTTTATAATTTTATTTTGATATACTAAAAAACTTTCTGGCACCCCATAAGCTCCCCATTCGATTGATGCTGTACCATCTTTATCTGATACAATTATATCGTAAGGATTTCCCAAATCTTTTAAAAAACTTGAGGCGTTTTTTAAGTTATCTTTATAATTAAATCCTATTAATTCTATCCTGTCGTCTTTTTTTAATTTCATTAGAAATTCATGTTCCTCCTTACAAGGGATACACCATGATGCCCAAATATTTATAAAATAATAATCATTATCATTAAAAATTTTTTCTGAGATGACAATAGAATCATTCTCAAAAGATTTTAACTCGAATGATGGAACTTCTTTTTTAAGATTGGTGTCCGGAGTATAGATGCTTGAATTTTTTAAACCTTTGAAAAAAATTACAAAAGTAATTAAAAAAATTAGGATCAAAATTAATGGAATAAATTTAGATTTCATATCTTTTTTTAAAAAAACTTAAAAAACCACCAAAACTAATTAATATTACTGAAATCCATATCCAAATCATAAAAGGTTTTACTTGATATCTAATATTGAAGTATTCCTGGTTCTGAACATAATTCATTGTCATAAATTTATCTGTGAGTAAGTTGGTTTTAATGTCAGCCTCACTCGTAATTATATTTGGTTGATTATATATTCTTAACTCAGGATTCAGAATATCTGATGAGCCATCTAAGTTTTGTACATTAAATTTTCCTATAATTGCTTTGAAGTTTTTTTCATCTTCTTGCTTAATGTTTTCAAAATTAATTGTAAATTTTTCAGTCTTAAATGTTTCACCAATTTTTAGATTGGTAATTACCTCATTAGAAAAAATATTATTAAATAAAATACTTAAAATTAATAAACTAAAACCAAAATGAGCAATGTTCTGGGATAAATTTCTAAATCTTTTGGCAAAAAATTCTCTAAAAGTGGAAAAAAATAAAAAGAAAGCAGAAGCAACTAAAATTGTATTAATTAAGAAATTTATATCAAATTGTTTAATTATTAATGCAGATAACAAAAACGATATTATAAAAAATATGGTCATATAAAACTTGTCTTTAAAATCTGATTTAATCCAATTGAGATTTGGTCCTATTGCCATAGCTAATAAAAATGGAATTAAGAAAGGTAATATAAGTTTGTTATAAAAAGGTGGCCCAACGGATATTTTATTTGAAGTTATAACCTCTAAAAATATTGGATAAATTGTTCCTATTAAAACTACTGATAAAAAGTACATCATAAACCAATTATTTACTAAAATAGATGTCTCCTTGCTTAGCCAAAAAAAATTATTTTCTAACTTTTCTTTCTCTGAATGAAAAAAAATGAAAATAAAAATTGATAAAAAAATAAGCGTAAAAAGAAAAATTAAAATAAATAAACCTCTCTCTGGATCATTGGCAAATGTATGAACTGAATTTAAAATTCCAGATCTTACTAAAAAAGTACCACTCATACTCAAAGCAAAAGTTGCAATTGACAGTATCATGGCCCATGAGGTTAATATTTTCTTCTTCTCCAAAACTAAAATACAATGAAGTAAAGTTGTTAGGGCAAACCATGGCATTAATGATACATTTTCAACTGGATCCCAAAACCAAAAACCTCCCCAACCTAATTCATAATATGCCCAAATAGATCCAAGTAAAATTCCTAGTGTAAGAAAAACCCAAGATGCTAAAACCCATTGTTTAATATGCTTTGCCCATTCTTTTGATACATATGACGTAACCATGGCAGCAAGAGCTGACGAGAAAATTATCGAAGAACCTACATAGCCTAAATATAAAATTGGTGGATGTATTGCTAAAGCTGGGTCTTGTAAAATTGGGTTTAAGCCTAAACCCTCATTTGGTGTTGGAAAAATATAATTAAATGGGCTTGAAGTCTTAATCAAAAAAATAAAAAAGCCTACAATTATTATTTGTTGAAATAATAAGGTAAAAATTCTGTACTTTTTCGGCTGTTGATTAGATTTAATTAAAAAAATTGAGATAAACAAAGTTAATACTAGCAACCATAGCAATAAACTACCCTCATGATTACCCCAAGTTCCTGAAATTTTATAAAATAATGGTTTGGTTGTATGAGAGTGATTAAAAACAGTTTCGTTGCTAAAATCTGAGTTGATAAAAGAGATAATTAATCCAAAAAAACTTATGACTACAAAGAAAAATTGAATAAATGTAAAAGTTATTATCTTCTTATCTAAAATTTCAGCATCTTTTAAATTTTTAACTGAAAAAAAAATAATTAAGATTGAAAAAAAAAGTCCAAAACTTAATGAATAAGAACCTATTAAACTCGCCAAATTTATTTCTCCTCTAATGCAGCCTTTACTTCAGGTGGCATATAATTTTCATCATGTTTAGCCAAAATTTTTGTAGCTAAAAAAAAATTTTTATCTTTTAAATATCCCTCAGCAACAACACCCTTTTCTTCAGCAAAAAGATTCGGTACGACCCCAGAATAAACAACATTTATCTCATTTTTAAAATCGGTAACAATAAATTTAATTTCTTTTGAAATCATAGTTATGGAATCTTTTTTAACCATTCCACCTATTCTAATTTTCTTTTTACCAATTTCACTTAAAGTTTTAATTTCTGTTGGAGACTTAAAAAAAATAACGTTTTCCTCTAAGGACTTGATTAATAAAAAGACTGATAACGCTAAGGTTGTTATTATTAATAATATAAAAAAAAATCTTAATTTAACTTTTCGCCCATACATGTTTCAAAAGTTAAATGTTTGAAGTATTTGACAAAATTTCTTTATTTATGCTTTGAGATCTTGCAAAAGCTGCTCTCTCAGAATTTAAAGATCCAAATTTTGCTATAAATTTATTTTTTTCTTTTTTGTATTGAATTTTGATAATCAAAAAAAGTGTCAAAAAACTTACTAAAGTAAATGAAAATGCTGACCAAACATACAGTCCATATCCATTCATAAAAAATAAATTTTCAATCATAATCTATCTAACCCTTTATTCTTAATTTTTATCAGTTCTGTATTATATTTCATTAAAAAAATCAGTAGAGAAAATAGGGCAAATGCCGCAGTCATTGTCATTAATGGAAACAGCATTGATATGTGAATTGAAGACTTCGAGAGTATGTTGATTGAAGCTGGTTGATGCAATGTATTCCACCAATCTACTGAATACTTAATTATAGGAACATTAATAATTCCCAAAATTGTGATAATTGACGTGACTTTAAATGCTTTGTCATTATCTTCAAAAATTCTCCATGCAACAAGATACATTATGTAAAACAGTGCTAGTATTAACATTGAGGTTATTCTTGCGTCCCAAGCCCACCAAGTTCCCCATGTGGGTTTGCCCCATATGGAACCAGTAACTAGAGCAATTATATTAAACACCAACCCAGATGGTGCCAAACTTTTTGCGATTAAAAAAAAATTTCTTATTTTAAAAATATATCCAACTATAGATAAAAAAGTAATAGCTGAAAAAATTCCAAGCGAAATCCAAGCTGCTGGAACATGAACATACATTATTCTGACGGAGTGACTTTGCTTATAATCCTCAGGAGATAATATTAACGCCTCTGTTAATCCTATTGAAAGAATAACAATAAATAAAAATAATACATACTTAGGAGCTTTCGATGTTATTGCAAAAATTTTATTCGGTTCAAAATATTTAAACATATATGAGATAATATTTATTATGAAAAAACTGCCTGATCAAGAATGCCAGAGGGAGATAATAACGAAGGGTAAATAAGTAGCACCCTTGATCAGAATTAACCTCATAAAAGCAAATTGCTGTGTCAAAGGTTTGAGCTAAATGTGTTAAAAAAGTGATTTATTTAATTAGATAGCTTGAAATAGCTAGATCCCTTTTTTCCAGAGAAAATTTCTTCAATTAAAGGATGTTTAATTGGTTCATCTGAGTCATCAACAAGAAGATTTTGCTCAGAAACGTATGCCTCATATGTGATTTCATCATTTTCAGCTAACAGATGATAAAAAGGCTGATCTTTTCTTGGCCTTACATTTTTTGGTATCGATTGATACCATTCTTCTGAATTATTAAATTCAAAATCAACATCATAAATTACACCTCGAAAGTCGAAGTGTTTATGTTTCACTATATCTCCAATTGAAAATTTAGCTTTTTGAATTGCCATCATATTTAGTATGGGTATTTAAAAACAAAAATCAATAAGAAAAATTAAAAGTTTCTATGAAAATATTATTTATGTTAATATCTTGCCTGTGAACAAATCTTTTTTAAAGTTTTTAACAGATTTTGGACCTCTAGTAATTTTTTTTTACTACTACTACGATAGTGGAAAAGATTTAAAAATTGCAATTCCCCCATTTATTATTGCGACAATAATTGCATTAGCTATTGTTTGGTTTTTAGAAAAAAAAATACCGAAGATTCCTTTGTTAAGTGGAGTTTTAATTACTTTATTTGGAGGCTTAACAATTTACTTTGATAATCCAGTTTTTATCTATGTCAAACCAACAATTATAAATATTCTCTTTGCATTCGCTCTGATATTTGGAAGGTACTTTACAAATGAACCTGTTTTAAAAAAATTAATGGGTAACTCTGTCTCACTCACTGATGAAGGATGGGAGATATTAAATAAAAGATGGATATATTTCTTTTTTGGTCTAGCAATTCTAAACGAAATAGTTTGGCGAACTCAATCTGAAGAATTTTGGGTGAATTTTAAAGTATGGGGACTATTACCAATTACATTTATATTCACTGTTTTTCAAATAGGTTTAATAAATAAGTATAAAACAAATGAATAATAATCTACGTCTAATAATCAATAATGTTAATAAAAAGAATGTTGAAGAAAAACATTTTTTTGAAAAAGATGAGTTGAAAATTATTTTAGATTTATACGCTAAAATGGTTTCTGAAGGATCATGGAAAGACTATGGACTTAATATTTCAAGCAAACAAGTTGGTTTTAGTGTTTTTAAAAATACTACAGAAAATGCTCTTTATAAGATTTGCAAAAATTTTAAGCCAAAAAATAAAAATCTTAAATATTTAATTACTGATGCAAATGGAAAAATATTTAGAAATTCGTCTGATTTAAATAATCTATTGAAAAATATTAATTGGAAAAAACTTTAAATTATCTTCTTTGACCAAAAAGTCTAAGCAACATGATAAATAAATTAATAAAGTCTAAATAAAGCGTTAATGCACCCATTACAGCTTTTTTGCCCATTAATTCACCCGTGTCACTAGCCGCATACATGTTTTTGATTTTTTGTGTGTCGTAAGCAGTAAGTCCTACAAAAATTAAAACACCTAAAATAGAAATTACGAAATACATCATTGAAGACTTCATAAATATATTAACTATTGATGCGATAATGATACCAATTAAACCCATCATTAAAAAAGATCCTAATTTTGTTAGGTCTCTTTTTGTCGTATATCCATATATGCTCATAGCTCCGAATGTTGCAGAACAAATGAAAAATACTCTTGTGATACTCATGCCAGTATAAACTAATAAAATTGACGAAAGAGACAGACCCATTAATGCAGCAAAAATCCAAAAAGTTGTTTGCGCTTTAGCTGCACTCATTTTATTTATACCAAAGCTCATGTAAAATACGATTCCAAGCGGAGCTAACATTACTAGCCATTTTAGCCCAGACATATAGATCGCGTTACCCACTTGAGTTAGTCCAACTATAGATCCTGAGCTATCGGTTACAACAGACATTTTGAAAGTTATAAGGGCAATTATCCCTGTCATAAGGATTCCCGTTGCCATGTAGTTATATACTTTTAACATGTAGGCTCTTAAGCCTTCATCTGTTACTGCAGTTGATTGTTGTGCAGCCTCTTTTGCTCTTCCTAGAATACCTTTTTTATTAAATTCCATGCAGTAACATATATAATCTTTTATTAATTATTCAAGATATCAAAAAAAACAATAAATGACTAATATTGTAAAATACTAATGAATTACAAAAAATTAGGAAATACTGATCTAGATGTAAGTACAATTTGTCTCGGTACAATGACCTGGGGTGAACAAAATTCAGAGAAAGAGGGTTTTGAACAAATGGATTTTGCTTTGAGCCAAGGAGTAAATTTTTGGGATACAGCTGAAATATATTCAATTCCAATGAGAGAAGAAACCTATGGAGAAACTGAAAAAATAATTGGTAATTGGTTTCAAAAAACAAAAAAAAGGAATGACGTTGTTCTTGCCACTAAAGTTTGTGGAAGTACGTCGAACAAATATATTAGAGGTGGTGGAAATAGTTTTGGTAAAAAAAAAATTAAAGAAGCATTAGATGAAAGTTTAAGGAGATTGAAGACAGACTATATTGATTTATATCAACTTCACTGGCCTGAAAGAAGCACAAATTTTTTTGGTGACTACGGTTATGAGCATGACGAAAATGATAAAGATTGGACACCTTTTGAAGAAATTTTAGAAAGTTTAAAAAAATTTATTGAACAAGGAAAAATTAGATATGTAGGTTTGTCCAATGAAACTGCTTGGGGTTTATCAAAATTTCTTGAACTCTCAAAGATGAAAGGGCTTCCAAAAATGATGTCAGTCCAAAATCCTTACAACTTACTAAATCGAACGTATGAGGTTGGTTTAGCCGAAATTTCCATTAGGGAACAAAGCGGATTATTAGCTTACTCTCCATTGGCGTTTGGATATTTAACAGGAAAATATAGAAATAATAAATTACCTACAAAATCGAGAATGCAATTATTTAAAAATTTTAACAGATATAAAAATGAAAATGGTCAAAAAGCCATTGATGAATACTACAAAATTTCAAAAAAATATAATTTAGATTTTACTCAAATGTCTCTAAAATTCTGTGAAATTCAACATTTCACAACTAGTGTTATCATTGGGGCAACGACAATGGAACAGTTGAAAACAAACATAGAAAGTGTAAATGTAAATTTAAACAGTGATATAATAAATGATATTAATAAAATTCAAAAGAAATACCCTAATCCATGTCCATAATTAAAAAATTTATCTTTACATTTTTATTTTTAATCATTCCAATTACATTTAGTTTAGCTGATATAAAAAAAGTTGGTAAGTTCAAAGATTGGGAAACATTAGTAATCCAAGAAAGTTCTGGTAAAGTTTGTTTTGCTCAATCTACCCCTGTTTTACAAGCACCAAAAACAAATAAAAGAGATGCTAGATTATTTGTTACTTTCAGACCGAATGAAAAAATTTCTAACGAGATAAGCGCAACTGCTGGATATGAATTTAACAAAAATAATACTGTTTTAGCAACTTCAGGTAATAACAAATTTAAATTTGATATTAAACAACAGGGTTTTGCTTGGATGACTAGTAATAAAAAAGAAAACATAATGGTTAAAGTTATGAAAAAAGGATCAAGAATTATGGTTACTGGTTACAATGAAAAAGGTTCACAAACCATAGATCATTATTCATTATTAGGATTCACAAAGGCCTACAATTCTGCAAAAAAAGCTTGCAGTTAATTAATGAAATCAAAAAAAAGAATTGTCTTAGCTTATTCTGGTGGCTTAGATACATCTATAATTCTAAAATGGCTTCAAGAAAATTATAACGCAGAAGTCATTTGTTACACAGCTGATATAGGGCAAGAGATTGATCGAAAAAAAATAATCAATAATGCTAAAAAATTTGGTGTTAAAAAGATCATAATTAAAGATTTAAAAAATCTTTTCGTAAAAGATTACATTTTTCCAATGATGCGAGGTAATGCGATTTATGAGGGAGTTTATTTATTAGGAACTTCTATAGCAAGACCATTAATCGCAAAAGACCAGATAAGAGTAGCAAAAAAATTTAAAGCATACGCAGTATCTCATGGAGCAACTGGAAAAGGTAATGATCAGGTCAGATTTGAGTTAGGTTATCACTATTTTGGCCCAAAGATAAAAGTTGTTGCACCCTGGAGAATTTGGAAATTAAAATCTAGAAGCGATTTAATTAATTATGCAAAAAAACATAAGATACCTATCCCCAAAGATAAAAAAGGTGCACCCCCTTTTTCTGTTGATGATAATTTATTTCATACCTCAACTGAGGGTAAAATTTTAGAGAACCCAAAAAATTCAGCTCCAGAATTTATTTTCCAAAGAACAACTTCCCCTGAAAAAGCACCGAATAAACCAACTTTTATCTCAATTAATTTTAAAAATGGTGACCCTGTTGGAATAAATGGAAAAAAATTAAATCCTGAAAACATTCTTACCAAATTAAATTTTATTGCTGGAAAAAATGGCATAGGAAGAGTTGACCTCGTTGAAAATAGATTTCTTGGAATTAAATCAAGAGGAGTTTATGAAACACCAGGCGGAACACTTTTGATTCATGCCCATAGAGCTATTGAGTCAGTGACATTGGATAAAGAAACAATGCACAAAAAAGATTTGATTATGCCAAGATATGCCGAACTGATTTATAATGGTTATTGGTATTCAAAAGAGAGATTTAAATTGCAAAAAATTATTGATCAAAAAAGAAATAAGGTGAATGGGTCAGTAAAACTTAAGCTATACAAAGGGAATATTACTATTCAATCTAGAATTACAAAAAGTAATGCATACTCAATGAAAAAAGTTTCTTTTGAAGAAAATAAAACATTTAATAAATCTAATGTTGAAAGATTTATTAATTATCACAAGAAAAAACTGAGATATTAATAAGTTTTAGGACAATTTATAGTTTGTTAAATTTATTTTTAGCTATATCTTAGAATTATGGAATCACTTAAAAATTGGATGAGAGATACTGCAAACATTTTGTTTGATGACAGTAAAAATGATCTCCGATCTCTTCCTAAAACTGTTAGGTTGCAAATTTTATTAGTTTTAAGCTTTATATGGACCACAGTTTTTAGTTTATATGTTTTTTCATACACAACTTTTGTTTTTGGTTGGACTGGTCTTTTTTTAGCTCACATTGGTTTAATCTTTGCCGTGTATATGACCTTTAAACATTTTCATAGAGCAGAAGAAAATTCAGCTAGTGTTTTTAAAACAAAAAATTTTGACCCTTTTAAAATAATGGTTCTTGTTTTTGTGATTGTATTTATATTTGTTTTTTCAAAAGGTATTGAAGTATTAACAAGTCCAAATCCATATTCTTATTCAATTCCTTATGAAGGTTCTTCAAAATCAGTGTTTGAAAAATGGTTACCTTTTAGTAAAGATAAATAATGGAAAAAGTAGCAAAAAATTTACAGCTTATTCTAATGGTTATCATTTTAATAAGCACAGTTATTGCAGTCGGTATAGAGATGTACAAAATGTTTGAGAATAGATCGGTAACTTTAGCTGATTTATTATTAATGTTTCTTTACCTAGAAGTGCTAGCAATGGTAAGAGTTTTTTGGAACCAACAATCAATTAGTATTACCCTTCCTTTGTTAATTGCAATTACTGCTTTAGCACGATTTATTATTCTTCAAGGTAAGGAAATGGATCCAACAGCATTAGTTTATGAAGCTATTGCAATCGTTCTAATTGCTGGTGCAATTGTTATTTTAAGATTAAGACATAGCGACAAGCTTGGTTTAAAGAAAAAAAAATCAAAATAAATCAAAATGAAATTTGAAGCCTCAAAGGCTGCGGCCTTAAATAAATTAAATAATTTTGTAGAAAAAAATCTTTCTGAATATTCCAAACTAAGAAATTTTGATTTTGGTCCGGAAAAGAGAACAAATATATCTGGTTTATCTCCATATATTACTCATGGAGTTATCAACGAGAAAGAAGTTATTGAAAAATCACTTAGCAAGTTTTCTTTTTCAAAAAATGAAAAATTCATTCAAGAAGTTTTGTGGCGAACATATTGGAAGGGTTGGTTAGAATTACGACCAAACGTTTGGACAGATTACTTAGTTGAGTTAAATAAAATTCGAGAGGAATATAAAGATAACCAAAATTACAAAAATGCAATAGATGGAAAAACCAATATTGAATGTTTTAATTTTTGGGTAACAGAGCTTAAAGAAAATAATTATTTACATAATCATACTAGAATGTGGTTTGCTAGTATTTGGATTTTTACATTAGAATTACCCTGGCAATTAGGAGCAGAATTTTTTATGCAACATCTTTACGATGGTGACTCTGCATCTAATACTCTTGGTTGGAGATGGGTAGCTGGAATTCAAACACAAGGAAAACACTATTTAGCGAGTGAGTGGAATATTAAAAAATTCACTAATAATAGATTTAATAATATTAAATTAAACGAAAACGCTCCTCCAAAAGTTTCTGAAAAAACTTACTCAATAGTTAAACAAGATTTTAGCAATAAAAATATAGATGATGAAAATCTTTTTATTTTTGAAAATAGTTTATCATTTGAAACCACAGATTTTCAAAATCATAAATTTAAAAAAATTTATATAATTTCAAATAAAAATGTAAATAGATCTATCAAACTAAGTGAAAAAGTTATTAAATTTAAAGCTCTTTTAGTAGATGATCAAAAACAAAGATTAGAAAATAATTCTATTACTTGTGAAGTGGTAGACATAAGTGAGATTAAAAATATAAACGAAAAAATTATAGCGTTATATCCAACAGTCGGTGAAAACCTAGATTATTTAAATTTAAATAATTTAAAAATAGATTTTTTATATAGAAAACTCGATCAATATTCATGGCAGTATTGTAATAAAGGTTTTTTTAATTTTAAAAATTATATTCCTAAAATAATTACAACTTTTAATTAAAACCACCTAAACATCCCGATGATTCCTGCTGTAGCATAAAAGAATTGCAAAAATAATATTCCTCTGTGACCACCCCTATAGGCCCAAATTCCAATTAAAATTGCGGAAATAAGTAACAAACAAAAACCAAAAAATTCTATGCCAATATTCATAGCTACAAATAATGAATATAGTATTGCAGTTATAACTCCTGCCCATTCAAAAATTTTATTATTCATACTTTTTATTCGTTTTCCAGCTTGAATTTTTTTCTATTATAAATTTTTTTTTTATTTTTTACTATTTTATTTCTTAGCATTGGTGAGCTTAATAATTTAGCCATTGGATTTTTCTTTTTTAATTTTTTTCTTTTTTTGCTCATATGAGTTTTTAAAATTAGTATACAAAATTTATCTTGCCAATTTTATGAAAATATCACCCATGCCAGCATCTAAATTTTCTAAAGGTGTATTGTTTCTTAAATTACAATACCTACCAGTAACTTGGTGGCTTTTAACAAAATCTATTTCATCTTTTTCACAACTTTTTCCATTATGCAACAAACCTATAACTATTCGATCATCAAGACTATAAACCTCTGATTTATTAATTTTTTTACCATCACAAAAATAATCTTTATTTACTCTGTTTGGAAAATCCTGTTTATCGCAAGGGTTTTTGATAGTTAAAACATAAAATTCCTTCAAGCCATCTTTAAATTCATATTTCATTTTTTGAGTTTCAGAGTACTTCATAAGATCACATGAACATGGAACACAACATCTATAATAATTTCCACAAATTTTTTTTTGAGTTTTAGTTTCTTCAATAAATAAAAATTCTGAGTCGCTATTTGGATCAATCAAAGATCCAGAAACCGCGCAGTATAATTTATTAAATTCAATAAAATCTTTATAAGTGATTTTTTTATCTATAATATATTTAAAAAACTTTGGTCCTGCCGCATTTCTATTTTTATCAGGGAATATTCTTGACCAATCAGTAATAAGCTCCTTGTGATAGTTTTTTTCTTCAGCGAATGATTTAAGTTGGAATAATATTAAAAATATAATCAAAAAAAGATTTAAAAATTTTTTCATTTTTGTTTTACAGTAATTGTTTGATTTAACTCAGTTACATTGAATAATTTTTTTGTTCCATTGGTCCATTTAATCTCTACTTTAAAATTTTTTTCGTTTTTTCTAATTCCATAATGTGCCACAGGCTCCATTTGGCATAAGTAACCAGATCCTGCATCAATAGTTTTGGAATGCTTTCTTTTATTTGTTATTAATGTTACCGTAGCTCCTCTCGCTGGGGCACCATATTTATTTAATGGTTTAATTCTTAGGTATTTATTTCCTTTGTCAACTTTTGCTTTATACAAAGTTAATGGTTGTTCTTTACTTTCACCACGAGCAACTAACAATTCTAAAACTCCGTCATTATCAATATCTGCGACAGCTGCCCCAGTTCCATACCCATTAACTTCGAGACCAACTTGAAAATTTATCTGTTCAAATTTTCCATCATCGTTAATACGAAATAATTTATTTGGTTCTGCTATATTGTTCATAAAAACTTCATCAAAACCATCGTTATCAAAATCTGCAGAAATAATTGTTCTAATTCTAGAAGGTTTATCAAAATCTATATTTCCTATGTCTTTAAATTCCTTTTTTTCCAAAACCCAGGCTCTATGATATCCAAGCCAATTACCACTGAGAATATCTAATCTGCCTCGATAATATATGTCTGATAAAGCTGTACCTCTCCCATTTTGGATTGCATCATCTACTCTATAATCAAATGCTACATCTTCAAAATTTCCATTATTATTTTTATAAAGATAATTTGCTCCCCTCTCATTTGCTGCAAAAATATCTGCTCTATCTGACAAGATATGTCCTGATACCACTGCTCTTCCACCAGTGATATTATCAAGATTTAAACTCTGAGCCTTATCTTTAATCAATTCATCTTCAATCTCATAAAATCTGGTTGGGCCTCCGTAATTTGCTACATAGACTCCATATTCACCATCTCCCTTTCTATCTACACAAACTACAGATCTTCCTGCTGTTAAATTTAGGTTTTCTTTATTTTTTTCTAATTCGAATAAATCAAAATAATTATTATCTTCTATATCTAATAATCTATCTGAATATTTTTTATCCCCACTATATGTATCTGTATTTAGAAAGTAAATTTCTTCAAAACCATCTTTATCGATATCACAAGCAGCAACTCCTATAGTTCTTTTTAAAGTATCTGAAAAAATTTTTTGCTGATTTAGATTCTTTAATTTTCCATCCTGAAAAGATAAAGCTAAGTTAGGATAACCAAATCCTGTTACTAAAAACTCATAATTTCCATCCATATTAAAATCTGTTACTGAGATACCATAGCTGAGCCTTTTTTCATTATTTTCAATAATTTTTGATAGATCCTCAAAAAATTCCGCACGAGTATTATTTGTAAGAATTACAAAAAAAATAAAAATCAAATATAGAGTAAGATTTTTCATTTTTTTGATGAACATTTTTTTGAGCAATACTTAACCTTTTCCCAATTGAGTCTCCATTTCCTTCTCCATTTAAATGGTCTTTGACATATTGGACAAACCTTAATTGGTAAATTTTCTTTTTTCACTAAACTGTGTTTTCTTTAATGAATTTATCTGCAGCCGACAAAATTAATTTTTTTCTATCCACTTTCATTTTATCAAATATTCTTACCATCATTGAAAGTCTTGGATTTTTTAAAAAAAACTTTCTATTACGATCTATAAATCTCCAATAAAGTCCGTCCATCGTGTTACACCATTCTCCTTTTTTAAAATCCATCATTTTCATAAAATAACTTGATCCACAAATGTATGGTTTGGTTGCAAAAATTCCCCCGTCACTAAATAACCCCATACCATAAACATTGGGTACCATTACCCAATCTGAGGAGTCGACAAACATCTCCATGAACCATTTATAAACAAACACTGGTTTGATCTCACAAAGGTTCATTATGTTTGATAAAATCATTAATCTTTCAATGTGATGAGACCATCCAAAATTTAATGCGTTTTTAATTGCGTAATCTAATGGAGGTAAACCTGTCGTTCCATCATACCATGACTTTTTCATTTTACGATTTTGTTTGAAAAAATTTCCAGTTTCCATTTCGTTTGAGTAACTTTGGTAGATTCCTCTCATAAATTCTCTCCATCCTATAACCTGACGAACATAACCTTCTAAAGAATTTAATCTGATTTTTTTACTTTTATGGAAATCTAAAACTTTTTTGATAATAAATTCAGGTGTGATTAAACCAAGGTTGATATAAGGACTTAAAGCGCTGTGAAATAAGATATTATCTTTTTGATCCACTGCGTCCTCATAATCACCAAATAAATTAGATTTTTCTTTAATGAAAAAATTCAATAATTTGACTACATCATTATACTCTGTAGCAAACCAAAAATTTTTGGTTGTTCCTGGATGATCTTTAAATAGTTTTTCAATAATGGGTTTCAATTTTTTTGTATGATTTGTTTCATTAATTTTAGGAAACTTTGGAATAGAAATATTTTTTGGTAACTTATTTCTGTTATCTTCATCAAAACTCCATTTGCCTCCAATAGGATTTCCATCAGAACCCATTAATATTCCAGATTTCTTTCTCACTTCCTTATAAAAAGTTGCCATGAAAGGTTTTTTTGATTTAGATAGATATTGTTTAAATTCATCTCTTGAATTCAAAAACATTGGAGTTTGAATAATATTCCATTTGATTTTTTCTTTTTTTACGAATTGATTTATTTTTTTCTCAAAAAATTTATCCTCGACTTCAAAACTTGAAATCTCTTTTATTTTTTTTGAATTAATTATTCTTTTTAATTTTTTTAAATAGTCTTCTTTAAATTCTTTTTCCTCAATTTTAAAATATTCTAATTTAAACTTATCTTTTCTGAGGTTTTCCGCATGTGAACGCATCGATGACAAAAAGAGAAGTATCTTATTTTTATGATGTTTTTCATAAGTACATAATTGATAATCCTCTGCCATAAAAATTAGGTGGTCTTTTTTGAAGCGATCCAAGTATTTTGATGGAAATAATTGATTACCCAGTATAAAAAATAACTTCATAATTAAATATAACTAATAAAATTTTTTATGTCAGAAAAATATCTTATTCTTGGTGCGACAGGTTCAATCGGATCTAGTTTAGCTGAACAATTAGTAAATTCAGGTAATTCAGTTCATTTAGTTGGCAGAAATGAAAATGAAACAAAAAATATTTCTGAGAAATTAGGTTGTAGTTTTACAATAGCCGATGTTTTGCAGGATGGATTTGTGGAAAAGGTTAAAAATGATATTTCTGATGTAAAAGGAATTGCCTACTGTGTAGGTTCAATTGATTTAAAACCTTTGAGAATGGTCAATGAACAAGATTTTAATAAGTGTATGAAATTAAATTTATACTCAGCAGTGGATGTTATAAAAGGCTACCAGGATAGTTTAAAAAAAAATAAAGGTTCAGTAGTTTTATTTTCTACAGTTGCAGCTCAAAGAGGTTTTACAAATCACGCTATAATTGCCTCTACTAAGGCCGCTGTAGAAGGTTTAACTGTTTCTTTAGCAGCGGAATTTGCTCCTAATATTAGAGTGAACTGTATTGCACCTAGTTTGACTAACTCGAAAATTGCTGAGCCAATGTTAAAAAATAAGGCATTAGCAGATGGTATAGCTAAAGCCCATCCTTTAAAAAGATTAGGTGAAGGTAAGGACTCTGCCTCTCTTGCAAAATTTCTTATTACTGACGACAGTTCTTGGGTTACAGGTCAAATAATTGCTGTTGATGGTGGTAGATCAAAACTTTCTTAAAGTGAAAAGAACGCTTGTTACAATTTTTTTATTTACACTTTTTATTAATTATTCATTCGCTGATAATTTAAGATTTAAGAAGATTGTAAATTTAAAAGGTCCATGGGGATCTACTTTTATTAATGATACAGAATTATTAATTACCGAAAAAAGTGGAGAAATTAAATTAATAGACCTTAATACTAAAAAAATTACTTCATTAAATCACAATCTTAATTATTTAGAGCATGGACAGGGTGGTTTATTAGATATTCTTTTTAAAGATGATTTTGTATATATTTCTTATACCGAAAATAGAGGAAATTGGAAAACTAGTACCTCAATAGCAAAATCGAAATTTAATGAAAAAGATTTAATCTTTAAAAATATTTTCCAAGCAAACCCACCTATTGACTCTGGATATCACTTTGGATCAAGGTTGGCGATCAAAGATGGTTATCTTTTCGCGTCTGCTGGTGAAAGAGGTCAAGGTATGATTGCACAAGATCCTACAAAGCATCCTGGTAGTATCATTAGAATAAATATTGATGGAAGTATCCCAAAAGATAATCCAAAATTTCAGGGTAAATCAGATTGGTTACCTGAAATTTATCAAATAGGTATTAGAAATCCTCAAGGTCTAACTTTATCACCATTTGATGAAAAAATTTATATGAGTAATCATGGAGCAAGAGGAGGAGATTGGTTTGGTGAAGCAAAAAAAGGTGAAAATTATGGATGGAAAATTTTAGGTTGGGGAGGGACAAACTATTCAGGCATTCCTATCGGTCCAAAATGGAAACCAGGTTTTACAAAAGCGATACAATATTGGGTGCCATCCATAGCAACAAGTGCAATCACAATTTACAAAGGAAAAGAGTTTAGTGAATGGGATGGACATGCTTTAATTACATCACTTAAAGACAAATCTTTGAGAAAATTAATATTTGACGACTTATCTAATGTGAAAGAGGAAATCATATTTAAAAATAAAATTGGAAGAATAAGAGATATACAAGTACATCCTGATAACGGAAAAGTTTACTTTTTAGGAGGAGACGCTCTCTGGCTGATGGAGAAAATCTAATTTTTTAGATATAAGTAACCATCTAATTCGATTAAAAGATTATATCTAAATAAATTTATGAATTGGGTAGTTTTTACAATTTTAGCAGCTTTTTTTCAAAATCTAAGAACTTCATTACAGAAAAAATTAAATAAAGATTTATCATTGGTTGCTTCTGCATACGTAAGATTTGCCTTTGCATTACCATTTGCTTTTGTATTATTTTTTTTTTTTCACGATTTTAATATCATTTCAGATATTCTAGATCAAACTAACTTCATTTTTTTTACTTTTTTAGGATCTATTTTACAAGTTACTTTTACAATAACACTATTATACCTTTTTAGATTTTCAAACTTTGTTGTTGGTACTTCACTTAGTAAAACAGAAGTTATTCAAATTGCGATTTTTGAATATATCATATTAAAAGATAAACTAAATTTGCTTGGTGTTTTTGGAATAATAATTGCAACACTTGGAGTTATTATTATTTCGATCAAAGATTATAAATTGTTTTTTAAAAATTTTTTTTCAAAAGTAACACTTATTGGACTGGGAGCTGGACTTTTACTAGGTCTCAGTGTTGTCTATTTTAGGGCAGCAGCACTAACACTAGAAAATTTTTCCTCCAATTTTGATAAAGCGCTTACCACAGTTTTTTTTGCTTTGGTAATTCAAACTATAATCATTACTGCATATCTGATAATTTTTGAAAAATCGGAATTCAAAAAATTTTTTGATAATAAATTTGAAATATGCTTGACTGGGCTAGCTGGTTTTTTAGCGACACTATCTTGGTTTTTTGCTTTCACTTTAATTCAAGCATCTTTTGTTAGAGCTGTTGGTCAAATTGAAATATTTTTTAGTTACATCTCATCAAAATATCTTTTTAAAGAAAAGATAACTTTTATTGAAATCTTAGGTATTTTGATATTTATAGCTGGTGCAACTTTATTGCTTTTAACAAGAACAACTTAATATTTAATTATTTAATAATTTATTTTTTGCCTTTTCAAACTCTTCTTGAGTTAATACACCGCTTTCTCTAAGTTCATTCAATTTTTCTAATTCATCACTCAAAGATTTATCAGAGTTTGACTCCTCATTATTTTCATCTATTTCATTTTCATCTTTGTTAGCTTGGTTAGCTTGTTTCGCACTAACACCGCTCATGATAGCTCTTGTCCCTAAATATAAAACAAAGAATAAAATAGGAATTACCAGTCCAAAAAAAATTAATTTTTCCATTACCTAATCATCATCCTCTTCTCTCCAATTTTTTTCATACATTAGCCAAGCTGCATATATAACTGAAAATGTTCCAACAATCATACCATAATCAAAACCTGTTTGTTGATCATATAAGTACCAGCCCAATTGGGTAGCTCCAATGGTAGGAACTGTTAAAATTAAGAATACAATTGCAATTCTATAAGGATATTTAGGTTTCTTCACGCCTCAAAATATCAAAAAATTTAATAGGTTGTAACTTTAAAGTTGCGATCTTTTGAAACACTCTACAGTATTTTTTAGTAAACAAGCGATTGTCATTGGTCCAACTCCACCCGGAACTGGTGTTAATGCTTTAGCATTTTTTGAAACTTCATCAAATGCAACATCGCCAACAATACCTTTATCTGTTTTGTTAATTCCAACGTCAATTACGATTGTGTCTTTTTTAACCCAATCTCCTTTAACAAGTTCAGGGATACCAACAGCAGCTATAATAATATCTGCTTCTAAACATTCAGCCTTGAGATCTTTTGTTTTTGAGTGGGTAATTGTTACCGTGCAATTTTCTTTTAAAAGAAGTTGTGTCATTGGTTTTCCATTTAGATTAGATCTTCCAACTACAACTGCTTTTTTTCCACTTAAGTTTGGCTCAATTTTTTTAATTAATAAATAACAGCCTAGTGGAGTGCAGGGCACGGAACTCTCGTAACCTGAAGAAAGATTGCCAACATTCATAGGATGAAATCCATCAACGTCTTTTGATGGATGAATAGCCTCAATAATTTTTTGTTTATCGATATGTTTTGGCAAAGGTAACTGAACTAAAATACCTGAAACGCTCTTATCTTTATTGAGATCATTAATCTTATCCAAAATAACTTTTTCTTCCACAGAGTCTGGGTATTTAATTACATCAGATTTTAAACCAACCTCTTTTGCTGATTTCTCTTTGTTTCTTACATATATTTGACTAGGGGTAAGATCGCCAATCAAAATCACCGTTAAACCTGGTACTTTATTGTACTTGTTCTTTAACTCAGTTACTTCTCTCTTAAGTTCTTCTCTTAATTCAGCTGCTGCTTTTTTTCCATCAATTAGAATCATAAGTTTTAAAAAATTAAAGGTGCGATGTAGAGCTTCATACACATTTCTATAAACCAAATCAATAGAAGTAATATAATGGGTGAGATATCTAAGGATCCCAAATTAGGTAAAAAACGTCTTATTTTATTAAGTATAGGATCTGTTAAACGATATGTTAATTCTAAAATTGAATAAACAAATCTATTTTGTGTATTTAAAACATTAAAAGCAACCAACCAACTTATAATTACATTCGCTATTACTACATAGGAATAAAGCTTTAATATTTGTAAAGCTAAATAAAAAATGGCTATCATTTTTTTTCTATATAAATAGAAGAACTTGGGAATGCAAAAGACGCTTTGTTTTTTTCAACAATCTTTTTGATACCAATTGCTAATTTTTCTTTTACTGATAACCACTCGTTCCAACTGTCTGATTTAGTAAAACAACGAACATACATATCAATCGAACTATCAGAAAATTTGTCAACTCTTACTGCAATTCCTATGCTTGTATTAAAGTCTTCGCTTTTTTGAATATGATCTTCAATTTCATTTCTTATAGTTTTTAATTGATCAACCGTGGTGTCATATTGAAGAGTTATAATCCAACTTATTAACCAATTTGAAGTTTCACTTACATTAACAACTGCATTTTCAGCAAATTGAAAGTTAGGAATAATTGCTAGTGATTTATCAAATTTTCTTATCGTTGTTGATCTAAATCCGATTTTTTCAACTATACCCTCTATAATTCCCTCGACTAATATCCAATCACCAATTTTAAATCTTTTTTCAACCAAAACTAAAATACCTGAGATCAAATTTTTAAATAAATCTTGAGCACCTAAAGCTACTGCAACACCAAATAAACCAAGACCAGCAATAATTGGTCCTATCTTTATTCCCCAAAGTTCTAATACAGCAGCTAAACCTAAAATAAAAATTAGTATTTTTAGGGATTTAATGATCCATCCAATTAACTCTCTTGTTAAAAGTTTATCAAGTCCACTTAAAATATAAGACACAGGTTCAATAATTTGATGTATCACCCAAAAAATTAAAATTGTTATTAAAGTTCTATTTATTGTGTCAACAACTTCTCTACCTTCAATTGAAAAAGTCATATAATAACTTGCTATAAAAAAACCCAAAACAATCGGTAAAAATCTTGCTGGTCCAATCAATGCAGACACAAAAGTATCATCTAATTTATTAGTCGTTCTTTTAGAAATTATCTCTAATTTTTTAATAATAAGTTTACTTATTAATCCTCTAAATATTAAAAAAATTAAAAATATTCCAATACCAATTAATATTTGAAAAATATCTACTCCTAGTATCCCTCTGTTCCAGACTGATAAAAAAACTTCAGAAAAATTATTTATTATTTCCATAATTAAATTTTATATAACAAAAATTCCTCTTCTCCAGGATTAAAAAGAAATATCTTTTTCCACTTAATTTCATTTAATTTAGCTGATGTTTTTTCACCTATACACATCAAATTAGTGCTCATCCAAAGACTCTCTAGCTGATTAAATTTTATAAACTTTAAAAGACTTGATGCGCTATTTTGTGAATAAACGTAAACCATATCAGGCATATCAAGTTTTAACTTATTGATAAAATCATTATCAAATTTTTCATTATGTACAGTTTCATAGTTTATCAACCTCTTAACTTCATATCCCTCATTTTGCAGTTGATTATCAAGATCCACTGAGATGTTTTCTCCACTTACATAAATTAATTTACCCTCTGTTTTATCAAAATTCTGCAATATCAATTCTTTCAAATTTAGAACGTTTCCCTCTGCAGCAATTGTATTTGAAAAACCATGGTCTCTTGCTTCTTGTTCGGTTGCATTTCCTACGCAAAAACATTTTATATTTTTATCTAGTCCGTTTAAATTTAAAAATCTTACAGCATTAGAACTTGTAAAAATAATACCTTTAAACTTAGAAAGATTTATTTCTTCATGTAGAATTCTTTTGATTGATAATAAAGGTAAATGTGAAACCTTATGACCAAGAGACTTAAATTTAATGATCATTTCAGAACAATCTTCTAAAGGTCTGGTCAATAGAATATGCATTTTATCTTTTATAAGTATTATTAGATTTTATTTTTAAAATTTGACCAATTTCATTTCCAAGTTCTCTAAAATTTTCTAATTTGTCGGATTTTTTTTCATAAAATCTTTGTGAACCATCTAATGAGAAGAGCTCTGCTTCTACTGTAATTTTGTTTTCATCTATTTTAGAATGAATTCCAACTGCTGTTTCACAATCCCCTTCTAAAATTTTTAGAATATTTCTTTCAGCATGTGCTCTTTTATAGGTCTCTTTATGATTAATCTTTTTTAACATTGAAATTATATCTCCATCATTTTTTCTACACTGTATAGCAATTATCCCTTGCCCTGCACTTGGAATTATTTCATCAATAGAAAAAATTTCTGAAATTTTATCCTCTAATTCAAGGTATTTTATTCCAGCATAAGATAAAATTATCGCATCATACTCACCATCTGCTAATTTTTTTATTCTAGTGTCAACATTCCCTCTTATAAGTTTACAATTAACATCAGGCCTTATTTTTTTAATTTGAAATTGTCTCCTATAAGAAGATGTTCCAATAACAGCATTCTTTTTTAAGTCTTTAAATTTTTTATTCCCATTAATTATTACGATTTCTCTCGCATCAGTTCTCTCAAGAAATGTATCTGTTAAAAGGCCTTTGGTCTCAATTGCTGGCATGTCTTTTAGTGCATGAACCGCTATATCAATATTATTTTTTTGGAGCTCTTGCTCAATACTACTTGAAAATAAACCTTTGCCACCAACATCAGATAATCTGGTGTCTTGTATGTCATCCCCTTTGGTAGAAATTTTTTCAATATTTATATCCTGGTCAGTAAAGTTGGTTGCTTCAATAATTTTCTCTTTTACTTTTTGTGCATATAATAATGCTAACTTACTTCCTCGAGATCCAATTGTTATTTTCTTTTTCATAAAAAAATCATTTCTTACTTGTATTGGGATTGTACAATTATTAAAAACTATTTGTATGAATAAAAAACCCTTAATTCTTGGAATAGAGACTAGTTGTGATGAAACTGCAGCATCTTTAATTTCAGAAAATGAGCGAGGAATACCAATAATTCTCTCTAATATTATTTCTAGCCAAACAGAAGTGCATAAAGAATTTGGTGGAGTTGTTCCTGAACTTGCTGCCCGATCCCATTTAGAAAAAATTGATTGGATTGTTCAAAAGGCTCTGGATGAAAGTGGAAAAAAGATAGACGAAATAGATGCAGTTGCTGCAACAGCCGGACCAGGATTAGTTGTTTGCTTATCAGTTGGTTTAAGTTTTGGTAAAACTTTTGCCAATTTGATTAAAAAACCATTTATTGCAGTTAATCATTTAGAAGGCCATGCTTTAAGTCCAAGAATTAACTCAAAAATAGATTACCCATATTTATTTTTATTGATCTCAGGTGGACACTCACAATTTTTAAATGTTAAAGGACTTGGAAATTATAAAAGATTGGGCACTACCATAGATGATGCTTTAGGTGAAGCATTTGATAAAACTGCAAAATTATTAGGAATAGAATTTCCAGGTGGACCCAAAATTGAAGTTTTTGCTGAAAAGGGAAATCCTGAAAGATATAAGTTACCAAAGCCAATTATTAATAGGGGTGGTTGTAACTTATCATTTGCAGGCTTAAAGACAGCAGTTTTAAAAATATCAAAAAAGATAAAAACAGAACAAGATAAATTTGATTTAGCAGCGTCTTTTCAAAAAACAATAATAGAAATCCTGTATAAAAAAACAAAGATTGCTTTTTTAGAGTTCGAGAAACAAAGTAATCTAAATAAAAAAATTTTTGTTGTTGCCGGTGGTGTTGCTGCTAACAAAAAAATTAGATCAATGTTAATTAATTTATGTAAAGAAAAGAATTATGAAAGTATATTTCCACCAATAGAACTCTGTGGTGATAATGCTGCAATGATAGGGATGGCAGGCTTAGAAAAATTTAAATTAAATCAATTCAATGATTTGGATTATCCAGCAAAACCCAGATGGCCACTAGATGAAAAAGCTAATTTTTTAAAAGGAGCAGGTGTAAAATTATAATGCAATACTGGTTAATTAAATCAGAGCCTGACGTTTGGTCAATTGATCAACAAAAAAAAGCTGGTGAAAAAGGAGCACCCTGGGACGGTGTAAGAAACTATCAAGCAGCTAAGAATTTAAAAACTATGAAAAAGGGTGATCAATGTTTTTTTTATCACTCAAATATTGGAAAAGAAATTGTTGGAATAGTAGAAGTTGTGAAAGAACATTACATTGATAAAACAGACAAATCAGGAAGATTTGTTGCTGTGACTGTTAAGTTTTTGAAAAGACTTAATAACCCTGTGTCTTTAGAGCAAATTAAAAAAAACAAGGATTTAAGCCATTTATCTTTAATTAAACAAAGTAGATTATCTGTAATGCCTATTGACTCTAAAAGCTGGAAGATTTTAAATAAAATGAGTAAATAATAAAAAAAATGCCAAAAAAAAAGAAATCAAAAAAGAAAAAAACCAAAAAGACAAAGAAAAAAAAATCTTTAAAAAAAAGAAGAAAAATAAAAAGAGTCTCAAAAACTAAAAGATCTGCAGCTAAAAGATCTAAAAAGAAAAATATCGATAAATCATCATCTAGCGATCAAGTAATTAAAACTAAACCTGAATGGGTAAAAAGGAGTTTAGCAAATAAGGCCCAATATCAAAAAAAATATTCTGATTCTATTAAAAATAATAATTCATTTTGGAAAAAAGAGGGAAAGAGAATTACTTGGATAAAACCTTACAAAAAAATTAAAGATGTCAAATATAGTAAAGACGAAGTAAGAATTAAATGGTTTGAAGATGGTACTTTAAATGCATCTGCTAACTGTATTGATCGTCATTTAAAAGATAAAAAAGATAAAACTGCAATTATATGGGTAGGAGATGATCCTAAAGATACTCAAAAAATTTCTTATAAACAATTACATCAAAAAGTTTCAAAAGCTGCTAATGGTCTAAAAAAACTAGGGATACAAAAAGGCGACCGTGTCACTATTTATTTGACGATGATACCTGAATTAGCAATACTGATGTTAGCTTGTGCAAGAATAGGTGCCGTCCACTCAATAATTTTTGGTGGTTTCTCTGCAGAGTCAATTTCAGGAAGAGTGAATGATTGTAAATCAGAATATATAATTACTGCTGATGAGGGAGTAAGAGGAGGCAAAACTATTCCTTTAAAAGCAACTACAGATGAAGCTTTATCTAATTGTCCAGACGTTAAAAAATGTATTGTAGTAAAGAGAACTGGTAATTATGTATATTGGGATCAAGATCGAGATGTCTGGTATCACGACCTAATTAAGGATGTACCAAATCATTGTGAGCCTGAGGAAATGAGTGCAGAGGATCCTTTATTTATTCTCTATACATCAGGATCAACCGGAAAGCCTAAAGGAGTATTACATACCACTGGAGGATATATGGTTTATGCTTCTATGACTCATCAATATATTTTCAATTATAAACCGAATGACATTTATTGGTGTACAGCAGATATTGGATGGGTAACTGGTCATAGCTATATAATTTATGGACCATTAGCTAATGGTGCAACAACTATTATGTTCGAAGGTGTTCCAAATTACCCAGATAGTTCAAGGTGGTGGCAGATAGTAGACAAATATAAAGTCAATACTTTTTATACAGCGCCAACAGCTATAAGGGCCTTGATGAGAGAAGGTGATGGCCCAGTTAATAAAACTACTAGAAAATCTCTAAAATTGTTAGGAACTGTTGGAGAACCTATAAATCCAGAAGCGTGGATGTGGTATTACAAAACTGTTGGTAATTCAAAATGTCCAATAGTCGATACATGGTGGCAAACAGAGACGGGAGGAATTCTTATAGCACCACAAACTGGAGCTATTCCACTTAAACCTGGATCAGCAACAAAACCTTTTTACGGAATTAAACCGGTGCTAGTCAATAAAGACGGTAAAGAAATAAAAGGTGAAGGTGAAGGCAGACTTTGTATAGCTCAGTCTTGGCCTGGTCAAATGAGAACCGTATATGGTGATCATCAAAGATTTATTGATACATATTTTTCTCAATTTGATGGAAAATATTTCACTGGTGATGGATGTAAAAGAGATAAAGACGGTTACTATTGGATAACTGGTAGAGTAGATGATGTAATTATTGTCTCTGGTCATAATCTTGGTACCGCTGAAATTGAAAGTGCCTTTGTTGCCCATCCTAAAGTAGCTGAGGCTGCTGTGGTTGGGTATCCCCATGATATTAAAGGAAATGGTTTATATTGTTATGTCACCCTCAATGCAGGTGAGACTGAGACGGGCGATTTGGATAGAGAACTAAAACTTTGGGTAAGAAAACAAATAGGACCTTTAGCAACACCAGATCTAATTCATTTTACCCCAGGTCTTCCAAAAACAAGATCTGGAAAAATAATGAGAAGAATTTTAAGAAAGATTGCAGCAAACGAACATGGACAACTAGGGGATACAACTACTTTGGCTGATCCAGGTGTAGTCGATAGCTTAGTTGAAAATAGAAAAAATATCTAAAATTTTATTCTTTCATTAAATTCTTTTTTTACAACATCCCATTTTAAAATAACTGAATTGAGAACAATTTTGCGATCTAAAGTTTTTAAATCTTCTGCAATAGGTGCCCACTTATATAATGATAAAGCACTAGGATTAAAAGGTAAATCATTGTGATGATCATCCCAGTTAATATTTTGTATCCTTTCATCAAAACTTTTTTTTGCATTTTCAATGATATCAATTGGCATCTTATTTGACGTTTCATCATCTAAAATTTTTAAAAAAATTTCTTTTGCTTTCTCTATATCTTGGTAATTAAAATTTGCTTTTAATTTTGAAAATGTAAACAATGTAAGATCTTGAAGAGCAACTGCATAAATATTCCACTTAGCCAAGTTAACTGAGTCCATAAAAGTATCATTCTCAAAATGAAGAACATACCTAGTTCCCATCCTCGTTTTAAGATAGCCGTAAAGAGTGACCTGACTCACCCAGGCAGATTTTGTTTGAATAAACGTTTCAAGTTCATCCAAATTGCTAATTTTCCCCTTGGGGATGAAAGCTTTGAACATGGCGAAAAGATAAGTCTTAAAATCATGCCAAGTTAAGTCCCTCCAAGTTAATTTGTATTTTCCCATAAAAAGCCCTATTTTTGACACTTATAAATTGAAAAGGCTAGTAAATTTACCAATTTTAACACTTTAAATCTATTTCATAATGGTTATGGTTTTCGCCAGTTATAACTAAAAAGAGAGAGGTATAAATGTCAAAACAAGAACAACACTGGGAAAAATCCAAAGGTTTGCTAATGATGACGTTAGCAATTTGGTTTGTTTTCTCAATTGGCATCTTCCTATTCGGGGCTGAAATGAACGAAGTTACGGGACCATTTGGTTATCCGTTAACTTATTGGTTCACATGTCAAGGTTCTCTTGGAATTTTCGTATTACTGATTTTCTGGTTTGCGAACAGGCAAGAAAAAATTGATGAAGAGTTCGGCTTCAGTGAAAGAGGAGATGACTAATGATTAAAGGTAATTTTATAGACAATTTACCTAAGGTTTATGGAATCTATACAGGTGGTTTTTTAGCTTTCATAATCATTATGTCAATTGCCGAGCAGATGGGTATGACAGCGAAAACAATTGGTATTTGTTTCGTTGCCTTCACGGTAGCCATCTATGCTATAATTGGTTATCTATCACGTACAGCTCAAGCTGATGCGTATTACGTAGCTGGAAGACAAGTACCAACCGTGTTCAATGGAATGGCGACAGCAGCAGACTGGATGTCTGGTGCATCATTCGTTGCAATGGCAGGTGGTATTTACTTTAAAGGTTACGGTTATATGGCACTACTTGTAGGTTGGACTGGTGGATATGTATTAGTTGCATCACTTTTAGCACCTTACCTAAGAAAATTTGGCTGTTACACAGTTCCAGATTTTATTGGTACAAGGTACGGTGGTAATTTAAGTAGATTTATGGCGGTAGTAGTTTTAACTGTTGCTTCATTTACTTACGTGACTGCACAAATTAACGCTACAGGTACAATTGCATCTGTTGCACTTGATATTCCATTCCAATACGCTGTATACGTTGGACTTATAAGTATCTTACTTTGTTCAATGCTTGGTGGTATGAGAGGGGTAACTTGGACACAGGTAGCTCAATATATCGTACTAATCATAGCTTACTTATTACCAGTATTCTGGATCAGTAACAAAATGGGTGCAGGTTTCTTCCCTCACTTCATGTTAGCTGATGAAGTTTCTAGAATAGCTGAATTAGAGGCTCAGTTTGGTTTTGTTAAAAACTCTGCTGAAAATCTAAAAGAAGTACCAAAAGGTTTGGCTGGAATAACTAAAGCTCACTCAGCGGTGAACGCAACACCTTGGGCATTTATTTCATTAGCGTTAGCGATGATGATGGGAACAGCTTCATTGCCTCACGTTATGATGAGATATTTTACTACTCCAAGTGTAAAAGCAGCTAGAAAATCAGTAGGTTGGTCATTATTCTTTATCTTCCTACTTTATTCTTCTGCTCCAATGTTAGCGACACTATCTAAGTTGTCATTGATTGATCCGTCACTACCAACAGGTATTATCGGTAAATCAATAGCTGAAGTTCAATCGATAGATTGGTATCAAAACTGGAACCAAGCAAACTTAATGTTTGTAAGCGACTTTAACGGAAATGGAACTCTTGAATTAAACGAGTTTTTCATGGGTGGTAAAGCCGTTGTGTTAGCGACTCCAGAAATAGCTGGATTACCATATGTAATCTCAGGTCTGGTTGCTGCTGGAGGTATGGCCGCTGCCATGTCCACAGCCGATGGTTTGATTTTAGCAATTGCAAACGCGATCTCACACGATGTTTACTATAAGATCATCGATCCAAAAGCTGAGACTGCGAAGAGACTAGTTGTTGCAAGGGTATTACTTGTAGTAATTGGTTTTGCAGGAGCAACAATCGCAGCGCTTGAGATCCAGGGTATCTTAGGTTCAGTAATCTGGGCTTTTGACTTTGCGATGTCAGGACTATTCTTCCCACTTGTACTTGGTGTATGGTGGAAGAGAGCTAACAAAGAAGGTGCTATTGCTGGTATGTTCTTAGGATTAGTTTCTGGTGCTGCTTACCTAGTTTGGGTAAGAACAGGCGGAAGCGGATTCTTAGGAATTACTCAGTTAACGTTTGGTATCTTTGGTTCAGCTGTCAGCTTAGTAGCAATGGTTGTAGTGAGTTTAATGACTCAAGCACCAAACGCTGCAACGCAGAAAATGGTTGATGAGGTTCGTATACCAGCTGGTAAATCGATCCTTGGCAAACAACACTAAATAATCTTTTTAAGGGGCGATTAATTTCGCCCCTTTTAATTTCGATCTTTTTCCAATATAAATTTCTCAATGTCGGCTAACTTTCATCCTTTAGTATATATAATTGACTATATTCTTGGAGTAATCATGTGGACATTGATTGGAAGAGTTGCAATGAATATTTTTCAAAGAGAAGATTCTCAATTTTTTTTTATGAGAGTTTTTGTTAAATTTACTAATCCTTTGATCAACTTATTTAAACCTATAACTCCGTCTTTTATCATACAACCAATCGTACCTCTTTACGTTGCTTGGTTTTTTTTTATGATAAGGTTTTACTTTATGCCTTGGGTTCTAGGATACTCGGTGATGGGCATGTTATCATTTCCGTTAGAAAGTGAGATTTCAAGACAAATTTATCAATTTTTTAATTAAATTAGATTTTAAAATTTGGTACTAGTTAATTTAATAATCTATGAAAAAAATACAAATTTCCCCTTCAATATTATCTGCTGACTTTAGTCAACTAGGAAATGAGATTAAGAGACTCGAGAATGCAGGGGCAGACATGATACATGTTGATGTAATGGATGGTCACTTCGTTCCAAATTTAACTATTGGACCTCCAGTCATTAAAAATCTTAGAAAGCATTCAGAATTAACCTTTGATGTGCACTTAATGATTTCACCTGTCCATAAATATATAAAAGATTTTGCAGATGCAGGAGCTGATATAATTACTATACATCCTGAAGCCACTGATAATTTATCAGAATCAATTAAACATATTAAAAGTTTTAAAAAAAAAGTTGGTATTTCTCTGAATCCAAATACCGAGATCAACATAATTGAAAATGAATTAAAAAATGTGGATTTAATTTTAGTCATGAGTGTTTATCCAGGTTTTGGAGGGCAGAAATTTATACCTGACGTCATTAAAAAAATTGAACTATTAAAAAAAATAAAAGATGATAAAAATTATGAGTACGACATTGAAGTAGATGGAGGAATAAATTTTTCAAACTCGAAAGATGTAATAAACGCAGGCGCAAATATTCTTGTATCAGGAACTACAATTTTTAAAGAAAACAACGGAAACATTAAAAAAAATATAGAAACACTTAAAGAAGTGTAGAATGCTGTTAGATGGATTTTTTGAAACTTTAAATGATTTTACTGAAATAATAAAAAAAAAAATTAGAGGTATTTATCAAAATTCAAGTTTATACGAAAAAAAAATTTCTAAAACTTTTGATAATGAGTTCATATACAAACCAAGTCCTCACTTACTTTCATCGATAATCAAATACCAAAACAAGAAATACAAGATTGAAAATTTTGAACTAGAGACAGTTTGGAATAGCCAAATTAAAGCTAAAGATTTTGAAAAATTGAATAATTTTTTTTGGTTTTTTAGTCTAGATTTAAAATCTTCAAAAAAGTCAGTCCAAGAAGTCATCTTAAATTGGATGAATAAAAACAATAAATTTGAAAAAGAGAGTTGGGAATTTAATATTACTGCAAAAAGAATAATTTCATGGTTATCTAACCACCAACTTTCTTATAACGAAAGTGATAAAGAATATCGGTCAATGTTTAATTACATGATTCAAAAACAAACTAATCATTTATTAAACGAAATAAAAAGCTCTAAAGATTTAGAGAACAAAATAATTGGTTGCTCTGCAATAATTTTGACAGGATTATGTTACAAAATTGAGAAAAATTATGTTGATATTGGTTTAAATTTTCTAAAAAAAATTACTAATTCCTCAATAGATAACCAAGGTTTTACAAACTCACGAAACATAAAACAATTAATATTTTTTTTAAAATATTTTATAATTATAAGAGAGTGGTTTAAAGAATCTAAAATTGAGATTCCAGAATACATAGAAGAAAATATTTACTATTTTGGACAAAGTTATGCTTTCATAAGACAAAATATAAACGCAGATCTTTTGTTTAATGGTAATAATAACTCTAATACACAAGATTTCGATCATTACTTAAGAAGACTTGGTTATAAATTTAAAAGTGAAAATAAAGACTGTGGTGGTTACATAATTTTAAAGAATAAAAAGATTTGCCTTGCAATGGATGCGGGATCTTCACCAAATGCCAACTATACTAGGGATTACCAGTCTGGTGCTCTTTCATTTGAAATAATTTCAAATGGAAAGAAACTTATAACCAATTGTGGTTATTACAAAAAAAATAATCAAAATCTTAATGAAATATCAAAATCCTCAGCTGCACACAGCACATTAATAATTGATGATAATTCCTCGTGCAAATTTACAAAAAAGAAAGATAAGTTAATTTTAAAAACAGGTTTAAAAATTACTCAAAAAAATTCTGTGTGTGAGAAAAATTATTGGAAAATCAACGCTGCTCATGATGGATATTTTAAAAAATTTAAATCAATTCATGAGAGAAATATTGAATTTTATCCTGAGCAAATGAAATTTGTTGGAAATGATAAAATTATAAGAAAAAAAAATAATCATAATTTCAAGTTTGATATTCGATTTCATTTAGAACCAAATATTAAACTAATGAAAACTCAAGATAATAAATCCATTTTAATAGAATTAGAGGATGAGGGTTGGAAATTTACTTGTGATAATTATGAAATTAATATTGATAATGGATTATACTTCGGTAATAAAAATTCATATATTGAGAACCAAAATTTTTTTGTTTCAGGAATATTAAATAATAATGAAGAGAATATTAAATGGGAAATTAAAAAAATATAATGAAAAAAATTAGATCAGCTTTAATATCATTATCTGATAAATCTAATCTTAAGCCTTTATTGCAAGAATTGAGGAGAAATAATATCAAAATAATTAGTTCTGGTGGAACATTTAAAATTATTAAGAAACTTAAGTTCAAATGTTTAGATATTTCAGATTTTACAGGGTTTAAAGAAATACTTAATGGAAGAGTCAAAACTTTACACCCAAAAATACATGCTGGAATTTTAAACAAAAGGAATAACAAATCTCACTCGAGTGATATTAAAAAAAATGGTTTTGAGAATATTGATTTAGTGATAGTGAATTTCTATCCATTTGAAAAAACGGTTGAACAAACAAAAAACCATTCAAAAATAATGGAGAATATAGATGTTGGTGGACCAACTATGGTAAGAGCTGCTGCCAAAAATTATATTGATGTGACTGTAATTACTTCTACCGATCAATATTCAGAACTTATAAATGAGTTAAAAAAAAATAAAGGTAGTACCTCTCTAAAATTTAGAGAAAAAATGTCTAGGTTAGCTTTTAGCGAAACCGCCTATTATGATGCTGTGATTTCAAATTATTTCAATAAATTTAACAATATTAATTTCCCTAAAAGAAAAATTCTTTACACTAATTTAATAGAAAATCTTAGGTATGGAGAAAATCCCCACCAATTGGGTGCTTTCTATTCTCAAAATAAAAAAAATAAATTAATACAAATACATGGAAAAACTTTGAGTTATAATAATTACGATGATATTTTGGCTGCAATTACTATTTCAAAATCATTACCAAAAAACATCGGTACAGTAATTGTTAAACATGGAAACCCTTGTGGTGTCTCAGCTTTGAAAAATAATTTAGATAGTTATAAATCTGCGTTAGAGACTGATCCAATGAGTGCATTTGGTGGTATTGTCTCGTGTAACTATAAGGTTACTCAAAAACTCGCATTAATGCTAAATAAAATTTTTCTTGAAGTAGTTGTGGCCAATGGTTTTGATAAGAAAGCTCTTAAAATATTAAAATCAAAAAAAAATCTTAGGCTGATAGACTCCTCAAAAATTTCATTCAATGAAGTATGGAAATTCAGCTCTTTAGATAATTTTACACTTATTCAATCAGAAGATGAAAAGGTTATTGCAAAGAAAGATTTTAGAATTGTTTCGAAAAGACAACCAAGTAAATCACAGTTTGATAATTTAATGTTTGCATTTAATGTTTGTCGATACGTAAAATCAAATGCCATCGTTCTTGCTAGTAATAAATCCACTATTGGCATTGGTTCAGGACAACCTAGTAGATTAGATAGTTGTGAGATTGCAATAAATAAAATGAATAAGTTTTCAAAAATCAATAATGAAATAGTAGCTGCATCAGATGCTTTTTTCCCATTTGTTGATGGAATAGAAAAATTAGTTCAGTCAGGAGTTAGTGCAATTGTACAGCCTGCTGGATCAATAAGAGATAAAGAAATTATAAAATTTGCAAACGAGACGAATACTGTTTTGGTTTTTTCAAAAACTCGTCATTTTAGACATTAGTTATATTATCAATCTTAGCGGCTAATATAAAATCGTTTTCAGATAATCCCTCTATGGCATGAGTTGTGATATTTATCTTAGCATAACCCCATCCAAAAATAATATCTGGATGATGCCCCTCTTCCTCAGAAACTTTTCCAACTTCATTAACAAATTTTTGACTTTCTAAAAAATTTTTAAATTTAAATTTTTTTTCTAAAAGATAAACTTTTTTATCGTTTTGAATAATCTCCCAGCCATCAACTTTTTTTTGATATTTATGAATTTCAGAAATATCAAAAGCTTTAACACCTCCCTCACAAGGAACACATTTTTTTTCTAATAAATCATTCATAGTTTAATGGAGCGGGCAAAGGGGGTCGAACCCTCGACCTTCTCGTTGGCAACGAGACGCTCTACCACTGAGCTATGCCCGCAAAACATAAACAATATAAAGAATGTAAATTCTTATTTCAAGAAATTTTAATTATAGATAATTCAATTCATCTAAATTTTTTTGGAAAATATTATTTATTTTTTCAATAAATTTATTGTCAAAATTTTTTTGCCATTCATTTTTTGGACCTAAATGAAAAAAAGGTATCTTTTTTTTATCTTTACGTGCAATAATAAACTCGCTAAATCCATTATTTTCCTCAATCTTTTTGAGATTTTCAAATGATGTACTTTTAACTGCATTTTTAGCTTTTTCCCTATTAAAACCACTTTTATTATTTATTAATATATCTATGAATTCCACAACTTCCTTAAAAACAAAAAAAGTTTCTTTTAATAAATCTTCATATTTTAAAAATTTTATTGGAATTAATCTGTTATTTTTCCAGGATTGATAATTTTTTTCCCATGAACTAATAAATTGATAGTCACTGTAATCATTTATTTTCTTAAAGTCATAAGTAAAATTTTTTTCATCTTGCATCACACTCAAAGCTTTATCATGATCTATTTGGAAATGCCTGGACATGGAGTCTAGAACATTTCTGGGATCACGAACAATATATATACAACCAAGTGTATTTTTTTTATTTGTAAAATCGTTTTGACCTAATTTTACTAAAGCACTATGAGTTTTCAAAAATCTCACCTTTTTATCCACATTCAGTTTTTCTTGAGCAGGAATCCAATATTTTGCGCTATCACCGGGTTTACTTGGATCATAATTAAAGCCCTCGAGATTTTTTTTTACAGGGAATTGTTGAATATTTTGTAAGTTTCGATCTCCTAAAAAAAGACCATCATCAGAGTAATAATAAGCACTTATCAACGCTCGTAACCAAGTATTTCCATTTTTGGGGTAAGATGAAAGCCAAATTATCATTTATTTAATCTTTTAAAAATTAATATAATTTATATTATATGGTTAATAAAATTATGAATCTCCCAAAAAAAATACCTGTTTTTCCACTGAGTAATTTTATCATTTTTCCAAAAACAACAGTGCCTTTAAATATTTTTGAGCCAAGATATGTGGATATGGTTAATGACAGCATGAAATCAAGTAAATTTATAGGGATGGTACAACCAAAAACTTTGAAAAATTTTGATAATTCAAAACTTCCAGTACTTCATAAAATCGGTTGCTTGGGTAAAATAACCAGCTTTAAAGAAACAAGTGACAGCAGATATCTTATTGAATTAAAAGGAGTAATCAGGTTTGAGATCAAGCAGGAAATCAACTCAGGTAAGAAATATAGAGAAGTTGAAATAGATTACGATAATTTTATACATGATTTAGATGAAAAAAAAGAGGATCTAAAATTTTCAGATTTAGAACTAATCTTTAGAGATTTTAAAATATTATTTGAAAAGAGAGGTTTTATAATAAATTGGAGAGCACTAGAAAAACAAAGCTTAGATGAAACAATAAATGCTCTTGCAATGACCTCACCTTTTAGTTTAGAGGAAAAACAAGTTCTGCTTGAAGCCAAAAATTTAAATACGAGAAAAACTAAAATTGCAGAGATATTAAATACTTACACTTACGATGAGTTTGAAAACACAACACTTCAATAGATTAAATCTGTAAACCTAAATCTGCAATTTTTTTAAAATAGTCATTCATATATTTATTTTTTCCAATGTATTTGATAGAAGTGTCTATCAGATTATTTCTAATTTTATTTTCAGAGTTAAAATACTCATAAATAAAATCTATTCCCTCAGAAAAAACAAAATTGCTGGTTTTTGTTTTGTTTTGAAATTCAGTACATACACTCTGATCCAGAACTAATCCTAGCTCTATCTTTTTATTAATCACATCCAATAATTTTTTTACATCTCTCAAGGACATATTAAAACCTTGTCCAGCCAATGGATGAAGTTTATGCAATAAGTCACCAAAAGCTAATATATTTGAATTATAATATTTTCTTAAATTGAATGATTTCAATTTGAATTTTGAAATTTTATTAATTTTTTTAATTTCAAAATTTGGATTAAACTTGTTGATAAGTTTCTCTATATCTGAATTCTGTTCGCTACCTTTTATTTTAATAGAATAAACAATTGAAGTTTTATTATTTGATACTGGTAAAAAGGCCATTGGACCTCTCTTTGTAAAAATTTGGATTGCAGTGTTATTGGCTGCTAATTCTTTATGCTCGATAATTGTTGTAAATGCAAAGCTATCATATTTTTTTTCAAATTTTTTTGAGAAAAATTTTTTAGTAATTAAATGATTAGGATCACAATTTATAATTAGGTCGTAACCGAGATTGGCTAATTTTTTAAATGAAATATCATATTTTGCTTTAAAGTATTTATTTTTTTTTAATTCAGAATTTAATTGATTATACAGGCTAAAATTATTTATAATTGAAAAAAGTTGGTTGTTTGGCTCTTCAAATTGAATTAACTCATTATCCCCTGAATTTTCTGAAAAAATTTTAATCTTTTTTATTGGCCATAAAATTTTATTAATTTTTGAGATATTATTATTGAAAAAATTTATATTTGACTTTGAAATTCCAATTGTGCGAGTCTTATCTGGGTCAGTATTTTTATTTTTGTAAAAAATATCAACAAATATCTCTTTATTAACTAATGCTTTCGCCAAAGTTAAGCTAGTCAAGCTATTTCCAATAATACAAATTTTCATAATAAATTTAATTTTAACAAGAAAAATTAGATGATACAAAGTGATAAATTTGATTCAGTTAATATGGATATAAAAAAAATCACCATTATGGCTTTTGTTTTTATTATAAAAAGATTATCAGAAATATTTGGTGTTATAATCTCTATATCTGGTTTACTCCTATTTATTTCCTTAATTTCTTACTCTCCAGAGGACCCAAATTTTATATTTCCAGAAAATATGGAAATTAAAAATTGGTTAGGTTTCAGAGGGAGTTATATTTCGGACCTTTTTTTTCAATCTGTCGGATTAACCTCTTTTTTATTCTCATTTACACTGATTTTTACAGGTATAAATATTTTTTCAAACAAAGATTTTTTTTTAATAATTGAGAATATTTTTTATTCAATATTATACCTTCTATTTGGTTCTCTTTTTTTAAGTTTTTTTTATAACACCACGTTTGCTTTATTTATCAATGGTAATGGAGGTTTTATTGGATCTTATCTAAGTGACAATGTATTCAAGAATCTAATTAATTTTAATGAGATTATATCATACTATTTTTTAATTATATTAGTTTCGATACTATTCTTATTAAGTATTAATTTTAGTCTAAAAAAAGTTTTTATTTTTTTTAAAAAAATTAATTTATATTTAAATAAAAATGAAAAAAACTATACAGATAAAAGTGAAGTAATTAATGAGTATATTCCTCAGGAAGAAATCAAAAACTTAATTCAAGAAGACTTGCCTTTTATCAAAGCTGAAGAGATTAATAATAAAAAAGATAAATTAAAATTTAATTTACCACCTTTAGATTTACTAAAAGTTCCCTCAAAAAAAGAGAGGGAGAACTCTGAAAAAAATCAATTTTCTGATCCAGAATTTTTAGAAAAAATATTGTTAGATTTTGGGGTTAGTGGAAAAATAAAGAAAATCAGCCATGGACCAGTGGTTACACTGAACGAATTTGAACCTGCAGCTGGAGTAAAAGTATCAAAGATAATTAATCTTTCAGATGACATAGCCAGAAATACTAGCTCTGAGTCAGCAAGAATTTCTACTATTCCAGGCAGTAATACAGTTGGAATTGAACTCCCAAACATTACAAGAGAAAATGTATATTTGAGCGAAATTTTAAATAACTCTGATTTTAAAAAAAAAGATATCAAATTACCTATTGCATTAGGTAAAAGTATTTCTGGTAATCCAATAGTGGGAGACTTATCATCAATGCCTCACTTACTGATTGCAGGGACAACTGGATCAGGAAAATCAGTATGTATAAATACAATTATATTATCTCTTCTTTTTAGACACACTCCAGAGAAATGTAAATTTATTTTGATAGATCCTAAGATGTTAGAACTATCAACTTATGAAGGAGTCCCTCATTTATTATGTCCGGTAATTACTGAAGCTAAAAAAGCTGCTTCAGTTTTAGGTTGGGTAGTTAAAGAAATGGAAAGTAGATACAGATTAATGACTAGGGAAGGGGTGAGAAATATTGATGGATATAACTCCAAACACAAACTTCCAATGCCATACATAGTTGTCGTCGTTGATGAGATGTCAGATTTGATGCTAGTGGCTGGAAAGGAGATTGAAAATTATATTCAGAAATTGTCACAAATGGCTAGAGCTGCTGGTATACACATTATCATGGCTACTCAAAGACCAAGTGTCGATGTTATAACTGGGACTATAAAAGCAAATTTTCCTACTCGTATATCCTTCCAAGTAACTTCTAAAATAGACAGTAGAACAATTTTAGGAGAACAGGGTGCTGAACAATTATTAGGAAAGGGAGATATGCTTTATATGTCCTCAGCTAATAGAATTGTAAGAATACATGCACCATTTGTATCTGACAATGAAATCGAAAAAATTAACACTTCTCTGAGATCTCAAGCAGAGCCAGATTATGTTGATGAAATCCTAAATTTTGCTGATGAGAAGGAAATTGGAGATAGCTCAAAAAATCTTAATGATAAAGATGAACTTTACCAAACCGCGCTAGAAATAATAAAATCAGAAGGCAAAGCATCTACATCTTTTTTACAAAGGAAACTTCAAATTGGATATAATCGTGCAGCAAGAATTATTGATATGATGGAAGCAGAGGGAGTTGTGAGTAAAGCTAATCATGTTGGGAAACGTGATGTTCTTTAATGAGAAATAGATTAATCATCTTATTTTTATTATTTTCAATCGTTGATGCCTCGGCATCTATCAAAGATGAAATAGTCCAAAACTTAAAATCTACAGAAAATTTAACATTTAATTTTGAGCAAAATGTCAACGGCAAAACTGAAAATGGCTATTGTGCATTATCATATCCTAAAAAAATTTTTTGTAGATATAATTTAAAAAACAATAAAATTTTAGTTTCTAATGGAAAGTCAATAGTAATTAAAACTACAAATAGTTATTATCTTTATCCGCTTGAAAGAACACCGCTAAATTTAATACTAAATAAAAATTTTTTAGTGAATAAAATCAAGAGCTTGAATGAAAGAATTTTAGATAATAAATTTGTAAATTTTAAATTTTCTGAAGCTGATTTTCAGGTAAATTTATTTTTTGATTATAAAACTCTTAACCTAATAGGATGGCAAACTACCGATATCTATCAAAATCTTAGTATCACCTTCTTAGCTTCCGTTAAAAAAAACCAAAAATTAGATAACAGTTTATTTATTCTTCCTAAACAAAATTAAATCAAAACAGACTCAGTTTTAAAGACTCTCATGCCTCTAGAAATATAGTTATTTAAAGCATGTTCATGATCTAGAGAACATGTATGTACCCACACTCGCTTAGTGGTATCTAAAAAAGAATTTTTAATAGCTGATGTTAAAAGAAATGAGCCTAATTTTTTATTTTGATATTCTTTAAGCAAACCTAAATAAGCAATCTCTGTCTCCTTTTTTTCCTGGTGAAAAATTAGTTCAAAATAACCAGCAATATCATTGGCTTTTTTAAGGATATATGTTTTTACTTTTTGATCAGAAATATATGCAATCCACTGCTTATCTGTCCAAACTAATCGGTCCGTCCATCGATGTTCTTTACCGATACTTTTATAAAAAAACTTATTTATTTGAAAATCTGCTGGATCACTTAAATCAATAATGCAGTCTTCTGGAGAAAATTTTGATATTTTTAGATCTTTAAGAGAATTGATTTCTAAGTAATTTCTCTCAACTTTAATACTCACTCCACCATCTTTCCAACTTTTTCACCCCCAAACAAATGAAAATGTAAATGAGGCACTTCTTGGCCACCGTGTTCAGAAATATTAGCTAAAGCTCGATAACCTTTACCAATATCTACCGACATACCAAGCTTTTTTGCAACTAAATTTATGCCCTTTAATAAACCCACAATCTCCTCTGCAGAGGCTTTTTGACTGAAATCATCTAGATCAATATATTTTCCTTTAGGAATTACCAATGCATGAATTTTTTTTTGTGGATTTATATCGTGAAAGGATAAAACATATTCATCTTCATAAATTTTTTTACAAGGTATCTCACCTCTTAAAATTTTAGCAAAAATGTTATTATCATCGTAACTCATTTTTTCCTTTTATTTAGTTCTTCCATTACATCTTCAATTTTTACATCATTTGCCTCTAGATACATTATCAAATGATAAAAAACATCAGCTGCTTCATGAATTTTGTTTGAATTTTTTTCTACTGCCTCAATAAGTTCATTAATTTCTTCTAGGACCTTTTCTTTACTCAAAGATTTATCACTAAGTAATTTATTTGTGTAAGAACCATCTACAGGAGTTTTTTTCCTCTCTCTTGCAAGATTAAATAAGCTTTCTAAAGTATTGAGCATATTAAATTCTAACAGGTATTCCTTTTGAGTCCAAATAATCCTTAGCTTCTTTTAACGAGTATTTTCCATAGTGAAATATAGAAGCTGCCAAAACTGCACTAGCTTGTCCTAATCTAATTCCATCCACCATATGATCTAAATTACCCACCCCGCCAGATGCAATAACTGGAATATTTACTTTAGATGAAATTTTTGACATTAGGTCAATATCATAACCTACTTGTGTTCCATCTCTGTCCATAGAAGTTACTAATAGTTCCCCCGCACCATTTTTTTCCATTTGTTCTGCATACTCTAATGCATCAATGCCGCTATTATTTCTTCCTCCGTGAGTAAAGACTTCCCATTTATTTCCATTTTTTTTAGTATCGATTGCAACTACAATACATTGAGACCCAAATTTTTTTGAACTATCTACAACCACTTTTGAATTTTCAACCGCCGCAGTGTTAATAGAAACTTTATCAGCACCACAATTAAGTAATTTGTTAATATCCTCAACACTTCTAACACCACCTCCTACAGTTAACGGCACAAAACACTTTTTTGAAGTTTTCTCCACAACATCATAAATAGTATCTCTATTTTCATTAGACGCAGTAATATCTAAAAAACAAATTTCATCTGCTCCACCATCGCTATAAATTTTTGCTTGTTCCACAGGGTCTCCTGCATCTTTTAGATCAACAAAATTTATTCCTTTAACAACGCGACCGTTTTTTACGTCTAAGCAAGGTATTATTCTATTTTTAAGCATCTTCTTTTACTAATTCCTCTAATTTTATATCTCCATCATAAATAGCTTTACCAACTATTATACCCTCAACATTTTCTAACTTCTTTGCTTTCTTGATGTCATCTATTGATGAAACTCCACCAGATATAATCACTGGACAGTTCGACATTTTAGCAACTTTCATTGTTTCATCAAAATTTGGACTTTGTTTCATACCATCCCTATCTATATCAGTATAAATCAATCTACTAACACCATAGTCGTTGACTTCTTTCAAGTAATCTAAAGTTAATTGATTAGAGTTCTCTTTCCATCCAGATAATGACAAATACCCATCTTTGGCATCTAAACCTAGAGCAATATGATTTTGAAATTTTTCACATGATTCTCTTAAGAAATTTTTATCTTTAATAGCAGCACTTCCCAATATCACTTTCTCTACACCAGCATCAATGTATTTTTGAATACTATCAGAATTTCTAATACCACCACCCACCTCGACGTTTAAATTAAATTTGCCAATTATATCCTGAATGATATCTAAATTTACTGTTTCACCAGTTAAAGCACCATCCAAATCAACTATGTGTAAATTTTTAAATCCATGATCTTTATATTTTCCTGCTTGTTCAATTGGAGACAATTCATACTCAGTCTTTTTATCGAAATCTCCTTTAACTAATCTTACACACTTTTTATCTTTAATATCTATTGCAGGAAATATTTTCATTTTACAAATTTATAAAATTATCAATTATTTTAAGCCCAATCCTATCACTCTTCTCTGGATGAAATTGGGTTCCAAAAATATTTTCTTTTTCAACAGAGCAAACAATATTTGATGAATAATCTGTTGTTGCTGAAATCACTTTTTTATCATTTGGAATAAATTCATAGCTATGAACAAAATACATATGAGAATTATTTTTTATATCCTTAAAAATTTTACTATCTTTTACAATATTAATCTGATTCCAACCAATATGAGGAAGTTTATATTTGCCGTTCTGATTGTCTATTTTTGAAACTTTTCCTGAAATCCATCCTAAGCCTTTAGTTTCTGCTTCTTCATAACCAACATCAGCAAACATCTGCAAGCCAACACAAATTCCAAGTAGGGGTTTTTTATTAGTTATTGCAAATTCATTTAAAGTATCTGTGAGACCTTTAATTTTATTCAAGGCATCCACACAACTTTTAAATGAGCCCTGCCCTGGTAAAACTACTTTGTCACTTGATTTTATCTTATTTAAATCTGAGGCAACCTCGATAGTTACTTTATCTTTTGCAACTTCTTTAAAAGAGTTTATTACCGAGCTTATATTACCCGATTTATAATCAACAATTGTGACGTTCATTAAACTTATAAAGAACCTTTTGTAGAAGGAATCGTTTTTTTATTCCTCGGATCTATTTCTAATGCAGTTCTTAGAGACCTTGCTAATCCTTTGTAGCAAGACTCGATAATGTGATGACTATTATCACCATAAATATTTTCAACGTGTAGAGTAATTCCAGCAGCTTGAGAAAATGCTTGAAACCATTCTTTAAAAAGTTCTGTATCCATCTCGCCAAGTTTTTCTACCTTTAAATTAACTTTCCAAATTAAGTAAGGTCTATTTGAAATATCAATTGCAACACGTGATAAAGTTTCATCCATTGGGATCATCGCATGAGCATACCTTCTGATACCAACAGATTTTTTCAAAGCTTTTTTTAAAGCTTCACCAATGGCAATTCCTGTATCTTCAGTTGTGTGGTGTAGGTCAATATGAGTATCTCCTTTAGCTTTTATACTCATGTCTATTGAAGAATGCTTTGATAGTTGTTCGAGCATGTGATTTAAAAAACCTATTCCTGTGTCAATTTTGTATTTACCTTTACCGTCAATATTTAAATCAACACTAATGCTTGTTTCTTTCGTTTTCCTGCTTATTTTGCCTTTACGCTTCATAATTAAAAACAGGTATACATATATTATTCAATTATGGCAATAATACTAAACCTGGGCTTGAAGTATCAAATTTAGTATCCATTTATAAGCTATGACAACGATTGTGTTAGTTAGAAAAAACAACGAAGTGGTAGTAGCTGGTGACGGACAAGTAAGTATGGGCAATACTGTCGTAAAAAGCACTGCCTCAAAAGTCAGAAAAATTGAGAAGAGAGATGTCGTAGCTGGTTTTGCTGGATCAACAGCTGATGCTTTAACATTGTTTGAGAGATTAGAGGGAAAATTAGAAAAGCATGCAGGTAACTTATCTAGAGCTGCTGTCGAGTTAGCTAAAGATTGGAGAACTGATAAATATCTAAGAAGATTAGAAGCACTAATGGCTGTAGGTGACAAGAATAATAGTTATATAATTTCAGGTACTGGTGACGTTCTAGAACCTGAAGGAGATGTTATTGGTATTGGCTCCGGTGGTAATTATGCTCTAGCTGCAGGAAAAGTCTTAATGGAAAGTAACATTTCAGCAGAAGAAGTTGCAAAAAAAGCTATAAAAGTTGCAGCTGATATCTGCGTATTCACAAATGAAAATGTTAAAGTTGAAAAAATATAATGGATAAATCAAACGTAACTCAATTACATCCTAAAGGAGATCAACAAAAAGAGGAAGCTTCATTAGTAAGCTCCTTATCACCAAGAGAAATTGTTTCTGAATTAGACAGGTTTGTTGTCGGTCAAAATAAAGCTAAAAGAGCGGTTGCTGTTGCCTTACGAAACAGATGGAGAAGACAAGCTTTAAAAGGTGAAATGAGAAATGAAGTTTTACCTAAAAATATTTTAATGATTGGACCAACGGGTGTTGGAAAAACAGAAATTTCAAGAAGACTCTCTAAATTAGCAGAAGCTCCTTTTGTAAAAGTTGAAGCAACTAGATTTACTGAGGTGGGTTATGTTGGAAGAGATGTGGAACAAATTGTCAGAGATTTAATTGAAATAGCAATTTCAATGGAAAAAGTTAAAAAAAGAAAAGAGGTCTACGCAAAAGCTCAAAAATTAGCTGAAGAAAAAGTACTAGATGCTTTAGTTGGAAAAAAAGCAAGTATGGCTACAAGAGAAAGCTTTAGAAAAAGACTAAGAGACGGAGATCTAGATAATAACGAGATAGAGATAGCCGTCAGCGAAGGTGGTAGTAATAGCACATCATTTGAAATTCCTGGAATGCCTGGTGCTAATGTTGGGATGATTAATATTGGAGAGATGCTTGGAAAATCAATGGGTAAACAGGAAAAAAAGAAAAAAATGACTGTAAAAGAATCTCACGAAATTTTGATAAATGACGAATCTGATAAGTTAATTGAACAAGATAAAATAATAAAAGCTGCAAAAATCTCCACAGAAAACAATGGGATAGTTTTCTTAGATGAAATAGATAAAATTTCTGGAAGGACAGATAGGGTTGGCGGAGATGTATCTAGAGAAGGTGTGCAGAGAGATTTATTACCTTTAATTGAAGGAACAACAGTTAATACAAAATATGGACCTTTAAAAACTGACCATATATTATTTATTGCATCTGGTGCTTTCCAATTAGCCAAGCCTTCTGATTTACTTCCAGAGTTACAAGGAAGACTACCAATCAGAGTTGAGCTAGAGGCTTTATCAAGTGAGGATTTCAAAAGAATTCTTAAAGAACCTGATTTTAGTTTAATTAAACAGTATATAGCTTTGTTAAAGACTGAAAATGTTGAGCTTGAGTTTACTGAAGATGGGATTGATGCAATCGCAAATATTGCGTCAGAGGTAAATGCAACTGTTGAAAATATAGGTGCTAGAAGGTTACACACAATAATAGAAAAAATCCTAGATGAAATTAGCTTCACAGCAACTGATAGGTCTGGTGAAAAAATCTCAATAAATAAAGAATATATTAATAAAAACCTGGATAATCTTGTTAAGGATACAGATTTATCAAAATTTATTTTATAATTTTTTTTTTAAAAAAACATAAAAAGCCCCACTGCCACCATCTGTAATTTCTGCATCAGCTATACTTTTTATTTTTTTCATTAAGCTGGAATTATTTTTAATAAAATCAGGAACAGAATTTTTTAAAATACCAAATTTCTTAGAAATATATGGGTCTTTATCGTTCTGGGAATGCAGTCCTTTACCAGTAACTATTATAATTTTGGAGACTTTTTGATCAAAACAATCAATTATAAAATTTTCTACTTTTTTGTTTGCTTCATCAAGTGTGTAACCATGAAGATCTAATGATTTAGTAATATGAAATTTATTCTCTTTTTTTTCTAAATCTTTATTAGGTAATTTTTCATTTTTTTCTAAAAAATTTTTCCAATCTTTTTGATCTTTATCTGAAATTTTACTTGTCAATTAAGTAAGAGTGTCAACTAACTGCCAGTTTGGATTATTAGTGCTTATATCTCTTGAAAATACCCAAGTATCATAAATCTTTTTAATCTTTTCTGGGTCTCCAGAAACTATCTTTTTATCTTTATCCCTGATACAAGTTATTACTTCAGCTACAAATTCTACTGTTACCTGTAAAATTTTTCCTAAATACTTGTGCTCTTTTATATTCGCTGAATTTACCCCAATAAAAGTAATTTCGGCAAGATGACCTCTTTTACCTCTCTCTTTAAGTGCGGTATTAAATTGATCATAAATTTTATTACTTAATAGAGGCTTACTTGTAGTCAATTTATTATCACTATCGCCGAAGTCTGTAATAATAGTTTCATATGCTATTTTAGCGCCTTTTAAAAATTCTTTTTTTGCATTTTCATCAAAATCAGTTTTTTTGTTTATTTTTATTTCAGGATTTATATTTTTCAACATTTCCTCAAACTGGGGTGAGGCTTTTCCATCAAAACCTGTTCTTTTTCCTAGGATTCCCCGTAGCCTTAAAAAAATAAAACCAGCAATCATTGCTAATAAAATAATATCAATATATTCAAAACTATAATTCATACATTAAACTTAATTACTATGTTGATTAATTTCAACTAACAATTACATTAAAGACAAATGAACACAGTACTTTTAGCTGTTATTTTAATCCCAATTGTAGAGATTTACCTTTTTATAAAGATTGGGTCTCAAATAGGTGCTTTCAGCACTATATTCTTAGTATTTTTTACTGCGGTTGTGGGCGTGTACTATGCCAGATATGAGGGAATTAACACTCTGAGATCTGGAATGATGCAAATAATTAAAAATCAAATTCCAGCCCACGAATTAATTTCTGGTGCTGCAATAGCATTTGCGGCCGTTCTGTTAATCATACCGGGATTCGCAACTGACTTGATTGGTTTTCTCTTAATCATCCCAATAACACGAAAATTAATTTTAGGAAAATTTAATAAAAAATTTGAGAATAAAGATGTAAAAAAGAATGATTTTATTGAGGGAGAATTTGAAGATATAGAAGATGACAATGACAGAAAAATTTAAAATTTTAGCAAACTACATCAAAGATATGTCTAGCGAAACACCTGATGTTGAAACTTATATATCTGCCAGAAATAATATTGGTAAATATCAATTAGATATCGATATCAAATCAATACCCCTTAAAAATAAGATGATTGAAGTGATTATTACACTAAAATTCCAACACAAAGACGCTAAACTTAAAAAATCTCATTTTGAAATTGTATACGCGGTAGCTGTAAAAATTGATGAGTCTATAACAGAAAAAAAAGACTTAGAAAAAATTGTGTTATGCGACGTGCCCAATTCGGTTGTTTCAGATATAGAAAAATCATTTACAGATATGATGAGCAATTCTGGATTTCCTAATATTAAATTAGAAAAAAAAATTGATTTTACAAAACTTTATTTAGAAAGATTAAATTAAAAATAGTTTTTTTTTAGAAATGTCTTTAAATAATTTTGATGATTTTTTAGCTCTTCGGGAGATGCTTTGATAACTTTTGTGGAATAGACGACATTTCCGGTATTTAATTTAGAAACGTCTTCCTCTTTATTTATAAAATCTAGAGTTGGTTCTTTTTGATCAATTAAGTTTATATAAACCTTGGCTAGCAGATCACAATCAATAAGCGCAGTATGTTGAACCCTTTTGGAATTGTCTATTCTATATCTCTTACATAAAGCATCCAAACTATTTTGGGAACCTGGAAATTTATTTCTAGCCAGTAATACCGTGTCAACTACTTCATTATTGATTTTGTTTTTTCCGATGATTTTAAGTTCATTATTTAAATGAGATAAATCAAATTCTGCGTTATGAATTATTAATCTTTTATCTTTTATAAATCTTAGAAAATCATCAGCTATTTCCCTAAATTTCATTTTGTCTGATAAAAAACTATCTGAATATCCATGCACTTCAAAAGCTTTCTCATCCACTTTTCTTTCAGGATTTAAATAGCAATGAAATTTATTTTTTGTTGGTATTAAATTGTCTAACTCAATGCACCCAATTTCTACAATTCTATGTCCCTCTTTAACCGAAATACCAGTTGTTTCTGTGTCTAAGACAATTTCTTTCATACTAAATTTTTCATGATTTCCTTAACTCTAACTTTAACAGAGTTTTTGAAATTGTTCTTAATTATAAATTGAGACTTTTTTTTTTTAAAAACAAGTGAAAGTTGTATTCTTTTAAAATTGTTAAGTATTTTATTATTAAAATTTTTTCTTTTTTTTAATCTTTTTAAAACTTCTGATTTCCTAGATTGAACAAATATTAATATATCTTTTTTTTTATTAATCTTATTCTCTAATAAAAGAGGAACATCTAAAACTACAAACTTCTTATGTTTGTTTTTTTTTAAAAAATTATTCATTTTTTTTCTAACTTCATAATGAACAATTTTAATAATTTTTTTTAAATTTTTCTTATTAGATAAAATTGCATCAATAATTTCTTTTTTTTTTACCGGAAAAGAATCAAAATAATTTGGAAGTTCCTTTTTTAATTTTTGAAAAACTTTTCTGTTATTTTTATAAATTTTTGCTACCTCTAAATCAGCATTGAATACAGGATAACCAAAACATTTAGCTACATAAGTTTTGCCAGATCCAATATCTCCCAAAATACCTATTCTTTTCATATGTCTAAAAAATTTTTCAAATCTTCATTAATTTCTGGTTGAACTTTGTGCCATAGTTTAAATGCTTCAAAAGCTTGATAAATAAACATCATCTTACCATTTGAAACCTTGCAGCCTAAACTTTTTCCAGTTTTTAAAAAATTAGTTTCTTTTGGATTATAAATTACATCGTAAAAAAGCTTTTCGTTGTTTATATTTTTAATATTCAATTCTATATTATCTTCTTTGCTCAAACCTAAACTTGTAGCATTAATAATCATATCGAATTCTGGTTGATCTCCCCAGTCAACTACACTGATGTTTGAAAAATTTTTTTTTAAATTTTCAGCTTTATGCTTAGTTCTATTACTTACTATAATTTTCGAAACACCTAACTTTTCTAATGCATAAATTATTGAAGGTACCACCCCTCCAGCTCCTAATATAAATACTGTTTTATTTTGAGGATTAAATTGAATTTCATTTATACTAAGTTCAAAACCTTTTATGTCAGTGTTGTGACCTACTAGTTTTTTGTCATGTATACTTATAGTGTTGACAGATTGGGTGATCTTTGACTCTTCGCTCAACGTATCCAGAAAAGGAATTACCTCATTTTTAAAAGGAACGGTAACATTTATTCCATCTAATTTATTGTCTTTAATTTCTGAAATAACCTCTTGGATCTCACTTTTGATTATTTTTCTTTTATCATAATTTGCATCTATATTATTTTTTTCAAACCAATAGTTGTGTAATTTAGGTGAAAGAGAGTGATCAATAGGATTTCCAATGACTAGATATTTTTTCATTAATAATTATTTAAATATTTTTTAATTTTTTGAACAGGAAGTCCCATAATTGTATTTTCATCGCCTTCAATACTTGAAAATAGTTTTCTTCCCTCTCCCTCTATTTGATAAACATTGTAAGCATATAACGCTTCATCTGAAATTTTTTCTAAATAATTTTTTAACTCATCATCTGTCATTTTTTTCATCGTTAAAACTGCTTTATCTGAGTAATTCCACACCATAGCGCCGTTTTTAGAGATACAAACTGAACTAATCAAAAAATGTTTTTTACCATTGAGTTTTTTTAGTATCATTAAAGCCTCACTTCTACTATTTGGTTTTGAAATTAATTCACCATCTAAGTCTATAACACTATCTGCTCCCAAAACTAAATTATCTTTGTCAGCAGCGCTCACTTTGTTTGCTTTTAACTCTGCTAGATTTTTAGATATAATTTCTGGTGAAGCTTTTTCTTTTAATAAGCTTATTTTTATAATGTCTTCGTCAACGTTAGAAGGCCTAACTTCGTTTAAAATATTGTGCTCATCAAGTATTTTTTTTCTAACCTTACTTTTAGAGGCGAGAATAATTTTAAACATTTTTCTTATAAATTTCGTAAATTTTTATAATTGAAGCAGCTGTTTCTTCAACAGATTTTCTTGTTACATCAATTGTTGGCCATTTATATTTTTTAAAAGTATTTCTTGCAGCTTTGACTTCTTTTTTAACTAAATCTAAATCTGTATATTGTTTGTTTGTATTTTCTTTAAGAGAATTCATTCTGTTTTTTCTAATTTCAACTAATCTTTCTGGCTCAGTATTAAGTCCAACAACACATGCAATTTGGGGGTTTTCTTTTAAAGCTTCGGGTAATGATTTGTCGTTTACCAATGGAATATTAGAAGTTTTGTAACCTTTGTTGGCTAAAAAAATTGAAGTGGGTGTTTTGCTAGTTCTGCTTACTCCTAATAAAATTATATCTGACTTTTGAAAATCCTTAATTAAATTCCCATCATCGTGATTCATTGTAAATTGAATCGCTTCAATTCTCTCATAGTATTCTTCATCCATAGCATATTGACCACTAGGTTGGTGAGATGCTTTTTGATTTAAAAGTTTTGAGAAACTTAATATTAAATCTCCCAAAACACCAAAGCATGGTATCTTTTTTTCATCGCTCGTTTTGGCTAGATATTTCGCCAAAGCACTATCGACTATAGAGTACAAAATTATAGCGTTTTTGTTTTTTTCAGCACTTTCTAAAATTTTTAAAATCTGATTAGCAGTTCTAGTAAATGAAAAAGTATGTATTTTATAATCAATATTTTTAAATTGTGCTTTAATTGCTATAAATATTCGGTCTAGTGTTTCTCCAGTAGCGTCAGATATTAAATAAATCTGATATAAATTATTCATGTATTAATAGTGTATAAGTTTGTATTACTTTTATCATATTGAAAGTTTTTCATATTTTTAAATTTTTGTTGTAAAACAAGGCTTTTATTAACAAAATTAAACATGTTGATAAATGTTTTGGTTACTATGTTTATATATCTATTAAGCTTCAATTTTTCACGTATATTTATTAAATTTTAACTTCTAAATGTTAATTAACTGTTCATAAAATGTTTATAAAATTTAATCAACATAGTTCACAAACTATACTAATACTAAAACTAAATATATTTATTAATTAATATGTCTCCAATTGATGAAGTAATAAAAAACAAAAAAACTAATGTTAATCCCATATGGATAATGAGACAAGCAGGAAGGTATTTACCTGAATTTAGGGAAATAAGAAAAGCAAATCCTGATTTCATTAAGTTGTGTCTAAATGAAAAATTATCTACCGAAATAACACTTCAACCATTAATAAGGTTTAATTTAGATGCAGCAATAATTTTTTCAGATATTTTGATGTTACCATATGGTTTAAGTCAGAAGGTGGAATTTAAAAAAGGAATTGGACCTGTTTTGGGTGATTTAAATCTGGAAAATATTTCAAAATTAACTGAAAGAGATTTTGTTGAAAAGTTAAATCCTGTTTATAAATTAATTAATTCAGTAAAAAATAGTACTATTACAAAAAATAAAAGCACCATTGGGTTTGTTGGAGCTCCGTGGACTCTTTTAGTTTACATGATCAATCAAGAGTCCCCTAAGCTAGGTTTAAAAAAAAATTTCTTTGAAAATAAAAGTTTAATTGATAAAACTTTATTGATAATTGAAAAATTTTTAAAAATACATATTAAGCATCAAATTGAGAACGGTGCACAAATTATACAAATTTTTGACAGTTGGGCTGGTTTATTAAATGAAAAGGATCTACAAAATTATATTTACAAACCTACTTTAAATTTAGTTGAATATATCAAATCCTTTAATATTCCTGTTATATGTTTTCCTAGAAACATTAAAAATTATAAAAACTATTGTAATATTGTTAATCCAAGTGTTATTTGCATCGATTATAATACTGATCCAAAAGAGATTTCAAAAGATATCGAAATACCTGTTCAAGGAGGAATGGATCCTAAAGTTTTGCTAACTGATAAAGAAAATTTAAAAAAAGAGGCTAATAAATATTTAGATATTTTTAATGATCATCCATATATATTTAATTTAGGCCATGGAGTCCTTCCAGAAACAGATCCTCAAATGATGGACTATTTAGTAAAAATGGTAAAAGATTATTAAATGAAAAATAGTTTAAATCATCCTCAGATTAATTTCGGAAAAACTGGTGTTTTGATTATAAATCTTGGGACTCCGGACTCAACAAATTGGTTTGATATTAGAAAATACTTGAAAGAGTTTTTATCTGACAGAAGAGTAATAGAGGTTAATCCTATAATTTGGCAAATTATACTGAATGTTATTATATTAAATTTAAGACCTTCTAAAACAGCAAAAGCTTATAAAGAAATATGGATGAAAGAAGAAAATATTTCTCCACTTTTATATTATACAAAAAAACAAGCTGAGAAATTATCGAGTCAAATATCAAAAGAGAATTTGATAATAGACTATGCTATGAGATATGGTAACCCTAGCATAAAAGGTAAAATTAAGATTCTTCATGATAAAGGTTGTGAAAATTTAATTGTACTTCCGTTGTATCCACAATACGCTGCAGCCACCACAGCTACTGTTTGTGATGAGGTATATAGAACTTTGATGAAAATGAGATGGCAACCATCATTAAAGATTATTCCTCATTATGAGTCTGATCCTTTGTACGTAGATGCCTTAGTGAATTCTTTAAATAAAAAGATAAAAGAACTCAATTGGAAACCTGACCTAATATTAGCATCGTATCACGGTATTCCTCAAAAATATTTTGATAAAGGAGACCCTTATCATTGCTATTGTCACAAAACCACAAGGCTCATTTCGGAAAAATTTAGTTCGATTGAAATTAAAACAACATTCCAGTCTAGATTTGGGCCTCAAAAATGGCTTCAGCCTTATACTGACAAGACTTTAGAAAGTCTACCAAGTGAGGGAAAAAAGAACGTTTTAGCTATTTGTCCGGGCTTTGCTTCAGATTGTGTCGAAACATTAGAGGAAATACTTATTCAAGGCAAAGAGAGCTTCTTAGACTCTGGAGGAGAAAATTTTGATATGGTGCCTTGCTTAAACGATAGTGATGATCATATAACTTTACTTAAATCTTTAATCCAAAAAAGTATTTAATCAATGAACACTTATTTGCTTTTTAAATCATTACATCTCATATCAGTGATTTCATGGATGGCTGGACTGTTATATCTTCCAAGAATTTTTGTTTATCATTCTCAAAATAATACTCAACAAATTATTTCAGAGGTATTTAAAGTAATGGAAAAAAAACTTTTCTTTTACATCATGACCCCAGCAATGATTTTATCTTGGGCGTTTGGTTTAATATTAATACATGAAATAGGATTTGATAAATTGGGACAAACTTGGATGATTTTAAAATTAATTTTTGTAACTTTATTGACTCTTTATCATTTTTATCTTGGTAGAATTCTTCGTCAATTTAAAGAAGAATCAAACATACACACACATAAATTTTATAGACTAATAAATGAAATACCAACATTATTACTAATTTTGATCATATTTGTTGTAATATTTAAGCCTATCTAGGGTTGAATAATTTCAAAATATATATATATTGTAACTTGTTATTAAGTCCTTAATAATTTTTAATCATGAACATTCAAGAACTAAAACTCAAATCTTCAGAGCAGCTCATTACTCAAGCAGAAGAATTAGGCATTGAGAATGCAAGCACATTAAGAAAGCAAGAAATTCTTTTTGCTATTCTGAAAAAAGTTGCTGAAAAGGAAGAAATTACTGGAGCTGGTGTTTTGCAGTTACTTCAAGATGGATTTGGTTTTTTAAGAGCAATGGAGTCAAATTATCTTCCAGGTCCTGATGATATTTATGTAAGTCCCAGTCAGATTAGAAAATTTGGTCTAAGAACAGGAGATACAGTTGAGGGCCCTGTAAGGGCACCGAAAGAGGGCGAGAGATATTTTGCCCTTCTACAAGTAAGCAAGATTAATTTTGAGGAGCCAGATAAATCTAGGCACAAAATAGCTTTCGACAACCTGACCCCCTTATATCCGGACAAGCAATTAGTTATGGAAGTGGAGATGACAAAACCTGATAAAAAGCAGGATTTAACACCAAGACTAATAGATTTAGTAAGTCCAATAGGAAAAGGACAAAGATCAATAATTATTTCACCACCTAAAGCCGGAAAAACAATGATTTTACAGAGTATAGCTAACTCAATAGCTAAAAATTATCCAGAATGTTATCTAATAGTTTTACTTATCGACGAGCGACCAGAAGAGGTCACAGACATGCAAAGAACTGTAAAAGGTGAGGTAATAAGTTCTACGTTTGATGAGCCTGCACAAAGGCACGTAGCGGTAGCAGAAATGGTCATTGAAAAAGCTAAAAGGCTAACGGAACATAAAAAAGATGTTGTAATTCTTTTAGACTCAATAACTAGATTAGGAAGAGCTTACAACGCTGTAATTCCTAGTTCTGGAAAAGTTTTAACTGGAGGTGTTGATGCAAATGCATTGCAAAGACCAAAGAGATTTTTCGGTGCAGCACGAAATATAGAAGAAGGTGGATCTTTAACAATTATATCTACAGCGTTAATAGATACTGGAAGTAGAATGGATGAAGTAATTTTCGAGGAGTTTAAAGGCACTGGTAACAGTGAAACAGTCCTTGATAGGAAAATTGCTGATAAAAGAATTTATCCAGCTATAGATATAACTAAATCAGGAACGAGAAGAGAAGAATTGCTGTTTGATAAAAATGATCTACAAAAAATGAATGTTCTAAGAAGAATTATTGCCCCGATGGGTACTATGGATGCAATTGAATTTATAAGTTCGAAATTGAAGGATACAAAAAATAATTCAGACTTCTTTAATTCGATGAATAAACCTACTTAATTTATTTTTTATTATTTTCGAATTAAAGTTATACTGATTTAATGACAATTTACGCCTTATCGTCTGGCCCAGGTGTGTCTGGGGTGGCTGTTATAAGAATTTCAGGCCCTGAGACTGTGAAAGCGCTCAAAAAACTCACAAATAAAGAAATTCCAAAGCCAAGAGTGGCAACCCTTCGAAAAATAAACAATATCAACACTTCTGAGCTTATTGATGAAGGTATAATAATATGGTTTCCAGGCCCTGAGAGCTACACAGGAGAAGATATGGCGGAAATCCATGTGCATGGAGGGAAAGCAGTGGTTATCTCTGTTCAAAATGAAATTTCTAAAATTGAAAATTGTAGGTTAGCAGAGGCAGGGGAATTTACAAAGCTGGCTTTTCAAAATGGTAAAATAAATTTACTAAAAGCAGAGAGTATAGCTGATTTGATTTCTGCAGAAACTGAAATTCAGAGATTGCAAGCTGTAAAAATGATGAAAGGAAAATCCTCAAAAAAATTTAATGAGTTGAGAGAAAAATTATTAAAAATTTTGTCGTTTGTTGAGGCAAAAATAGATTTTCCCGAGGAGGATTTACCAGAAGAAAATTTAAAAAAGATAAAAGAGGATTCATCGAATGTTTTAAATGAGATTAAGAAAATTTTAAATGATCAAAAAGTTGGTGAGATAATTCGTGAAGGTTTTAAAATTGCAATTGTAGGTCCAACCAATGCCGGTAAGTCTAGTCTATTAAATAATTTATCAAACAGGGAAGTTGCAATAGTCTCTGAAATTGCTGGTACGACAAGAGACGTCGTTGAAACACATTTAAACATAGATGGTTATCCAGTTATCATTTCGGATACGGCAGGCATAAGAGACTCAAAAGATGAAATAGAAAAAAAAGGCATAAGGTTATCTCTTAAAAAAGCAGAAAATGCTGATTTGAAGTTAGTAGTAGTTGATGCCAAAAACATTGATTTAAGCGGTTTTTTGAATGATTTATTAAAAAAAGACGCGATTCTAGTTATTAACAAATCAGATCTGTTGAAAGAAAAATTAGATTCTGAAATTTCTAAATTTAATCATGTTTTAATTTCACTAAAAGACAATCTAAATATAGATAAATTAATTTCCAAAATAAAAAAACACTTAGAAAATAAATTTATATCAGAGGAAGATATCTTAATTACTAGAGAAAGGCATAGACAACATTTGATACAGTGTGTTGAACACTTAAAAAATTTTTCAGACAAAAATGATAAAAAAGATTTTGATAAAGCTGCTGAGGATCTAAGGTTAGCTACAAGACAATTAGGTATGATTGTCGGTAAAGTCGATGTAGAAGAGATATTAGGCAGTATTTTCAATGATTTTTGTATTGGAAAATAACAACGGTTTTACTGGGTTTTTTTGAAGTTTTTTTACTAATTTTCGTTGATAAACAACACTTTTTTAAGAAAAAAAACACAAATCTTGTAAATATTGTAATCGAATATAAATTTAGTCCATGAAAAAAGATTTCCAATTTGATGTAGTTGTTATCGGCGGCGGTCATGCTGGTTGTGAAGCTGCAACGGCCTCAGCAAGGCTTGGTGTAAATACCGCTTTGTTTACACATAACAAAAATACAATCGGAGAAATGTCATGCAATCCAGCTATAGGTGGTTTAGGCAAAGGTCACCTAGTTAGAGAAATTGATGCTTTAGATGGTGTTATGGGAGAGGTAGCAGACAAGTCTGGAATACAATTTAGATTATTAAATAGAAGTAGAGGACCTGCAGTTAGAGGACCCCGAACTCAGTCTGATAGATCACTATATCGTAAATATATGCAAAAAAAACTTGTAAATTACTGTAATTTAAGCATTTTTTCTGATCCTGTAATAAAGTTTATTTTTGAAAATAATCAAATAAATGGGTTTATAACACTCAAAGGTAACAAAGTGAGTTGTAAAAAGTTAATCTTAACAACAGGCACTTTTTTGAATGGTTTGATACATATAGGTGATGAACGAACTCCTGCTGGACGATTTAATGAAAAACCAAGTACAGGTTTAAGTGAACAATTAGAAAAGTATAATTTCAAAATTGGAAGATTAAAAACAGGCACACCTCCTAGATTAGACTCTAGAACAATTAATTTTGAAAATTTGGAAAAACAGTTTGCAGATGAAGATCCTTATTTTTTTTCCTTTCTGACCAAAAAGAATTTAAACAAGCAGGTTTCTTGTTCGATGACTTATACAAACGAAAAAGTTCATAAAATAATAGAAAAGAATTTATCTAAAAGTGCAATGTATTCCGGAAGCATACAAGGTGTTGGTCCTAGATATTGTCCGTCTATAGAGGACAAAATAGTAAAATTTGCAGATAAGACAAGACATCAAATATTTCTAGAGCCCGAGGGTCTAAATGATCATACTATTTACCCTAATGGCATATCTACATCTCTACCCGAGGTTGTGCAATATGAAATACTCAATAATATCAATGGTTTAGAGAATGTAAAGGTAATTAGACCAGGATATGCTATTGAATATGATTATATTGATCCGAGAGAGCTCTTTTTAACATTGGAGACAAAAAAAATAAAAAATCTTTATCTCGCTGGTCAAATAAATGGAACTACAGGTTATGAAGAAGCAGCTGCCCAAGGCCTTATAGCTGGAATTAATGCTGCTTTATCTTTAAAGAATATGGAACCTTTTATTTTAGACAGATCAGACGCATACATTGGCGTTATGATAGATGACTTAGTCACTAAAGGTGTTGCTGAGCCTTATAGAATGTTCACATCGCGAGCAGAATATAGACTAAGTCTAAGGTCAGATAATGCAGATTTAAGGCTTACTCATAAAGGAATTAAAATTGGTTTAATAGCAAAAAATAGAAAACAACTATTTGAGGACAAATTTAATAAACTAAGAAAAATATCTCTTCAAATGTCTAATTTAAACATTTCACCCTCCAAAGCAGATAAATTTGGAATAAAAATAGCGAAAGATGGTGTTTTTAGATCAGCAGAGGAAATTCTTACCCAAAAAAGTGTTGATATGACAAAAATAAGGAATATTTGGCCTGAAATCGCTGATTATGGGAATGAAATTGATGAGCAGATTGAGATAAACTCTCATTACAGAGGTTATTTAAAGAAACAAAAGGCCGATATTCTAGCTTTCAAACGAGATGAGAATTTAACAATACCAGATAATATTGATTATGATCAATTTTCAGGACTTTCTAATGAAGTAAAAGCTAAATTTAAAGAAATAAAGCCTAAAACCATGGGTCAGGCTTTAAGAATCGATGGAATCACTCCTGCAGCCGTATATATTTTGTTGTCACACGTCAAAAGAAAGTCTATTAAGCATATAGCTTAATGGATAACTTAATTTTAAATTCTTATTCCAAAATTTCATATTTGAATGTTTCACGTGAAACTTGTAATGAGCTTGAGAGCTTAATTACAATGATACAGGAAAAAAATCAGAAAATTAACATTATAAGTAAAAAAATCTATGAAAAAGAGGCAATAAGAGAGCGCCATATAATAGATAGTGCGCAAATCATTGATTTTATTGATTTAAATTGTAATACAACCTCTGATTTAGGCACTGGGGGTGGAATGCCTGGATTAATAGTGGCCATAGTGATGAAAAAAATTAAAAATGAAATGAAAGTGAACCTTTATGAAAAAAGCTACCACAAATGTGTTTTCCTGAGAGAGGTTTCAAAAAAATTAAATTTAAATACAGAAATAATTCAGAAAGATATTTTTTCTCTTAAAAACATTGAAACTGGAACAATAATGTCCAGGGCTTTTAAGCCAATGCCAGTCATTTTAAACTTGGTAAATGAAAATTTTAAAAAATACAAAAATATTATTTTTTTTATGGGAAATAGTGGAAGAAAAATTCTTAATGAAACACTTCAAGAGTGGGATTTGGATTATGAAGAAAAAAAAAGTTTAACGTGTAACGACTCATTTATATTAAACATCAAAAAAATTAAAAAAAAGATTTCATGAAAATAATTTCAATTATAAATCAAAAGGGTGGAGTTGGTAAAACAACAACTGTAATTAATTTAGCTTCGGCGTTATCTCAACTTGGTAAAAAAATTTTAGTAATCGATCTAGACCCCCAGGGAAATGCTACCACAGGATTAGGATTATCGAACACCTCTAAATCCGATCAGACAATTTATGGAATTCTCAATGGCACAATGTCAATTTCAAACGTAATTAAAAAAACAGACTTTCAAAATCTTGATTTAATATCATCCAATGTAGATCTATCCGGATTAGAGGTTGAGACGGCTGGTGACAGCGACAGAGCCTTTATACTTAAGGCTAAATTAACCGCGTATTTAAATGATTCTAGAGGATTGTATGATTATATTCTCATAGATTGCCCTCCTTCTTTGAGTCTTCTAACTGTAATGGCTTTGGTATCATCCAACTCACTGCTTGTGCCACTACAAACAGAATTTTTTGCATTAGAGGGACTTACACAGCTAATGAAGACGATTGAAAGAGTTAAAGCAAATTTAAATCCTGAATTAGAAATTCAGGGTATACTTTTAACTATGTATGACCGAAGAAACAAACTTTCATCGCAGGTTGAACAAGAAGCGAGAGATTATTTCAAAGACAAAGTTTATCAAACAGTAATACCCCGAAATGTAAGACTATCAGAGGCACCATCTCATGGTATTCCAGTATTGATTTATGACAAGAATTGTCCAGGAAGTAAGTCATATTACAATTTTACAGACGAGTTCATGGCACAAGAAAATAAGGTTGGGAGCGCAGCGTAATGAATAAAATAAAAAAAGGGCTTGGTAGAGGATTATCATCCTTAATCGGTGAAACTAAAGTTGAGAATAAAACAAATAACTTAAGTTTAGCCGACATAGTCCCTAATAAATATCAACCAAGAAAAAATTTTGATGAAGAAAACTTAAATGATTTAGTTAATTCAATAAAAGAACGTGGTGTTATTCAGCCAATTATAGTTAGAAAATCTAACACAAACAATTCTAAATATGAGATTATAGCTGGAGAAAGAAGATGGTTGGCTGCACAAAAAGCTGGATTACATGATATTCCAGTAGTTGTAACAGATGCTGATGATCTAAAATCTTTAGAATTTGCGATTGTCGAAAATGTTCAGAGGCATGATCTAAATCCCTTAGAGGAAGCACAAGGTTATAAAAGATTGATAGATGAATTTGCATATGATCAAGATAAAGTATCAAAATTTATAGGTAAGAGCAGAAGCTATATTTCTAACTCATTAAGATTACTTAATTTACCCAAAGAAGTTCTTGATTTTGTAGAACAAAAAAAAATCACTGCTGGTCATGCGAAGATTTTAGTAGGGCTTGATAATGCTGTATTTCTAGCAAATAAATTTATTGAAAAAAAATTATCTGTTAGACAAGCAGAAAATTTAGTTAAAATATTTAGAAAAACTAAAAGAAGCACCTTCACTAAAGTGGATTCAAATATCAGAGATTTAGAAAAGTCTATATCTGATAAAATTGGACTTAGTGTTTCTATTAAAAACAACAAAAACAACAAAGGTACTATATCATTCTATTACAAAGAGCTTGATCAATTAAACAAGATAATTGATATTATTAAGTCTGGATATTAGTTTCTTTAAATTTATCCAAAATCATATTGTTAATGATTTGATTAGAAATCTGAGGATTTTTTTTAATCAAACTCTCAGTATTGTTTAGATCTTCAATAAAACTCTCAATATCATTTAATTCCCATATTTTGATTTGTTGCTTAATTATATTTTTATCCTTCCAGAATATTGGAGGTTTAAATGAGTTAATTATCTGATCAATGTTACTATCTTGTTTTAAATTTAATCTTAACTTTCTTAATCTTTTTAACTTATTTAAAAAAGTTCTTAAAATTAAAATATTATCCTCGCTTGATGGAATGTTTTCATTGAGAATATTTAAAGTTTTTTTTCTATTTTTACAAAGGCAATTATCAACTAATTCACTAGCGCTGTAATTTTCAGATAAGTTTGTTAATTTTAAAATATCACTTAATTCAATTTTTCTTTTTCCTTCACAAAAATTTATTATCTTTATCAATTCATTTTTGAGATTTATTCTATCTCCCATCGATCTTTCAATTATTATATTTAAATTTTCTTGAGATAGATTTATTCTATTTTCTTTTAGTATTTTTTTTGCGATCGATATTAGTGTTTGTGGTGTGTCCTCATAAAAAGGAACGACCACAAGATTTTTTTCTTTTTCAAAAAAATTTCTAATTTTAGATTTTTTATCTAATTTTTTTGCCAACAAAATTATTATTACATCTTCAATTTTAGTCTCTAAATTTTCTTGAATTAAACTTAGTATTTTGTCTGTAACATCAGAAATTATTATTAATTTTTCTTTTTCAAAAAAAGATTTTGAATACAAACTTTCTAAAAAAATTTTGGTATCAGCAAGTATGTCTTTTTCTGAGTATTTATAGGTATTTTCTTCAGTAAAATTGTTAAAGTTATTTTTAATTGTATCAAATTTTTGTCCTTCATTTTCACCATAAAATAAATAATAATTTATCTTGTTTTTAAATTTTGCTAATTCATAAAATTTAGAGTTCATTTCTTATTACATTAAGGTAAATATTTATATCTTGTAAAATTTGTGAAATCATATTCTTCTCTAAATTTAACTTATATTGACTCAATTCGAATTTGTTATTCATTGAATTGTACGTTGTTTCCTTTACAAATTTCTTCGAAAAAATTTTATTATTTTCCTTACTTTCTAAATTAAAATCTACCTCTATTAGCATTTTGTATGTGGATATATTTCCCTTCTTGTCTTTTGATGCAATGCTATCTTTTTTTGAGCTAATAAAGTTGAGGTCATAAATATTGTCTGATTTATTATTTTTTAATCTTTCAATACCTCTAGTTATAGATCTCCCTAGTTTTTTATCACCTGAATAATTGATTATATCTAGTCTAATTTTTGAGTTTTGATCTGTTTGATAAATAGGCGTATACCCGCAGCTAAGTAAAAAAAAGAAAATTAATAAGTATTTTAAGTTTTTCATTATTCTTTAATAATAAAGTTAATTAATTTATTTTCTACATATATTGTTTTAATAATCTCTTTATTATTCAGATATTTTTTTATCTGTGGATCATTTTTGATATCTTTTACCAAAGTCTCTTTATCCAAATCTTTGCTTACATGAAATACTTTTCTTTTCCTCCCGTTTACTTGAGTAACTATATTAATAACCTCCTCTTCTAAATATTTTTTATTTACTTTAGGCCACCTAATTTCACTTACTTTTTGCTTTAATTTTTCAAGACATTCATTTGAGAAATGAGGTAATATTGGATTAATTACTTTTAATATATTTGTGTAATTTTCATAAAAATTAATACCCCAGTCCTTTTTGTTAGTTTGCTGACTGTAAAAAGTATAGATTTTATGTATTGAAGCAATAACCACATTAAAGCCAAATCTATCTAGATCTTTTTCAAGTTTTTCAATTATTTGATTGTTAAATTTTTCTAAATCTTCATCAAAAATAGAAAACTTATTCTGGTTTTCAAGTATCTTTTTGTTAAGTATCCAAAATTTTTGTAAAAATTTAAAAGACGCACTAATTCCAGTTTCGGACCACTGTATATCTTTTTCAGGAGGGCTATCTGATAATATAAATAATCTTACTGCGTCTGCGCCATACATTTTTATTATTTTTTCAGGGTCAATAGTGTTTTTTTTTGATTTTGACATTGACTCTGAAGGACCAACAATAACTTTTTTTGAAGGGTTGTTATTTAGATAAAAATTTTTGCCATCTTTGGTGAAAACATCTTCTGGGAAAAGCCAGTTGTTATTTTCATCTTTGTAAGTCTCATGACAAACCATACCTTGAGTAAATAAACCTTTAAAAGGCTCTTGAAGTCTTGTCTTTTTATTATTTAAGCTAATAGCTTTCATAAAAAAGCGTGAGTATAAAAGATGTAATATAGCATGCTCAACACCGCCAATATATTGATCAACCGGCATCCAATAATCAATATCATCAATATCAAATGGCTCATTTTTAACTTTCGCTGAGCAAAATCTTAAAAAGTACCAGGATGAGTCAACAAATGTGTCCAGGGTATCTGTTTCTCTAACACATTTTTTTCCATTAATAGTTATTTGTTTCCATTCTTGCTGAGCACTAAGCGGGTTCCCGTTAGTATTTAAATCAATGTTACTTGGAAGTTTTACAGGCAAATCTTTCTCAGGGATTTTTATAACATTGTGGTTTTCATCGTATGCAATTGGTATAGGACAGCCCCAATATCTTTGTCTTGAAATACCCCAATCTTTTAATCTAAAGTTTGTTTTTCTTTTTCCTAAATTTTTTTTCTCTAAAATTTTAATTGTTTCTTCTATAGATTTTTCGGGCACTTTTAAGCCATTTAAAAATTCTGAATTAATTATTACTCCAGGTCCAGTGTAGGCTTCCTCATCTACTTTAAATTCATCTGTTTCATTATCAGGTTTAACAACAGTTTTTATCTCAAGATTATATTTCATTGCAAAGTCGAAATCTCGCTGATCATGCGCCGGACATCCAAAAACAGCTCCAAATCCATAATCCATCAAGACAAAATTTGCAAAATATACAGGAACTTCAGACTTATTATCCAACGGGTTTATCGCTGTTAGCTCAGTTTTGAAACCAATTTTAGTTGCCTGGGCAATAGATTCTTCAGTAGTTCCAGTTTTGGAACACTCATTTTTAAATTCAATAAAATCTTTTTTAGTTTCATAGTATTTTGATAGGGGATGATCAACTGATAATGCTAAAAAAGAAAAACCAAATAATGTATCTGGTCTTGTAGTATAACATTTAATAGATTTGATATCCTTAGAACCTTCAACCTTAAAATCTATCTCACAACCAAAAGATTTCCCAATCCAGTTTTTTTGCATTGTTTTTACTTTTACTGGCCAATTATCAAGATTATCTAAATCTTTTAAGAGATTTTCAGAAAAATGTGAGATCTTAAAAAACCACTGATTTAATTTTTTTCTCTCTACTACAGCTCCTGACCTCCAACCTTTACCATCAATAACTTGTTCATTAGCTAAAACTGTTTTATCTATTGGGTCCCAATTAACATAACTTTCTTTTCTGTAAACAAGACCTTTGTCGTAAAGATCTAAAAATATTTTTTGTTGGTGTTTGTAATATTCAGGTGAACATGTTGATATTTCTCTTTCCCAATCAATTGATAACCCAAGCATCTTTAATTGATTTTTCATTGTCTGAATATTTTTTTCAGTCCAGTCTTTTGGATTAAGATTATTTTGTTTAGCAGCATTTTCAGCTGGTAGTCCGAACGAATCCCATCCCATAGGGTGAAGCACATTATAACCTTTTAAAGTTTTGTATCTGGACAACACATCACCTAATGCATAATTTCTTACATGGCCCATGTGAATTTTTCCAGATGGATATGGAAACATTTCTAAACAATAGAATTTTTCTTTATCTTTATCTTTATTTGATTTGAAGGTTTTATTCTCGAGCCAATATTTTTGCCACTTTTCCTCTACAAGCTTAAAATTATATCGTTCCACAATTGATATGAATCAAGTTAATCGTTTTTATTTTTAATCTTTTTTTCTACCCTTACCTGATTTCATTTGACCCATAGGATAGGGATTTTCTTTCTTTCTTTTTTCAAGTATCTTTCTTTGATACATTGAAGCTTTTTTAAGAATATTTAAATTCAAGTCAGCAACCAAATCATTGTTGTTTTTGCTTATGGAGCAATTAGTTAGATTTTGTGAACATTTTTTTAAAAAAACATCTATGTCTAGAGCATCTGATCTTATTTCATTAGTCAAAAATCTTACTGAGATTTTGACTGACTCGTTCGGTGTATTGTTTTCACTGTACCAATCTGTAATTACAATGCCACCACTATAGTTTGCTGAAACTAATGGCATAAAATCCAAAGTATCTAGTGTTGCTTGCCACAATGGGTTAGAGCTTGCAAAATCATAAGTGGTACCACTCCCTTTTCCATCGAAGAGTCTAAATCCTTTTCCTTCCTCAATATTCTTTTTAACTCTTTCTCTTGGATCAGGCGGAAAATCTTTAGCACTTACTTTTCTCGGTTTTAAAGCATTACAAGCAGACTGAGTTAAGAGAATAATTACTGAGAAAAAAATTATAATGTTGCGTGAAGTAATCATATTAATCTGCTATATTTAGTTATTAGCACAAAATAATTAGTTTAAAATTAGAATATATGTAAACTTCAAAAAATGCCCATTTTACTTGAAAAAAAGTGATGTAAAAATACCACACTAAAATTATTTATTTGATCAAATTGCAATATTTTCTAAGAAAAAAAGGTTTTTTTGCTAAAAATGTCCTTGTTTATAATTAATTATAAAAAAGGAGTAAATTTATGAACAAACTAACAAAAGTAGGATTAACTGCTTTAGCTACAACATTAGTTTCTTCAGCTTCATTTGCTGGTGAAATGAGTGTATCAGGTAGTGCTGCATTATCTTACACTGGTCTTAACACCAATTCTGATGTTAATCCATGGGCTATGGGTGACAGCATCAAGTTTAATGGTGGTGGAGACTTAGACAACGGTATGACTGTATCAGTTTACTACGAGTTAGATGGTGGTACTTACGATGACTACAATCTAAAACTTGGTATGGGTGATGCAGGTACATTATCATTTTCAGGTGCATCAAGCTCTGGAAGTGGTGTTGATAAACTTAAAGATATCGTTCCAAACGCTTACTCTCCAGTTTACGAAGCAACTGATGCTACAGACAGTGGTTTAATTGATGCTTCAGGAAACAACCAAACTGGTCAATGGGGATATGATGTATCAGTAGGTAGTGTTGCATTGTCAGCGTCTTACAACCCAAGAGGAACTGCTCAAGGTGTAGCAGGTGATGCAGAAACTGGTTATGCTATTGTTTACAGTGGCTTAATGGATGGTTTAGAGCTAAGTGCTGGTTACTTTGACGATGGTAATCAAGCAGAAAACGAAACTTATGGTGTTAAATATTCTATGGGTTCAGTAACTGCTGCTTATCAAGTAACTTCTGTTGATTACGAAGCTCAAGCGTCAACTGACGAAGATGCTACACACTATGGTGTTTCGATTGCAGTTAACGAAGATCTTTCAGTAGGTCTTGGTAGACAAGAAATCGAGTTTGATGGTACTGCTGATGATGAAGTAAACTCAGGTATCTCAGCTTCATACACGATGGGTTCAATTGCTGTAGGTGCTAATATGAATACTTTAGAGTCTAAAGGTGGATCAGCGACTGCTAAAGATATAGAAGCAACAGTCTTTAACATCTCGTTCTCATTCTAATCATTTGATAGATTGATTTAATAAGGCCCCTAATTTATTAGGGGCCTTTTTTTTTCTCAAAATAAGAAATTCCAGCAAAACCTGCTGGATTAATCAACTTAAGTCTTTTAAAGTTTTTTTCATTAATCCCACCTAATGCAATATCTTTCATACTAGTTGCTTTTCTTAATTTTAAATATTTAAAAATATCTAATTTTTTATTTTTTTTATCTTTAAATAATGGTGACAGGAATATTTCCGTAACATTTTGAATTTCTTTAATTTTGATTTCTTTAATATTATGCGCAGAGCCTAAAATTTTGAAATTTTTTTTTAATCTACCTGAGCCTAAAATTAAATCTTTGTTACTTGACGAAATATATAAACCGTCAGCCCCAATTTTTTGTGCTAAATATTTATCGTTATTTATATAAAGTTTTCTTCCATTTTTATTACAGAAATTACGTAATTCTATTAAAGTTTTTGGCAAAGTTTCTTTGTTTTTATTTCTCCAAATAAAAGATATATTTTTATCTAAATTAATAAGATGAGAATAATTAATTTCATTAATGAAATAATATATTTGTAATTTTTTATGCATTTTACTCAAAAGAATTTAATTGAAATTAAAGGAAAAATTAAGAATAAAATTGATAATCTCAATCTATCTAAATATGAACCAAAGATAATTGCTGTTTCAAAAACTTTCTCTGAACAAGATATTTTACCTTTAATAGAATATGGTCATGTTGAATTTGGTGAAAATAAAGTTCAAGAAGCTCAATTAAAATGGCCAGCACTAAAAGAAAAGTACAATAACTTAAAATTGCATATGTTGGGTAAGTTGCAAACTAATAAAGTTAAGAATGCAGTTGAAGTATTTGATTACATACATTCTCTAGATAATTTAAAACTTGCTAATAAAATTTCTAGTGAAATTCAAAAAAAAGCAAAAAAGATTAAAATCTTTATTCAAATTAACCTTGGTGATGAGAGTCAAAAGTCAGGAATAAATCCCTCCGATTTAGAGGCTTTTTATAGGCAATGCATTGATTTAAAGTTAAATATAATTGGAACTATGTGTATACCGCCAGATAATCAGGATCCAAAACCTTTTTTTAAAAATCTACTTGTATTGAATCAGAAAATTAATCTTTCAGAAATAAGTATGGGAATGACTAATGATTATTTAGATGCTTTAGAATATAAATCAACTTTTTTGAGAATTGGCACTGGGATATTTGGAAAAAGAACTAGGTAATTTTTATTTTTGTATTTTTACGAATTAGTTTATTTAGAATTAAAAAATCTTTTTTTTTAATTGCAATACAACCTTGTGTTGGTAAATAATTTTTTGTTAAATGTAAAAAAATTGCACTACCCTTGTTTCTGTATGTTTTTTTGTAATTATATTTAATTAGTATAAATAAGTCATATTTGTTGTCTTTTCGAAAAAGTTTTTCATAACTTATTTTTAAATTTTTTTTAATTTTAATTAATTTATTATAATTCTTACTTTTTGGATCATCACACCATCCCATATTTCTTTTGATTTTAATTTTCTTAAGTTTAGAAATTGGTTTTATAATTCTATCTTCCCTGTAATAGATATTGCCTAAATTGAATATTCCAATCGGTGTTTTGTTGTCCCCCTCCTTTTTATTTCTGCTAAATCCATTTTTTCCTACTGAACATCTAAATTTAAAGTCATCAATTAAAAGTGTCTCTTTATTTTTTATAATAATTGTCATATTTTATAAAAATGAGTCCAAAAATATTAATTATTTTTGAGTATCAAATTTTATTTGAAATATTAGACGAAATTCAGAAAAGTTTAAATTTTAAAATAATTAAATGTAATAAAAATGAATATAAAAATATTCAATTTGATCCAAAAATTGACTACCTTGTAATTTCTAAAAAAAATATTAATGGTGTGAAAAATCTTTTAGTTCTAGAAGATAAAATAGTAAAATTAGAGAAATTACTTGAAATTATCAATATAAATTTTTTAAAAAATAAATTTTTCAAACAATCAAATATAAGAATTGGTAAATATAATTTAGATTTAAATTCTAGAATTATTTCTTTTAAAGATAAAAATTTAGATTTAACTGAAAGAGAAACAAATTTGATAATTTTCATTAATGATAAAAAAAATGTAACTATAAAAGATTTACAAAAAAGTGTCTGGGATTATTCGCCAGATTTAGAGACTCATACAGTTGAGACTCATATCTATAGATTAAGAAAAAAAATGAGCGATTTTTTTGGTGACGAAAATTTTATATTAAATAATAAAAATGGTTATTCGATTCATTAATTAAATTCTTGCGCCAATAATCTGGATAATTTTTGAGGACAATTCGGTACCCTTTATAAGACACTCTTTTGTCTTTAAATTATTTATAATACCATGTAAATAGCCAGCAGCGAAAAGATCTCCAGCACCAGTTAAATCTTTAATTTTTAAATTTGGTTTAGCTTGTATTTCTTCAACTTGTTCATTGTCTATTGAAACTGCACCCTTTGAACCTCTTGTGATAATAACATTTTTTTTTAATTCTTTAGAAAATGAAATAGCTTCATCAAAATTTTTTGCATCTATCAAAGATAAAATCTCTTGTTCATTAGCAAAAATTACATCTAAATGATTTTTTACTAAATCTAAAAAATGAGGCTTATGTCTTTCAACACAAAACTGATCTGATAAAGACATGGCAACTTTTTTTGAATGGGTGATTGCTTTATCAAAAGCCTTTTTCGGACTTCCTTCATCCCATAAATAACCCTCTAAAAAAATCATATCTGCATTTCTAATTTCGTCTTCTTTAATATCATTATCGTCAATTTTTCCTGCAGTTCCTAAATAAGTGCACATTGTTCTTTCAGAGTCTGGTGTAATTAAAATTAAGCAAGATCCTGTTGGAATTTTTTCGATTTTCTTTTTATATAAATATTTAACTTTTTCTTTTTTCATGCCATCCTCATATTTTTGACCCAATTCATCATCACTTATTTTTCCAATAAATCCAACTTCATTTCCTAGTTGTGATAAACCCACAATAGAATTAGCGACAGAACCACCTGAAACAGTTTGCTCTATCTTTAATGATGATAGTAAATTTTTGAATTCTGTTTCATCAACTAATTTCATTGTGCTCTTTGTAAGAGAATGCTTTGTTAAGAACTTATCTGTCACTTTACAAAGTATATCGACGATAGCATTTCCAATTCCTAAAATTTTCATTAAGGTTTTTTTGCGATAAATGGTTTTTTTCTGTTAGGATAACAAGAAGTACAAATTTTACAACTCAATCCGTAACAATCTCTTGCTTTACAATATTCTCTACCGTAATAAATTATTTGTAGATGTAATTTGTTCCAATGTTTTTTTGGAAACAATCTCTTTAGATCATATTCAGTCTGAACTACATTTTTTCCATTTGTTAATCCCCACCTTTGAGCAAGCCTATGAATATGAGTATCAATAGGAAAAGCTGGGTGACCAAAGCCTTGAGACATTACAACACCAGCTGTTTTATGTCCAACACCAGGTAATTTTTCGAGTTCTTCAAAAGTTTTGGGTACTTTGCTTTTATAATCTTCTACCAGTATTTTTGATAAATTATAAATACTTTTTGCTTTAATTCTGAAAATACCAATTTTTTTAATTAAAGTTTCTATTTTTTTTCTTCCTAATTTCACAAAATGCTCTGGTTTGTGATATTTAGGGTAAATGTTTTTAGTTACATTATTTACATTTACATCTGTACATTGTGCAGAAAGTAGAACTGATATTAATAGAGTAAATACATTTCGACTTTCGAGTGGAACTTTAATACTTGGATAAGTTTTATTTAGTATCCTTTGTATAATTTTTGCTCGTTGAATTTCATTCATTATTTGAAATTCATTAAGTCTCTCATAGAATACAAACCAGGTTTTTTCTTCATTAACCAATTAGCAGCTGTAAGTGCGCCTTCAGAATAAAGCGCTCTATCAAAAGCCTCATGATTAAGTCTTATTATTTCTTTCCCACTAGAAAATAAAACCTCATGTTCACCAATAATTTTACCTTTTCTAACCGAATTAAAATTTATTTTTTTTCCGTAAGGAAATTTTTTTTTATTAAGATATTTTTTACCCATAATTCCATACAAATTTTTATTTTTCCCTATCGCGATGCCCTGACCTAACATTAATGCTGTACCAGAAGGATGATCTTTTTTAAATTTATGATGAGCTTCAAAAACTTTACTTAGAAAATTATTACCTAAAGATTTTGATGCAATTTCGGTCAAATACATCAAAAGATTAATCCCAAGACTCATATTTCCAGCCTTGAGAATTGGAATTTTTTTTGAAATTTTTTTTATTATATTTTCCTCTTTTAAAGTGAAACCCGTAGTCCCAATTATTACTCTTTTATTTTGTTTTGCAGCAATATTCAGAACTTCGAGCGTACATTTTGGAACTGTAAAATCTATTATAACATCACTCTTTTTAAAAGTTTCTGAACTATTTAATCTTGGTAATATGCCTGAGATTTTTTTCCTTAGGACCTTATTTTCTGTAAGGCTATTTATTTTAAATCTTTTATCTTTATAAGCAGACCTGATAAGTTGCTGTCCCATTCTACCTAGACATCCTGTGATCGTTAAATTTATCTTTCTAGTTTTCATATTTAAAGAATTTTAAGTCATTTTTATAATATTCGTTCATTTTTTTTATCATGCTCTCATCAAGATTTTTTTTCCAATCATTCTCTGGTCCTTGATAAAAAAATTTTATTTTTCTATTATCTTTTAAAGAATATACGTTTTCACCAAACTTACCTGCATTTTCTATACTTTGAAGACTTTTAAAGTTAGTTGTATCGATAGCATTTTTAAGTTTATTTTGATCAATTTTATTATCAAATCTCATTAAAGTATTTACAAAAACTACTAGTTTTTCAAAAGTTTGAGATGGATTTTTAACCATATCCTCGTATCTAATTATTAATCTTCGAAAAGACTTGTTGTTTAACCAAGATTGGTAATTAATTCTCCAAGAGTTAACAATATTAGTTTTTGCATAGTTTTTTAGATGTGGGTAATCTTGTAATACCTTATTTTCATCCTGCATAAATTTTAATGCTTGGTCATATGAATCTAGGTCATTATGATTTTTAACTGAAGTTATAACATTTCGAGGATCTCTAATTATATAGATAACCCCTAGAGAATACTCAGGCTTAGTGAAATCATTTCCAAAAGCAGTGATTAAAGAATTATGAGTTTTTAAAAACTTCACTTTTTTTTGATCACGAATATTCTTTTGAGACGTTTCCCAATGTTTATGAATCTCACCTTGTTTAACTTCTTCCTTAAAAAATTGTTTATTTGGATAGTCTTCTATTAAATTTAACTTGTTAATATCAAAAATTCCATTTTCACAAAAATAGTATGCGGCTAGAAAAGATCTGACCCAAGTATTTCCACTTTTTGGATATGAGGCAATCCAGATAATCATGTTTATTTATTAAACTAGGTATTAATTATTTCAACTTAAATATTATTTTTGATGAACTAAAGTTGAATTTGCTAACTTTTCCAAAAATCTTTTGCCTTTTGAAAAAATTTTTTGATACTTGGGTTTGATTTATCATTTTCTATTTCCCTAAATTTTTCTAAAAGACTTCTTTGTTCTTTATTTAAATACACTGGGACTTCAGTTTTAATTTGAACGTATAAATCTCCAAAATCTCCCCTACGCATAAAAGGCATTCCTTTACCTTTTAACCTAAATTGTTTACCATCTTGAGTTCCATCAGGTATTTTTATTTTTGCTTTTTTACCATCTATTGTTGGTATCTCTATTGTTGTACCAAGTGCTGCGTCTGCTATTGAAATTGGAAACTCAAAGAATAAATTTACATCTGACCTTTTAAATAACTCATGAGATTTTACATTTATAAATAAATATAAATCACCACTAGCACCACCCCTCGTCCCTGCTTCACCTTTGCCAGCAAGTCTTATTCTTGTCCCGTCATCTACTCCCTTTGGTATTGTGACAGACACTTTTTTTAAAGTTTGAGTGTTTCCTTGTCCATTACAGTCTGAGCAAGGATTGGTTATTTCTTCCCCACTTCCGGTACATTGCGGACATGTTTGTTGGACTGTAAAAAAACCTTGATTAGATCTTACTCTACCGTTTCCTCCGCAGTAAGTGCATCTATCAGGACTAGACCCAGGTTTAGATCCGTTTCCCTTGCATGTACTACATTTTTCCGATGTCGAAAATTGTATATTCTGTTTTTTACCTGCGTAAGCTTCTTCTAATGTAATCGATAAATCATATCTTAGATCTGATCCTCTATTGTTTGAACTTCTTCCTCTAGAACTTCTTCTTCCACCTCCGAAGTCTCCAAAAAAATCTTCAAATATGTCCGAAAAATCCGCACCACTGAAACCTCCAAAACCTCCAAATCCACCTTGTCCACCACCACCATTTTCAAAGGCAGCATGACCAAAATTATCGTAATTTTCTTTTTTAGATTTATCAGAAAGAATGCCATAAGCTTCACTTGCTTCTTTAAACTTTTCTTCAGCTCCCTTATCACCTGGATTTTTATCTGGATGATATTTTACAGCTAACTTTCTATATGCAGATTTTAATTCTTCAGGGGATGCGCTTTTATTTACGCCGAGGACATCATAATAATCTCTTTTTGCCATTTAATACCCCGGACAGATATATGTATGTTAAGCGCTCTTTTCTTTATTTTCGTCTTTTACTTCCTCAAAATCAGCATCAACAACATTGTCCTCTTTTTTTCCTTTATCATCTTTACCATCATCTTTATTAGAATCTGGTTTTGTATTTTGTTGTGATTTATATATTGCTTCTCCAAGTTTCATCGAAGCTTGAACTAGTGACTCAGTTTTTTTCTTAATATCATCTGTGTTTTCACTTTTAAGAGCCTCTTTTAATTGATTTGAAGCATCTTCAATAGCTTTTTTGTCGGCTTCAGATACTTTAGAGCCGTGCTCTTTAAGATTTTTATCTGTAGAATGAATTAAGGTATCTGCTTGATTTCTTACATCTACAGACTCTCTTTTCTTTTTATCAGCATCTTTATTGGCTTCAGCATCTTTTACCATTTTCTCAATCTCTTCGTCACTTAAACCACCTGAAGCTTGAATTTGAATTTTTTGCTCTTTTCCAGTACCCTTATCTTTTGCAGAAACATTAACAATACCATTCGCATCAATATCAAATGTAACTTCAATTTGAGGAACACCTCTAGGCGCAGGTGCAATTCCAACAAGCTCGAAGTTACCTAAAATTTTATTATCAGCTGCCATCTCTCTTTCTCCTTGCAGGACTCTAATAGAAACAGCAGGTTGATTATCTTCAGCAGTTGAGAATACTTGACTTTTTTTAGTAGGAATTGTTGTGTTTTTTTCAATCAATTTTGTAGAAACTCCACCCAAGGTCTCAATACCCAAAGAAAGAGGAGTTACATCTAATAATAACACATCTTTTACATCACCCTGAAGAACACCTGCTTGGATTGCAGCGCCCATTGCTACAACCTCATCAGGGTTAACACTTTTATTAGGTTCCTTCCCAAAGAAATTTTTAACTTCTTCGATAACCCTAGGCATTCTAGTCATACCACCAACCATTACAACTTCATCAATTTCGTTGGCAGTGATACCAGCATCTTTTAATGCAGTTTTACATGGTGGCATTGTTTTAGCTATAAGATCTTCAACTAGCGCCTCAAGTTTTGCTCTTGTAAGTTTTAAATTAATATGTTTTGGACCAGTTTTGTCTGCTGTAATAAATGGTAAATTTATATCAGTTTGTTCAGCTGAGGATAATTCAATCTTAGCTTTTTCAGCTGCCTCTTTTAATCTCTGAAGAGCAAGTTTATCTGATTTCAAATCTATTCCATTATCTTTTTTAAATTCCGCAATTAAATATTCAACTACAGAATTATCAAAATCTTCACCACCTAAGAATGTATCCCCGTTTGTTGATTTAACTTCAAAAACTCCATCGCCAAGTTCAAGTATTGAAACATCAAATGTTCCACCACCCAAGTCATAAACTGCGATTTTTTTATTTTGTTTTTTATCTAAACCATAAGCTAATGATGCAGCAGTAGGTTCATTTATAATTCTTAAAACTTCTAGACCTGCAATTTTTCCAGCGTCTTTTGTTGCTTGTCTTTGAGCATCATTGAAGTATGCAGGTACAGTAATTACAGCTTTTGTAACAGCTTGACCTAAATATTTTTCTGCTGTTTCTTTCATTTTTTGTAAAATAAAAGCTGAGATTTGAGAAGGAGAGTATTTTTCCCCTTTAGACTCTATCCACGCATCTCCTTTTTCCGAATTGACAATTTTAAATGGAGCAGCTTCTATATCTTTTTTAACAGTTGGGTCATCAAAGTTTCTTCCAATAAGTCTTTTAACTGCAAAAATAGTATTCTCAGGATTGGTTACAGCTTGTCTTTTAGCTGGTTGACCTATTAATTTTTCTTTTTCATCAGTAAAGGCAACAACAGATGGTGTTGTTCTAGCGCCCTCGGCATTTTCTAAAACTTTTGCTTGGCTTCCTTCCATTATAGCCACACAAGAGTTGGTTGTTCCTAAATCTATTCCAATAATTTTACTCATAATAATTAATACTCCTCGTCATATATGTGTTATTTTTGATTCTACAAGCTGTTCCGATCATTATTTAGTCTCCGAATTCTCTTTAGTTTCCTCTGTTTTAGCTGCTTTTTCTTGAGTTTTCTTAGCTACACCAACCAATGAGGGCCTTAGTAATCGATCTTTAATAGTGAAACCTTTCTGAATTTCTTGAATTATAGTTCCTGGCTCTTTTGTATCATCCTCAATTTCCATCATTGCTTGATGAAAGTTTGGATCTAATTTTTTATTTAAACTTTCAATCTGTTTAATATCATTTTTGTTAAATATGGATATTAAATCTTTATGAATTATATCAAAATGTTCTAAAGTTTTTTTAAGTGCCTCAGAGTCCTTTAACTTTTCATCACTTTCTAAGATACTTTTGGATCTTTCAAAATTATCTATAAGGCTAAGCGCTTCTTTAGCAAATGAAAAACCACCGTACTCAAAAGCATCTTCCTTCTCCTTCTCAAACCTTCTTCGTTGATTTTCCATTTCAGCAAATGTTCTAGCTAGTTTATCTTCAAGCTTTAAAATCTTTTCTTCTGGTGTTAATTCTTTTTTGTCCTCTTCTTCTTTTTTATTATGATCGTCTGTTTGATCCTGGGAGCTAGTAGATTGATTATTTTCTTCCTTAGCTAAATTTTCATTTTGGATATTTTCTTTTTGCTCTTTTTCCATAAGAGCTTATATGGTAAGAAATTTAAGAATTTCTAGATGTTAAAAAAAAAAATATCAAAAATATTAATTGGCACAAATAACAAAGGAAAACTTAGAGAAATTAGGGGTTTATTGCCAAAATCAATTAAGATTTTTTCTACATCAGATTTTAATCTTAAAAGCCCAGCAGAAAATGGCAAAACTTTTAAGGAAAATTCAATAATTAAATCTAAGTATTTTTCAAAAAAATCTAATTTAGTTTGTATTGCTGATGACTCTGGTCTTGAAATAGATTGTTTGGATAAAAAGCCTGGAATTTTTTCAGCCAGATGGGCAGGAACTAAAGGAGATTTTAATAAAGCAATTAAAAGAGTGTATAGAGAGTTAGATAAAAAAGATAAGAACTGGAGAGCTAAAAAGATTAAAGCAAGATTCGTGTGTGCGCTCTCAATTTGTTATTTAGATAAAATAATCGCAAGTGTTATAGGAAAAATTGAGGGCTCTATTTCAAACAAAATTAGGGGAAAAAATGGTTTTGGATATGATCCAATTTTTATTCCAAAAAAAAAGAAACAAACTTTCGGTGAAATGAAGTTTTCTAGTAAATATAAAATCGACCATAGATCAATCGCATTTAAGAAAATTAAAAAATTTCTATAAGTTTCCCATTATTGATTTGATAAAAATTTAATTGGTGATTAATTTTATTATTTTTAATTTCAAAAACTCCTATTTTCCCTTTAAACGTATTTTGAGTTTTAAACGATTTGTTTATCTCTAAAGCCTCATTTTTAAGTGATAGATAATATATTAATCCAACTAAATCATAACTCAGTAATGACAGATAACTTGGTTTATAATTAAATTTTTTAAAAAATTTATTAGTAAACTGATCCAAATTTTGTTTGTTTATTGAAGGATAATAAATTGGTTGTAAATTTTGTTCTTTTAACAAACTTTCATCAAACCATTGGTTCAAAGTAATTATATATTTATTTTTTGGTGATACGTCAGTATATAGCAATGAAGTAATGACACTTTTTAAGCTTTCATCAAAATCTGCAATAATAACAGAATCAAATTTTACATTTCCAAGAGTATATTTTTTTTCAAGGCTCGCTATAATTTTTTCTTTATTTGGATCATCAGAATTTTCAACTCGTGATATTTCGTCTAATAGATTTTGTTTTCTTATTCCGTAATTAGTGATTTTCTCTATTTGTTTTGTTAATTTTGTAGGGTCAATATCATAATTATATTGCTTAAAAAATTTTATCCTTGACTCTTTAATTCCTTTTTTAATCTCCTGGTCATAATTTAAATTTGGGATTAAAAAAATTGTTTTTTTTATCTCACTCGTTTCCAAAAATTTTTTAATTGTATTTAATTGTGAAGAGGAATTAATGCCACTGCTAATTATATTTTTATGAAGATCCAAAGTTTTGTTTGTTAAAGACAAAAAAGTAATACTTTTTACTCTGTCTAAAAATAATAAATTTTTATGAAAAACCGGACCGATAACCAACGATATTCCCATTTTTTCAAATTCAAGAGCTGAACGTAAAGTCACATCTGGATCCGACTTAGTGTCTTTAGGATATATTTCAATGTTATTATCTTTTATGTCAATTAAGGCCATTCTTATGGAATTTAGTATTTGTTTTCCTAAAGACGCGTCCTCTCCGGATAGTGGAGCTAATACTCCTATTTTAATTTTTGTTTCTTCAGAATATGAAATAGATGTTTCAAAAAATAAAACAAAAAATATAGAGAAAACAATTTTAAAAAATTTATTCATTTAATGATTTATATAATTTTAGTATTGTATAATTATGACTGTAAACCCTAAATTTCAAAATAAACAAATTAAAAAAGGTCTATATATAATACCCACTCCGATTGGAAATTTAGGAGATATTACTTACAGAGCGATAGAAATTTTAAAAAAATCAGATTTTATTCTGTGCGAGGATACGCGAATTTCCAGAAAAGTAATGGAAAAATTTGAGGTAAAATCCAAATTATTATCTAATCACAAATTTAATGAGAAGAAAAATTTATCTTTAGTCATAAATCATTTAAGAAGTGATAAGATTATATCTCTTGTTTCAGATGCTGGCACTCCTGGAATATCAGATCCTGGAGCCATCTTAGTAAGAGAATGTGTTAAGGAGAAAATAGATATTTTTCCATTACCAGGCCCTTCTGCAGTTAGTACCGCTGTATCAATTAGTGGCTTTTCTGAAAAATATTTTTTTTATGGTTTTTTTCCATCAAAATTAAAGGATATTAAGAACGATTTAAAATTACTTTCTCAGTTGAACTCTAGCATTGTTTTTTTTATTTCATCCAAAAAGATGAATAAAATCATTCCATTTCTAAAAGAAAATTTTTCTGATAGAGAAATTTTGATTTGTAGAGAAATGACAAAAATTTATGAGGAATATTTAAGATATAAAATTGATGATTTAGAAACTTTAGATGAAAATTTAAAAGGTGAATTAACTTTTGTAATATCAGAAAAAAAAAGAATAAAAAAAAGTTCTCTTTTATTAAGTGAATCAGATAAGAATAACATAAGGAAAATGATTAAAAAATTAAGTATCAAAGAAATTGTAAATCTAATCTCTCAAAATAATTCTGTACCAAAAAAAAAAATTTATAATTTTTGTTTGAAGCTAAAAAATGAAGTTTAAAGTTTTAATATTTATATTCATAACATTATTTTTGTCAGGATGTGTTGGTGTTTCTTCAAAGGGAATTTTTGGAACAGGAGTATCAGTCGCTTTAGATCCTAGGTCTTTAGGTACACAGATTGATGATTCTATAATGCAAAAAAATTTATCAGCAAGGATATTATTATTGGATAAAAAATATTTTTTATCTATAAAATCAAAAGTCTTGGATGGAAGAATATTCTTAACAGGCAAAGTTGATAATCCTGAAGAAAAACTCCAAATAACAAAATTGGCTTGGGAAACTGAGGGTGCTAGATCTGTAAGAAATGATATTAAGATTAAAGAGAAGTTTAGCTTTCAACAATCTGCAAAAGATGTTTTAATTACTTCACAATTAAGAACTGCTTTGATTATTAATAAACAGATAAAGGCAACTAATTATCAAATCGACACATATAAAAAGAAAATTTATATCTACGGTATAGCTTTAACGTCAGATGAAAAATCACTTGTTATAGAGGAAGCCAAAGAAATATTGGATGTAGAGGATGTTGTGGCAAGTATTTTACTCGTAGAAGATTTAAGAATTCAAAAAAATTAATTATTTTTTATAGTCAATTACATCTGCAGAATATGCAGCTATTGAAGCTAAATTAATAATTTCTGAAGTTGATGTTCTTAAAGGAGCAATTTCTATTGGAAGGCCTAAGCCTATTAGTAATGGCCCTATAACTTTAGCTCTACTCATTGATTTTATCATTTTGTATGAAATAGCTGCACTATGTTGGCTTGGCATTATCAAGACGTTCGAACTTCCAACAATTTCCGAAAAAGGGTAAAGCTCTTTATATAATTCTTCTAAAGCAACGTCTGGCTGCATTTCTCCGTCAAATTTAAAATCAACTTTTTCCTTCTTTAAAATTTTAACTGCATCGCTTAGCCTTTTTGTTCTGTCAGTAGCTGGTTCTCCAAAAGTGGAATGAGATAAGAAAGCAACTTTAGGATCAAATCCAAATAATCTAACCACTCTAGCTGCTGATTTTGCCATTTCTGCCAGCTGATTTGCATCAGGATATTCGATGACAGAGGTATCGCATATAAAAATTGTTTTTCCTCTATTCACTATCAAATTTAGGCCAAACATTATTTCTCCAGCTCTAGGATCTACAACTTGAGTTATTTTTTCTAAAGATGAGGAATATCTTCTGGTATTCCCAGTAACCATAGCATCAGCATCCTTACATGCTACCATACAAGATGCCCAAATAACCCTATCATTTCTTATCAAACGATCACAATCCCGCTCAAGCATGCCTTTATTTCTTTGAAGTTTTCCAAAAAGATATTTTACGTATTTTTCTCTTTTTTTAGCATCTTTTGAATTGGTAATTTCTATATCAAAATTTTCACTGTAACCTATTTTCTTTAATTGATTTTTAATTAGATCCTCTTTTCCAACTAAGATCGGCACTCCTAAGTTGGAGTTTTTAAATGCTATTGCTGCTTTAAGCATGTTTTCATCCTCACCATCTGCAAAAATTACTTTTTTGGGTTTCTTTTTTATATAGTTGTTAATACCCTGCATAATTGTAACTGTTGGGTCTAATCTTTGTCTTAACTGATCTTTGTAATTACTAAAATCTTTAATATTTTTTCTCGCAACACCAGAGTCTATTGCCGCTTTAGCTACTGCAGCAGGAATTACACTTATAAGCCTTGGATCAAATGTTGATGGAATTATGTAATCTTTTCCATAATGTGGTCTCTCACCCCCCATTGCAGCAACAACTTCATCAGGAACTTCCTCTTTAGCTAGGTTTGCAATCGCGTGAGCGGCTGCGATTTTCATCTCCTCATTAATAGTTTTGGATCTTACATCCAATGCACCTCTAAATATATATGGAAAACCAATCAAATTATTTACTTGGTTTGGATAGTCTGATCTTCCAGTGGCCATGATGGCATCATTTCTTACCTCTGCAACTTCTTCTGGTTTAATTTCTGGATCAGGATTTGCGCATGCGAATATTATTGGGTTTTTCCCCATAGTTTTAACCATATCTTTTGTTAAAGCTCCTTTTGCTGATAAACCTAAAAATACGTCGGCATTATTGATTGCATCTGATAAGGTTCGATGCTTAGTTTCAATAGCATGAGCTGTTTTCCACTGGTTTAAATTTTCTCTTCCACTATAGATCACTCCTGTTCTGTCAACCATTGTAATATTTTTCTTTGGAACTCCACTTTTTTTAAACAAATTAGCACAAGCCATTGCTGATGCACCTGCACCGTTGATAACTATTTTTACTTTATCAATTTTTTTTTTGGTAATATCCAGTGCATTGATTAATGCAGCTGTAGTTATGATTGCTGTACCATGTTGATCATCATGAAATATAGGAATATCTAAGATTTCTTTAAGTTTTTCCTCAATAATAAAACAATCTGGAGCAGCAATGTCCTCCAGATTAATACCCCCAAAACTTGGAGCAAAATTTTTAACACTATTAATTATTTCATTGTGATCTTGTGAGTCAATTTCAAGATCAATCGAGTCAATATCAGCAAACCTTTTAAATAATACTGCTTTTCCTTCCATAACAGGTTTTGAGGCTAAAGCTCCTAAATTACCCATGCCTAAAATTGCAGAACCATTACTAATTACTGCCACAAGATTTCCCTTACTTGTATAGTCAAATGCAGTTTCTGGATTTTCACTTATGGCTTTTACTGGTGCTGCCACACCTGGCGAATAAGCTAATGCGAGATCTCTTTTTGTAGTCATATTCTTTGAGGATGAGATTTCGATCTTACCTGGTTTATTATGACGATGATAATCTAAAGCTTCTTTATCTGTATAATGATCAATTTTTGTTTTTTTCATTTAGCTTAATTAGGTGTACAAATGAGGTAAATTTAAGACTAATATGATTTATGAATTTAGTTAAGTCAACAGGGACTTTTGGTTTCTATACTATTATTAGCAGATTACTTGGATATTTGAGAGATGTTTTGATAGCAATTTTTCTTGGAACAAGTCTTTTGGCTGATGCTTTTTTTGTAGCATTTAGAATACCTAACACTTTTAGAAGACTTTTTGCTGAGGGAACTTTTAACTCAGCTTTTGTACCAAGCTACACTTCTGAATTAGTTAAAAATAAATCTAGATCAAATAAATTTGCCAATGATGTTTTTAATTTATTATTTTTAGCTTTATTTTTTTTAGTCCTCTTAATTGAAATTTTCATGCCAATTTTTGTGGGACTAATAGCTCCAGGGTTTATTGAAGATACTAAAAAATTTGAATTAGCAACTACTTTAACAAGAATTACTTTCCCCTTTTTAATGTTTGTAAGTCTATCTTCCTTTTTTGGTGCAATTTTAAACTCGCATAATAAATTTGCTGCTGCTTCGGCAGCGCCCATTATTTTAAATATAGTTTTAATTACTATTTTATTTTTTGGAAAATATTTAGGTGATGAATTAATTTACTATCTTTCATGTGGGATATCTATCGCAGGATTACTACAATTAATTTTTTTATACAGGTTTGTGAAAAAATATTACGCCTTAGATTTTGATTTTAGATTTAAAATTACCAATAAAGTAAAATTTTTTTTTAAGAAATTATTACCAAGTATTTTTTCCTCAGGAGTTACTCAAATAAATATTTTAGTTGGAACAATTATAGCTTCATTCCAGGCAAGTGCTGTATCATACCTGTATTATGCAGATAGGATATACCAAATTAATTTGGCCATAGCCGGAATTGCAATTGGAGTTGTTGTCCTACCTCAGCTCTCAAAACATGTTCATCAAAAAAAAAAGAAGAAAATATCATTAATTCAAAATAAAGCATTGGAGCTAAGTATGTTTTTAAGTATACCTGCCTCAGTAGCATTAGTTATAGGATCTGAGCAAATTATTTCAGCTCTATTTGGATATGGTTCTTTTACAGATAAATCAGTTTTAAATTCCTCTAACGCTCTATATTATTTTGGCTTAGGTCTCCCAGCATTTGCATTAATAAAAGTTTTTTCGACATTTTTTTTTGCAAATCATGATACTAAAACTCCGTTTTATATTTCCTTAGTTTCTGTTTTGCTAAATATTTTGATAAGTGTTTATTTCTTTAAAGATATTGGTTTTATAATTATTCCTATAGCAACGACAATATCCTCATGGTTTAATTCATTAATATTATTTATTTATTTAAAAAATAATAATTTATTTGAATTTAACGAAACATTTTTTAAACAATTTGTTAAGATAATTTTTGCATCAATTATGATGGGTATTTTCTTTAAATACCTGACCTTAATATTTGAAAATCAATTAAGTTATAGCTATTTATTCAAGTCAGCTTATTTATTTTTATGTGTTTTACTTACAATAATTTTTTATTTTGCACTGTCATATTTTATCAAAGCTTTTAATTATCAAGATATTAAATTAAAGTATTAGAATATGAAAAAAAAAATTTTCTCTGGTGTACAACCTACTGGAAATCTTCATTTAGGAAATTATTTAGGAGCTTTAAAAAATTTTGTTGATTTGAATAACGATACTCAAAATAAGTGTATCTTTTGTGTAGTTGATCTTCATGCAATAACTGTAAGTCAAAATCCAATAGATCTAAAATCAAATATACATGAGACAGTAGCTACATTTATTGCTAGTGGAATAGATCCAAAAAAAAGTATTATTTTTAATCAATCTCAAGTGAGTGCTCACACAGAGGCAGCGTGGATTTTAAGCTGTGTTGCTAGAATGGGATGGTTAAATAGGATGACCCAATTTAAAGAAAAAGCTGGTAAGGATAAAGAAAAGGCAAGCATCGGCCTATATTCCTATCCTGTCTTAATGGCAGCTGACATTTTATTATATGACTCAACTCATGTTCCAGTTGGAGATGATCAAAAACAACATTTGGAGTTATGTCGAGATATTGCACAAAAATTTAACAATGATTATAAAATTGAAAATTTTTTTATAGTCCCTGAACCTTTAATTAAAAAAGAATTTTCTAGAATTATGAGTCTAAAGGATGGTCTAAAAAAGATGAGTAAATCGGAAGTATCAGATTTGAGTAGGATTAATTTAACAGATAATAAGGATCAAATAATTAACAAAATCAAAAAAGCGAAAACTGACACTTTACCTTTACCTTCCACAATTGAAGAATTAGAAAAAAGACCTGAGGTTGAAAATTTACTTGGTATTTACTCAAGTTTGAAGAATAATACTTTACAAAAATCAATTGATGAATTTGCTGGAAAAAATTTTTCAGAGTTTAAAGAAAAATTATCAGATGTGGTTGTTGACGAAATCAACCCAATTTCATTAAGAATTAAAGAGTTATTGGATGACAAAGTTTTTTTGGAAAAAATACTTAAAGACGGATATGAGAAAGCCAATGAGATTGCTTCTAAAAAAATTAAAAAAATTCACGAAATTGTAGGTTTTTGAGGGTTTTTCATAAAGCAGTACCATTTTTTTAAATATTGCTTATATATAATTTATGTTCGTTCAAACTGAGATAACACCAAATCCTAATTCCTTAAAATTCATACCAGGTAAGGTTGTTTCTAGCGCAGGATCATTTGAAGTAACTAAAAATGACGAAGTAAATAATGAACTAATTAGAAATATTCTTTCAGTGAATGGTGTTGAGGGAATTTTTTTAAGTAAAGATTTCATTTCAGTCAATAAATATGATGAAACTTCTTGGGATGACATTAAGCATATTGTGATTTCTCATATTAATGAATTTTATGCATCAGGAAAAGAATTTGTCATTAATAACGATTTAACTGAACAAAATGAAAGCTTTGATGAGATTGAGAAACGAATAATACAATTACTCGAGGATAAAATTCGTCCAGCAATAGCAAGAGATGGTGGAGATATTAAATTTAAAGAGTTTAAAGATGGAGTAGTTAAAGTGCAATTACAAGGGAGCTGTTCAGGCTGTCCTAGTTCTACAATGACTCTAAAACAAGGTGTTCAAAATCTTTTATGTCATTATTTACCAGAAGTAAAAAGAGTCGAGGCTATTTAATAAATGAAAAGAATCTTCAAAAAAAATAAAATAAAACCATTTAAAGTTTTCGATGAAAATAATCTAAGTTCACTTCCAAGAATTATTCTGAGTAGTATACTTGTTATCTTATTTTTTTATTCTTTGCCAATTGTCATTAATTTTACCAGTGATAAAATTGAAAGTTCTGCTGGGATTCAAAATAATTCAAAAGCAATACTTGCATACACTCTTAATAAAAAATCCTCGAATTCTTTGAATTCTAAAACACTTAGTGAGGATGATTTGCTAATCGATATTTATAGTTTAAATGATCAAGAAACGGATACAGTAAGATTAGATGCTTCAACGATTAAACAGCTTTTTGAGGATACAGATTATAAGCTTGATGATGTAAGAAAAAATAAATTAGTTAAGCCTATAGCTTTAACTTTACTACCTGCAGAAATAAAAATGATAGAGAGCGTTAAAAAGAGAAAAGAATTCTTTATACAAATTGTATTACCATTAATTTTAGAAGAAAATAAAAACATCAAATTAGATAGAAAGAGATTATTTAGCATAATTAATAAAAGTAATAACACAAAATCTGAGAAACAATGGTTAGAAAAAAAATATAAACAATACGGTATACCCTCTAGAGATTTATCAAGTTTAAAAAGAAGAATGGATATAGTTCCAGTTTCATTGGCACTTGCTCAAGCTGCTAAAGAAACGGGATGGGGAACTTCAAGATTTGCGCAACAAGGAAATGCTTTATTTGGACAATGGACTTGGTCAGGAGAAGGATTAAAACCTAAAGATGCCGAGAAAAATGAAGGTCATAAAGTAATGAAATTTAATGTTTTACAAGCGTCTGTAAGAGCTTATCAAAGAAATATAAACACTCATTCAAGTTACGAGGATTTTAGATTAGCTAGAGCTAAATTGAGAGATTTAGACAAACCATTAGACAGCATAATTCTATCTGAATATTTAGATAAATATGCAGAGACTGGAAGCGAGTATGTAAAAGTTTTACAGAAAATTATCCAACAAAATAATTTGAGGGATTTTGATGATGCAAAATTATTGCCTTCAAGCATATCACTAGAGAGTTTAATTTAAGATACTAATCAACAATAAATTGAGTTCCAAACCATCTCCATTTACCATTGTCATTTAAAGAACAATTGACTCGGCCTCTTCTAGGTAAAAATGGCTCTCTAAATTTTATTGTAAGTTCTTTACCAACAAGTTTAATATTTGATTTCATCCACTTATCTCCTTCATTTGAATAGCAATTAATATTTTCAATATTTTTTTGATCATCAAAAAATTTAACTTTAAATTTTGGTGGATTATTACCTTTTGATAATTTTTTTTCATCAGGTTCTAAGCTTTTAAATTCAAGTGGATAATAGTTAATTATTGATTTAAATCTTTTAATTTTTCCGTATTTTTCATTAATTGGAAACCTCGGAAGTTCAAATTTATTTTTATTTATGTCAATAATTCCTGAATGTTGTCCAAATGCAATTTTGAAATTTTGAGATATATAATCTCTCATAAATCCTGAATATTCTCCAAATGGATAAGAAAATAAAGTCGGCACATAACCTAATTTTTCCTTAAAAATTAGATTTGATGTTTTTATGTCATCTAAAAAAACTTCCTCTGATTTTTCAATTAAATAATCATGAGAGTGTGAGTGATGTCCAATAACTCCAAATTCACTTCGCTCAATTTCTCTAATTTGATCCCAGTTCATGTAACCATTGTTACCAACAGGTTCAGTAGATACAAATAATACAAATGGAATTTGATTTTGCTTTAAGTAAGGCCAAGCATTATCATAAAAGGATTGAAATGCATCATCAACAGTAAGAAGAATTTTTTTTTCTTTTTTTGGAACATCAAACTCATCTATAAAATCTTTTGGATGATAGAAGGTTAATTTGGCATCTAAAATAAGTTCAATATGTTCCTTGAAAATATCCATTGATATATTTGTTGATGGATACTTAAATTCATTAAATCGGTGGTACATAATAGATAGTACACCCTCATCATTAGAAAAATATCTATCATTATTTTCTTGTGCGTTTGAGTCAAAAGTCAATATAATTAAAAAAATGAATAAATTGATTATAGATGCTGTAAAGGATAATATTTTTTTTATGATCATTAATGATAATAATACATATAGTGTTACTCATGAAAATAGCAAAAATAATTATGAAAAACTGATTGTTTTACTAATTGATTTTTTAAAAAATAATAATTTAAAGATTAGTGACATCGGATCAATTTATATAAATAGAGGTCCTGGTAGCTTTGCAGGTATTCGAAATTCTTTATCAACAATTAAAGCAATTCATATGATTAAAAAAATTGATTATTATTGCTTTAGTTTTAAGGACTTTGAGAATGAAATTGATATTAAATATGAGAATATACCGCATCTTTGCAGTAAATTTAATATTAAAAAAAATTTGATTAATCCTTATTATATAAGTTAAAATTAGGCATGTCGGATACAGCAGATACAATTGAACAAAAGTGTTTAGCTAAAGGTGTTAAACTCACAGAACAGAGAAAAATTATCGCAAAAATAATTTCGGAGTCAAAATCTGAATATGGAGAGTCAGATCACCCGGATGTAGATGAGCTTTATAACCGTGTGTCGAAAGTTGACCCAAAAATTAGTATAGCCACAGTTTACAGGACAGTAAAATTATTCGAAGAGGCTGGGATCTTAACAAAACACGATTTTAAAGGTGGAAAGGCAAGATATGAAGCAATGATTGAAAGTCATCACGATCATTTGATAGATATTAAAACAGGTGAAATTATAGAATTTGTTGATGACGAGATAGAAAAACTTCAAAAAAAAGTTGCAGAAAAATACGGTTATAAATTAGTAGATCACAAATTGGAATTATATGGGGTTAAAAAAAAGCCTCAATAAATGAGTCAAAAAATTTTCATCAAAACTTTTGGGTGTCAAATGAATGAGTATGACTCGAATAGAATATTAGACACTGTTAAAAAAATTGGTTATGAAAAGACAGAAAAATACGAGGATGCTAATTGTTATTTATTAAACACATGTCACATAAGGGATAAAGCTAAAGAAAAAGTTTATTCTGAGGTAGGCAGAGTAAAAAAAATCTTTAGATATAAAAAAAAGCCATTAGTTATTATTGCAGGTTGTGTTGCTCAAGCAGAAAATCAAGAGATGCTAAAAAGAGAGCCTTTCATTGATTTGGTAATAGGTCCTCAAGCTTACCATAAAATTAATGATACAATTTTAAATTACGTTGAAAAAAAAAGAAAACTTGAAGAAACAGAGTTTGATGCTGTTACAAAATTTGAATATTTGAGTAAAATAAAAACTAAAGTAGATAAAGTTTCATCTTTTTTAACAATTCAAGAAGGCTGTGATAAGTTTTGTCATTTTTGTGTAGTTCCTTTCACTAGAGGACCAGAGTACTCAAGACCACCTAGTCAAATTTTGGATGAAGCAAAATATTTAGCGGACAATGGTGTAAGAGAAATAACTTTGTTAGGTCAAAATGTTAATGCTTACGAAAGTAATGGTTTTCGCTTATCAGATTTAATTTTAAGTATTGAAAAATTAAGTGATATTAAAAGAATAAGATACACAACATCTCATCCAAAAGATATGACTAATGACCTAATTGAAGTTTATAAGTGTTCTAATAAACTTATGCCACTTGTACATTTACCAGTGCAAAGTGGATCAAATAAAATATTAAAATTAATGAATAGAAATCATTCTATTGAGAATTACCTCGAAACATTTAATCAACTTAAAGAAATTAATTCAAAAATAGAATTTTCAAGCGATTTTATAATAGCTTACCCTGGGGAAGAAAATCAGGATTTTGAGGATACTTTAAATTTAATTAAAAAAGTAAAGTTTATAAATTCTTATTCATATATTTTTAGCCCTAGACCTGGAACCGTATCTGAAAATTTAAATTTAATTGATAAAAAAACTTCATTTGAAAGATTAGAAATAATTCAAAATGAGTTGTTCGAAAATCAGATCCAAAAGAACAAGTCTTTAGAGAACAGCATTGTGGAAGTGTTAGTTGAAAATTTCACAGAAGATAAAACTAAAACATTTGGAAGATCTAAGCACATGACATCGGTAATCTTTGATGGTAAGAAAAGTGACATTGGAAAAATTGTGCAAGTAAAAATTAGTAAAAGTAATAGAAGTACTTTATTTGGTGAAATTTTAGATAATTCTAATCAGAAAGTTGCATAAATTTGAGCGGAATAACAAAAAAAAATATTGATCAGGCAATAAAGTTTGTTTACTCGGACAATTACTCTTTAAGTGTAATATTCCATGATAACGATTTGTTAATGGGTGTTGTTGGTGAATTTAATAAAAATTTACAGGAACTTGAAAAAATCACCAAATGCAGTTTATATTCAAGGGGAAATTCTATTCTTATAAAATCAGATCCAGAAACAAATGAAAAGGTAAAGAATGCGATTCAATTTTTAGTTAACCAATTTATTAATAATGGAAATATCGAAAATAAAGATATACTTTCTTCGGTAGACAAATTTATGATTAATGAAAAGATAAAAAATAATAATGTAACTGATATAATCAAAACTCCTAAAAAATCTATAATTCCTAGATCTGAAAAACAAAAGAATTATGTCAGAGCTCTAAGACAAAGTGATATTGTAATTTCTGCTGGACCAGCAGGAACAGGTAAAACGTTTTTGGCTGTTGCTGTTGGTTTGACTATGCTTTTGGAGAAAAAAATTGAAAGAATAATTTTATCAAGACCTGCTGTTGAAGCTGGAGAGCGTTTAGGATTCTTACCAGGTGATATGAAAGAGAAAGTAGACCCTTATTTGAGACCGTTATATGACTCTTTATACGACCTTTTTGATTTCGAAAAAATCCAAAGAATGATTGAAATTGGAGATATAGAAATAGCACCATTAGCTTTTATGAGAGGTCGAACTCTTAAGAATTCCTTTGCAATTTTAGATGAAGCACAAAATGCAACAGATACTCAGATCAAAATGTTTCTTACTCGTATTGGTGAAAATTCAAAAATTGTAGTTAATGGAGATCCAACTCAAATTGATCTACCTAACAAAAATATGTCTGGATTGGTTAGATCAAAAGAATTACTTGGGCATTTAAAAGAAATATCAATTATTGATTTTGATCACTCAGATGTTGTTAGACATCCGCTTGTATCAAAAATAGTAAAAGCATATTCAAGTAATGATTAAACTTAGTGTCTTCTCTGAAGACAAGGCTTGGTCAAAAAGACTTATAAATTCAGAAAATTTTTTTAAAAAAATATGCAATGCTTTTCCAAAGAAATATAAATTTTCAAACAAAAAAGTTTCATTAAGCCTATTACTTTCTAATAATAAAAATATTAAAAGATTAAACAAAAATTTTAGGAATATAAATAAATCTACTGATATTTTATCTTTTCCATTTAATAAAAAAATTAAGATTTCAAAAAATACTTATTTGGGGGACATTATAATTAGTTATAATTATTTAGATAAGCCGAAATCTCAAGATTTAGGGTCATTTAAACAAAAAACTATTAAAATATTTATTCATGGTTTTCTTCATCTTTTAGGGTTTGATCATATAAAAAATAAAGATTATTTTAAAATGTTAAGAGAAGAAAATTTTATATATAAACATGTAAAATCAAAAATGAATTAATTTGAAAAAAAAAATTTATATTGAATCATTTATTTTAATCTTACTAGGTTCTTTTTCATCATTAAGCTTACCACCTTTTAATTATATTGTAATTAATTTTTTAACTTTCAGTTTTTTTTATATTTTTTTAATAAAACTTTTTGAGACTAGTAAAAATAAAAAGTTATTTTTCATTTATGGCTGGTTATTTGGACTTGGGTATTTTACAAGTAATCTCTATTGGATTTCGATATCATTGACTTTTGATGAAAGTTTTAAGTTTTTAATTCCATTGACTATAGTTTTAGTCCCTGCCTTTTTAGCTTTATTTTATGGTTTAGCTTCATTTTTATTTTTAATCTTGAAGCCGAAGAAAAATTTAAGTTCTTTCTTTCTTTTTTCTTTAGTATTTGGAACAGTTGAGTTCACAAGAGGAATAATTTTAACTGGTTTTCCATGGAATTTGATTGTCTATAGTTTTTCAAATCAAATAGAAATTTTAAGTATTATATCAATTATAGGCACATATAGTCTTAATCTTTTTTGCATTTCCCTTTTTGCTAGTCCATCATTTTTTATCTTAAGAGACAGTAAAGTTGAAATTATTGTTTGTATTTTATTTTTCATAACAACATTATCTTTTTATGTTTTTGGATCTCAAAGAGTTGAAAAATTTAACAATACTGAGGCTAATAAGCTCAACTATAAAATGAGAATTATAAGTTCAAATATTAATATTGATAGATTCTACAAAAATACTGATCCTATTTCAGTAATTGATGATTTGATTAAAATTAGTTCTCCTCAAAAAAATGAAAAAACAATTTTTATTTGGCCCGAGGGTATTTTGCCAGACATTTCAAAAGATGAACTTAAAGAATACAAATTCTTATTTGAAAGTAAATTTGATGAAAATCATTTATTATCACTTGGAATTAATGACATAAAAAAAGTTGGTCAAACTATAAAATATTTTAATTCATTTACAGTTTATGACCACAACCTTGAAATTTTAAATTCATATAACAAGGTTAATCTAGTTCCTTTTGGCGAATTTTTGCCTTTTGAGAAAACATTAAGTCTCTTAGGATTAAAGACCATAACCAATAATTATCAATCTTATTCAAGAGGAAAAAAAAGAAATATTATTGATTTGAATAAACCTAATTTTTCTGTGAGACTTTTACCTCTAATTTGTTACGAAATAATTTACACAGGAAATATTTCTAAAATTAGAGATTTTGATCTTATTGTAAATATTTCTGAGGATGGTTGGTTTGGTCAGTCGATAGGTCCACATCAGCATTTTGTACACAGTGCTTATAGAGCTATCGAAAGTGGCAAATATGTTTTAAGATCTGCTAATAATGGAATATCAGCGGTTGTTAATCCCTTAGGAGTTGTTGAAAAAAAAATTGGTTTAGATCAATCTGGTTTTGTTGATTTGCTTGAGACAAAAAAAATAAAACCAACAATTTTTTCAAAATATGGAAATAAAATTTTTATAATAATAATTTTAATGTATATTTTTTTGATATTTTCATTTAATAGAACTAAAAATGAGTAACTTAAAAAATTATCTCTTTACCAGCGAGTCTGTCTCTGAGGGACATCCTGATAAAGTATCTGATAGAATCTCAGATATGGTTGTTGATACTTACATTTCTAAAGATCCGTATTCTAGAGTAGCTTGTGAAACATTAACTACAACTAACAAGGTTGTTTTAGCTGGTGAGGTGAGAGGACCTAAAATTAAAAAAGATGAATTGATTGAAAAGGTTAGAGGCTGCATTAAAGACATTGGCTATGATCAAGAGGGTTTTACCTGGAAAGAAGCAACCAAAATAGAAAGTCATTTACATTCTCAATCAACTGATATTGCTATGGGAGTTGACTCATCTAGTAACAAAGATGAGGGAGCTGGAGATCAAGGTATTATGTTTGGTTATGCATGTGATGAAACAGATGTCTTGATGCCAGCACCAATTCATTATTCTCATAAGATTTTAAGACTAATGGCTGAGGATAGAAAATTGGGAAAACTAAAAAATATTGAACCAGACTCAAAAAGCCAGGTAACATTTGAATATGTTGAAGGAAAACCTTTTAAAGTAAAATCTGTAGTTATATCTTCCCAGCATTCAGCCGACGTTGATCAGTTACAAGTAAAAGATTTATTAAAACCCTACATGTTAAAATCCATACCTGAAAATTTTTTAAAAGATTTTAATGAGGATGAATTTTACGTAAACCCTACAGGTAATTTCGTTATTGGTGGCCCTGATGGCGATTGTGGGCTGACTGGAAGAAAAATTATTGTTGATACTTATGGTGGAGCCGCTCCACATGGTGGTGGTGCATTTTCAGGAAAAGACCCGACTAAAGTTGATAGGTCAGCAGCATATGCCGCGAGATATATTGCAAAAAATGTAGTTGCATCAAAAATTTCTAAAAAATGCTTGATACAATTAGCATATGCAATCGGTGTTTCGAAACCACTATCTATTTATGTTGATCTTTTCGATAATGATTTAGATAAAAACAAATTTGTCGAAGAAAAAATCCAGGAGAACTTTGATTTATCTCCTCGTGGAATAAGAGAAATGTTAGGGCTCAATAAACCTATATACGAAAAAACTGCTGCATATGGCCATTTTGGAAGGACACCAGAACAGGATGGCTCTTTTTCTTGGGAAAAAACTGATAAAAAAGGTATATTTGCTAAATAGTTAAGTTGAATTAAAAAAAAACTTTATTATATTCACTTCACATTGTTAAATTTACAAAATGGGCATATGCCCATTTTTTTTTGGAACTAATTAAAATGTTAAATAAAAGAGCAGATAAACTAGAGCTAATCAGAATTGCTGAAGCAGTGGCACTAGAAAAATCTATAGATAAAGAACTAATAATTAGTTCTATGGAAACTGGAATTGCAAAAGCTGCAAAATCAAAATTTGGCCAAGATAATGAAATCAAGGTTTCAATAAACAGAGATAATGGTGATATTGAAATATTTAGAAAATTAATTGTTGTGGAAAATCCAGAAAATTCAAATATGGAGATTAAGTTAGAGGATGCAATTATTTTAGATGATAATAATAAGGATAAATCTGTTGGTGACGAAATTTTACAACCATTACCTTCTTTTGACTTTGGAAGGATTGCAGCACAAATCGCTAAACAAGTAATAAGTTCTAACGTAAGAGATGCGGAACGTGAAAGACAATTTAATGATTTTATTGACAAAAAAGACTCAATTTTGAGTGGTATTGTAAAGAGATTGGAATTCGGGAATGTTATTGTTGATTTGGGCAGAACAGAGGCAATCATTCAAAAAAATGAATTGATACCAAGAGAAAACATAAAAGCAGGAGATAGAATAAAAGCTTATTGCTTTGATGTTCGAAGAGAGCAGAGAGGTCAACAAATATTTTTATCAAGAGCACACCCAAAATTTATGGAAAAACTTTTTATTCAAGAAGTTCCAGAAATTTATGATGGACTAATAGAAATCAAATCTTCTTCAAGAGATCCTGGTAGTAGAGCAAAAATCTGTGTTAAAGCTATTGATGCATCTCTAGATCCGGTTGGAGCTTGTGTGGGTATGAGAGGTTCAAGAGTTCAAGCTGTAGTAAATGAACTTCAAGGTGAAAAAATAGATATTGTAAACTGGTCTGAAGATCCAGCAATTTTAGTTTCAAGTGCATTATCTCCTGCAGAAGTTCTAAGAGTTAACGTCGATGCAGAGCGTAAAAAATTAGATGTAATATTAACTGAGGAAAATTTAAGTAAGGCAATTGGAAGAAGAGGACAGAATGTACGGCTTGCTACGAAATTGCTTAATTATGAAATTAATATTATGACAGATCAAGAGGATTCAGAAAGAAGACAGCAAGACTTTAAAGAAAAGACAGAAAATTTTGTGAAAAATTTAGAATTAGATGAAACACTTGGCCAACTACTTGTGGCTGAAGGATTTTCAACAATCGATGATATTAAAGATAGCTCAGTCGAAGATTTAACTAAAATTGAGGGGATTGAAGAGGACACTGCTCAAGCACTTATTGAAAGATCAAAAGATTTTCACAAAAAAGATCAAGAAGATATATCAAAAAGAATTAAAGAACTCGGTTTAAGTGAGACATTAATAAATTTAAAAGGTCTTACGCCTGGCATGCTAGTTACATTAGGGGAACAGAAAATTCTCTCATTAGAAGAATTTGCAGATTTAGCCTCTGATGAACTTACAGGAGGCTATGATGTTGTGAAAGGCTCAAAAATAAGGATTGAGGGATATCTTGAAGATTTTGCGCTTTCAAAAGAAGAGGCCGATGAACTAATTATGTCGGCCAGAAGAATTGTTTACAAAGATTAATAAGAGATGAGTTATGGACAAAAAATTAAAATTATCTTTATCTGGCAAACCCAAAAAAACTTTAAAAAATATTGATGTAAATAAGTTTTCAGGTAAACGGTCAGTCGTAATAGAAAAATCTAAAAGTAAATTAGTAAAAAGAGGAAGTTCATTTGCACCAAAAAAACCTCTTTTTGCCACAAAATTCAAAACAAATACAAGTGATTTTGAAAAAAGAAAACTTGCTGAACAAAGAGCAACAAAAAGATTAAAAGATGAGTCTAATACAAAAGATAAAAAAAATAAACTTACATCAAAAAAAAGAGAGGTTAAATTAACTGTCTCTAGAGCTTTGAGTGATGAAATAGAGGCAAGAGAGAGAAGTCTAGCATCCGTAAGAAGAGCTAGAGAAAAAGAAAGCAAAAATCAAAATAAAGAGCAAAATAATGAAAGCGTTAAACCAATCAAAAGAGATATAAATATTCCAGAAGCCATCACTGTAAGAGAGCTTGCAAATAGAATGGCAGAGCAATCAAGTAATGTGATTAAGTTCTTATTTGGAATGGGTGTTACAGTTACGATTAACCAAACACTTGCTGCTGACACAGCAGAGTATTTAGTGAAAGAATTTGGGCACAACCCAATTAGAGAGGAAAAAGCAGAAGAAATAATTCAAAAAATCAAAGCCTCAAGAGCTGAAAACTTAAAAAATAGACCCCCGATTGTAACTGTCATGGGACATGTTGATCATGGAAAAACCTCTTTGCTAGATGTTTTAAGAAGCGCAAATGTTGTATCAGGCGAATTTGGAGGCATAACACAACATATAGGAGCTTATCAAATAGAAAGCCAAGGAAATAAATTAACTTTTATTGATACACCGGGCCATGCAGCTTTTACAGAGATGAGAGCAAGAGGATCGAAACTTACTGACTTGGTTGTGTTAGTGGTCGCTGCAGATGATGGCGTAAAACCTCAAACGGTGGAGTCAATTAAACACGCCAAAGCAGCAAATGTTCCAATAGTTGTTGCAATAAACAAATGTGATCTACCAGAGGCCGATCCACAAAAAATAAAGAATCAATTATTAGAACATGAATTAATTGCTGAGGACTTATCTGGAGACACACTAATGGTAGAAGTATCAACCAAGACAAAAAAAAATTTAGATAAATTAGTTGAGTCAATAATTCTTCAAGCTGAAATACTCGATCTTAAAACTGATTATGAGTCAAAAGCGACAGGTATTGTTTTGGAGTCCAAAATAGACATTGGGAGAGGACCGGTTGCAAATATAATTATTACAACAGGATTACTTAAAAAGGGAGATTTTTTTGTAAGTGGTTTAAAATGGGGTAAAGTCAGAGCAATTATAAACGACAAGAGTCAAAATATCGATGAAGCATTACCTTCAACACCAGTTGAAATTTTAGGAATCAATGGAGCATCAAAGGCTGGAGATGACTTCATTGTTTTGGAGACAGAGAAAGAAGCTAAAACACTTAGTCAAAACAGAGCTGAAGAAAAAAAAGAGGGCAAAAATCCTTTATCATTTACGACACAAGAATCTGCTTTTTCAAAAAATTCATCTAAAGAACTTAATTTAATAATAAAATCAGATGTGCATGGATCCTCTGAAGCAATTAAAAATGCAATAAGTCAAATCACACATGATGAAGTTAAACCAAAAATAATTTTAGCAGATATAGGAATGGTAACAGAAACAGATGTTACCTTAGCAAAAGCATCAAACGCCGTTCTAATCGCTTTTAATGTTAAGCCGAGCAAAGAAGCAAAAAAACTTGCAGAAAATGAAAAGATAAAAATATCTTCTTATAACATAATTTATGAAGTCTTAGACTATATTAAAAAAAAGATGTCTGGATTATTATCACCGGATTTACAAGAAAAAATTACTGGTTCAGCCCAAATTTTAGAGATTTTCAAAGTTTCAGGAGCAGGCAAAGTGGCAGGATCAAAAGTGACTGAAGGAGAAATTAATAGCACATCAGATGTAAGAATTATCAGAGATGGTGCTATAATTTATACAGGAAAAGTTTCCTCAATATTTAGAGAAAAAAACCAAGTTAAGCAGGTTAGTGGTGGTCAAGAATGTGGTATTACGTTGAAAGATTATATGGATTTTCAAAAAAATGACACAATAGAGGCTTTTAGTGTTACATCTACAGAGAGGTCAATTTGATGGCAGATCGAATAGGAAAACCATTATCTCAAAGACAGCTTAGAGTTGGAGAAATGATTAAGCAGTCTTTAAGCATGATTTTTATAAGAAATGAGGCTAAGGTGCCGAATTTAGAAACAAATAATATAACAGTTACTGAGGTAAGAATGAGTCCGGATTTAAAAATTGCTAAAGCTTATGTTCTTCCACTAGGAGGAAAAGATGCAGAGGAAACAGTTAATATCTTAAAAGAATACTCATTTTTAATTAGAAAAATTTTATCACAAAAAGTTGTTATGAAATTTTTACCAAAATTACTTTTTAGAAAAGATGAATCTTTTGAGTATGCGGAAAAAATAGAAAATTTAATAAAACAAACAAATAAATAGGAAATATAAAGAATGAGTAAAAAAGCACAAGAATTAGCAATGCATGATAAGGACACTGGTTCGTCAGAAGTTCAAATTGCTTTGTTAACGGAAAAAATTGAAGCTCTATCTAAACACATTAAACAATTTAAAAAAGATAAACATTCATCTGTAGGATTGTTGAGAGCGGTCAATAGGAGAAAGAAATTGTTAGAGTACTTAAAAAATAATAAATTGGACTCTTACAAAAATGTACTGTCAAAACTTAATTTAAGAAAATAGAAGTCAAGATAGATAGAACAGAATGGAACGAAAAGAACGAAACGAAATGGAAATGAAATGTTTAAAGTATATAAGAAGGAAATTGAAGTAGCAGGTAAGAAAATAAGTTTAGAGACGGGCAAAGTAGCAAGGCAAGCAGATGGAGCAATTGTAGCAACATGTGGAGAGACAGTTATTTTAGCAACAGTGGTGGGAGCAAAAAAAGTAAATCCAGACATGGATTATTTTCCATTATCTGTGAACTATCAAGAAAAGTATTATGCAGCTGGAAAAATTCCAGGTGGGTATTTTAAAAGAGAAGCAAGGCCAACTGAAAGTGAAACGTTAATTTCAAGATTAATTGACAGACCTATTAGACCATTATTCCCAGATGAATTTAAAAATGAAGTTCAGTTGTTACCAACTGTAATTTCTTATGATAAAGAAAATGAAGCTGATATTTTATCTATTACAGCATCGTCAGCAGCTTTAGCAATTTCAGGCATGCCATTTATGGGGCCGGTAGGAGCTTCTAGAGTTGGTTATATTGATGGTAAATATGTTTTAAACCCATCAAAGACTGATTTGGAAAAATCAAAATTAGATTTAGTCGTAGCAGGCACAAAAGATGCTGTGTTAATGGTTGAATCCGAAACAAGCGGTTTAACAGAGGAAGAAATGTTAAATGCAGTTAAATTTGGTCATAAAGGTTTTGTTCCTGTGATTGAAATGATTGAGGAACTTGCAAAAGAATGCAGAAAACCTGAATGGATTGTTGAAAAGAAAGATTTATCCGAGGTTAAGAAAAAACTTGAAGAAACATTTACTGAAGATCTTAAAAAAGCTTTTGCGACCATAGATAAACAAGATAGATCAAACCAAATTTCAGAAATCACTGATAAAGCAAAAAAACTTTATGAGGAGAATGAAAATTATACTGATCTCGATGTAAATTCTGAGCTTAAAAATCTTGAAAAAGCAATAGTAAGGACTGACATTCTTAAAAATAAGAAAAGAATTGATGGAAGAGGATTGTCTGATGTTAGACCTATTTCTTGTGAGGTAGGAATTTTACCAAGAACTCATGGCTCGGCTTTATTCACTAGAGGAGAAACACAGGCAATTGTGACTGCAACTTTAGGAACCTCTGATGATGAACAAAGAATTGAAAGCTTAGATGGATTACAAAGAGAAAGGTTTATGCTTCACTATAACTTTCCACCGTTCTCAGTTGGTGAAACAGGTAGAATAGGAACTGGTAGAAGGGAAATAGGACATGGTAAATTAGCTTGGAGAGCTATCCATTCTTCATTACCATCAACTGAGTCATTTCCCTATACATTTAGGGTTGTTTCAGAAATTACAGAGTCTAATGGTTCTTCCTCAATGGCTACAGTTTGTGGGACATCACTTGCGCTTATGGACGCTGGTGTGCCTATTAAAGAACCTGTTGCGGGTATAGCAATGGGATTGATTAAAGAAGGTGATGATTTTAGTGTTTTATCAGATATTTTAGGTGATGAAGATCATCTTGGGGATATGGATTTTAAAGTAGCTGGAACTAAAGATGGAATTACTTCGCTTCAAATGGATATCAAAATCACTGGTATTACATTTGAGATTATGGAACAGGCATTAAATCAAGCTAAAGATGGAAGAATTCATATTTTAGGTGAAATGAATAAAGCATTATCAACTTCAAGATCAGATGTTGGAAAACATACTCCGAAGATGGAAAAAATCTCTGTTGATAAAAAAGATATTGCTGCTGTGATCGGAAAAGGTGGAGCAACAATAAGAGAGATCGTAGAAAAATCAGGTGCAAAAGTTGATGTTAATGATGAAGGTATAGTGACAGTTGCTGCACCAGATGAAGAGGCTAGAAATATTGCTATGCAAATGATTAAAGACATCACTGCTAAAGCTGAATTGAATAAAATTTATTCAGGCAAAGTAATGAAAATTATGGAATTTGGTGCGTTTGTAAATTTCTTAGGCAAACAAGATGGACTTGTCCATATTTCTGAACTAGCGGATAAAAGAGTAGCAAAAGTTACAGATGTTGTAAAAGAAGGCGATGAAGTAAAAGTAAAAGTAATTGGCTTTGATAGAGGTAAAGTAAAGCTTTCAATTAAACAAGCCGCTAAATAAAAATTAAAACCCACCTCGCCAATTATTTTTATCATCAAATTGGTCTTCTTCTTTTTTAGAGGTGGGTCTGAATAAATAATACACCACAAATATTAAACAAATTAAGAATATAAAAATTTCCATATTTAAAAGTTAACTAATATTTTTGGGATCTGGCATACCGACTTTATTATACCCAGCATCTACGTAGTGGATTTCACCTGTCACACCATTTGCAAGGTCACTAAGTAAGTATAATGCTGAATTACCAACATCATGGATATCCACATTTCTTTTAAGAAAAGAGTGATCCTCATTCCATTTGTATAAAAATTTTGCATCTCCAATTGCTGATGCAGCTAATGTTTTAATTGGGCCAGCACTAATTGCGTTCACTCTTATATTTTTTTTACCCAAATCTCTTGCGAGGTACTTTACACTCGCCTCAAGTGCAGATTTACAAACACCCATTACATTATAATTTGGTATAGCTTTAGTAGACTCGTAAGTTAAAGTAAGAAGACTTCCACCTTGTTTCATTACTTTTGATGCTTCTTTTGCAACTTCTGTAAATGAAAAACAAGAGATTAACATGCTCCTTAAAAAGTTTTCCCTAGTTGTATTTAAATATTCACCTGACAATTCTGACTTATCTGAAAAAGCAACAGCATGTACTACAAAATCGATTTCTCCCCATTCGGACTTGATATCTTCAAATAATTTAACAATTTCCTCTTTTTTCTCAACATCACAACTAAATGTTACTTTTGAGTTCAATTTTTCAGCTAAAGGAACAACTCTTTTCTTAAGAGCGTCGCCTAAATATGTGAATGCTAATTCAGCCCCAGACTCTGCAAGTTTTTGAGATATACCCCAAGCGATAGATCTTTCATTAGCAACACCCATGATCAATCCTTTTTTGCCTTTCATTAAACTCATAACTAAACCTTTTCAAAAATTAAAGCTGCATTAGTTCCACCAAACCCAAAACTATTTGACATAACAGTGTTTAAAGTTGCTCCTGTTTCAGTTTTGGCGACTATTGGAAATTTTTTAGCTTCATCATCCATTTCATTAATATTTGCAGAACCTGCAATAAAATTATTTTTCATCATTATTAAACAATAAATTGCCTCATGAACCGATGCCGCCCCCAAAGGGTGTCCTGAAAGAGATTTAGTTGAACTAATTTTTGGAATTTCTGATCCAAAAGTCTCCTTCACAGCATTTAATTCTGTAATATCACCAACAGGGGTAGATGTTCCATGTGTATTTATATAATCAATTTTATTTTTTGCAGTTGCCATAGCCATTTTCATACATCTTACTGCTCCCTCACCTGATGGCGCTACCATATCATAGCCGTCTGAAGTTGCTCCATAACCAGTTAACTCCGCATAAATTTTTGCTCCTCTAGATTTAGCGTGTTCGTACTCCTCAAGTACCAAAACTCCACCACCTCCAGCAATTACAAAACCGTCTCTTGTTTTGTCATATGCTCTTGATGCAGTTTCAGGAGTATCATTATATTTTGATGACAAGGCGGTCATTGCATCAAACATTGCAGTCATTGCCCAATGTATTTCCTCACTTCCACCAGCAAAGACAATATCTTGTTTACCTAACTGAATTAGTTCCATAGAATTCCCAATACAGTGTCCACTAGTTGCACAAGCTGAACTCATTGTGTAGTTAGTCCCTTTAATTTTAAATGGAACTGCGAGTGTAGCAGAAGCAGTACTTGCCATTGTTCTCGGCACAATAAAAGGTCCCATAAGTTTTGGTGTTTTTGCACGTGTTTTATCTGCTGCTAAAATCACATTTTCAATTGAAGGACCACCAGAACCCATCACAATTCCTGTTTTAAAATTACTAACATCCTTTTCCTCTAAGCCAGAATCTTTAATTGCCTCTTTCATAGCTATATAATTATAAGCTGAACCAGAACCCATAAATCTGATAGTTTTTCTATCTATATGATCCTCAAGTTTGATATTTGGTTTACCATGGACGTGGCTTTTTAAATTATGTTCTTTATATTCCTCTGCAAAAGAAATTCCTGATTTAGAATTTAACAATGATTGATATACTTCATTTTGATTATTGCCTAAACAAGATACTACCCCTAAACCAGTTATTACTACTCTCCTCATTATTTAAACAATCCTACTTTTAAATTATCTGCTGAATATATTTTTTTCTCGTCAGCAAGTAAAACGCCATTAGCAAGACCAACAGTTGTTCCTCCAGGCGACATTATTTTTTTCATATCTATTTCATATCTTACATTTTTGACATTTTTTAAAACTTCACCTGTAAATTTTACAGTACCAACTCCTAAAGCCCTTCCCTTACCAGGATTTCCTTTCCAACCTAGAAAAAAACCAACCAGTTGCCACATAGCATCTAATCCTAAACATCCCGGCATAACAGGATCTTCTTTAAAGTGGCAATCAAAAAACCAAAGATCATTTTTAATATCTAACTCAGCTTTTAATAAACCTTTTTTAAAAGCTCCCTTGTTGTCATTAATTTCTGTAATTCTATCAAACATAAGCATTGGTGGAAGAGGTAATTTAGCATTACCAGGACCAAATAATTTCCCTTCACCACAATTTATTAGTTCATCGTATGAGTAAGAGTTTTTTTTCATAAAATTGAATACTCTTATTTACTTGATTTTGTAACTATATAATATAATTATAATACTTGTTTAGAATAATTTTAACTAACAATATGCTTAAAAAGTGAAATATATAGATAAATTAAGAAATTCTGGATTAAGACCTACTAAACAAAGGCTTCAGATATGCGAGGTTCTATTTAACACTGAAAGAACATTTCATTTCACAATAAATGAGTTAGAGCAAAAAATTAAAGATAAAATAGATAACAAAATATCTTTAGCAACAATCTATAATACAGTTCATGCTTTTGAAAAAAAAGGGTATTTAAAGCAAATCCCTGTAAACTCAAACCAAACTTATTTTGACACAAACATTACTGATCATCATCATTTTTATAATTTGAAAGATGGAAAGTTGATTGACTTAGAAAAATCTGATGTAGGACCCATAAATATTAAAAGAAAAATTGATGGGAAAAAAATCAAATCCATTGAAGTTCTTGTCAAACTCGAAGATTAATCAATTTATTAAGCGTCATTATTAACCAATTGACAGCTATTTAGAACCATTATAAACTGCAGATACTACCAATTTAAACATAGGGGAATAATAAATGAGCACTGAAAATTTTAAAAATAAATCTTTTAAAGCAAATGAGTTAAGTAAATGTCCTTTTACAGGAGCAGGCACACCTGCAAAGTTTTCTGCAGGAAGAGGGCAAACAGTAAGAGACTTCTGGCCAAATAGTTTAAATCTAAAAATTCTTAGTCAGCATTCTAATTTATCAAACCCTATGGATAAAAAATTTAATTATGCAAAAGAATTTAAAAAACTAAATTACAAAGCGTTAAAAAAAGATTTAAAAAAATTAATGACAGACTCACAAGAATGGTGGCCTGCAGATTATGGTCATTATGGTCCTTTATTTATCCGATTAGCTTGGCACGCTGCAGGAACTTACAGGACTGGTGATGGTAGAGGCGGTGCTGGCACTGGCAACCAAAGATTTGCTCCGCTCAATTCTTGGCCAGATAATGTGAATTTAGATAAAGCAAGGTTACTTTTATGGCCAATCAAAAAAAAGTATGGAAGAAAAATTTCTTGGGCAGATCTATTTATATTAGTTGGAAACGTAGCATTAGACTCCATGGGTTTTAAAACTTTTGGTTTTGGTGCAGGTAGAATTGATATTTGGGAACCAGAGGATGATATTTATTGGGGTTCAGAAAAAGAGATGCTAGGTGTTGAGAGATATAGCGGAAAAAGAGATTTAGAGCAGCCGTTAGGTGCTTCTCACATGGGCTTGATTTATGTAAATCCACAAGGTCCAGACGCAAATCCAGATCCACTACTAGCAGCACATGATATCAGAGAGACATTTGGAAGAATGGCTATGAACGATTATGAGACAGCAGCTTTAGTTGCTGGAGGACATACATTTGGAAAATCTCACGGAGCAGCATCAGAGTCTTATAAAGGTCCAGATCCAGAAGCTTCAAAACTTCAAGATCAATCTACTGGATGGAATAGTGGATATAGATCTGGAAAAGGCGTTGATACGATAAGTAGTGGTATTGAAGGTGCCTGGACTCAAAATCCTATAAAATGGGATATGGGTTATTTAGATTGTTTATACGGTCATGATTGGGAGCTAACAAAAAGCCCAGCAGGAGCTCATCAATGGACTCCAAAGAAAAACGGTCAAAAAATTAAAATGGTTCCTGATGCGCACCAAAAAGGTGTGCTTCATCCACCAATGATGCAAACAACAGATATATCATTGAAAGTTGATCCGAGTTATGGACCAATTACAAAGCATTTTCATCAAAACCCTAAAGAGTTTCACGATGCATTTGCTCGAGCATGGTTTAAACTAACTCATAGAGATATGGGTCCAAGAGTTTGTTACTTGGGTAGTGACGTTCCAAAAGAACAATTAATTTGGCAAGATCCAATTGATAAACCAAAGTACAAACTTAAATTAAAAGATATTAAAGATTTAAAAAACAAAATTTCTAAATCAAAAATATCAATTTCAGATTTAGTTTCTACTGCATGGGCATCAGCTTCAACTTTTAGAGGATCAGATAAAAGAGGTGGTGCTAATGGCGCAAGAATAATGCTAGAACCACAAAAAGGCTGGGACGTGAATAATCCTGAGAAATTATCAATTGTTATTAAAGGCTTGAAAAAAATTAAGGATCAATTTGATAACAAAAATAAAAGCGTATCAATGGCAGACTTAATTGTGTTAGCAGGTGGTGTTGGTATTGAGATGGCTGCGAAAAAGGCAGGTCATAAAGTTAATGTCCCATTTTCAGCAGGTAGAGGAGATGCAAGACAAGATCAGACTGATATTAATTCCTTTAGTCTTCTTGAGCCTCAGGCAGATGGTTTTAGAAACTATTTGAATGAAGGAGCTTCAATTGTCTCAGCAGAGGAGAAATTGGTTGATAAAGCACAACTAATGGGTCTTACTGCACCAGAAATGACAGCACTTATAGGTGGTATGAGAGTATTGAATACTAACTATGATGGTTCAAATTATGGCGTTTTTACAAATAAACCTGGTTCTCTTACTAACGATTACTTCGTAAATCTATTAGATATGAATACTACATGGAAAGAAGAAGACAAATCAGAGCAAACATTTGTAGGAAAAGATAGAAAAACTCAAAAAACTAAATGGAAAGCAACAAGAGTTGATTTGATCTTTGGTTCAAATTCTCAACTAAGAGCTCTTGCAGAAGTTTATGCCTGTGAGGACTCAAGTGAAAAATTTGTTAAAGATTTTATAGCTGCATGGGTAAAGGTTATGAATTCTGATCGATTTGATTTGAAATTAAATTAAACTTGAAAAAAAGATAAAGTTATATGGCAACAGCAAATTTCGAGGATTTTTACGAAGTTCCAAATTTAAATTTTGACATTTCAAAGTTAAAAGATGACCTAAATAAAATTTTGAAATTAAAAAAATTTAATTCACCAGGTGTTACACATTTTGGTGCAATTCCATTAAACCAAATTCCAAATGATGAGAGCTCGATAAAAGGTAGTAATATTAGAGGAAAATATTGGACAATTGCAGACGAAACTGGAAAAGAGGTTTCAAGAGATGTTGATATAGATGAGTCGAAATATACACAATTAATTCCTGAATTTGAAAATACATACTTTGCAGAAGTTTACAAAGTTCTAAGCAAGAGATTTAAATTGGGAAGGGTAAGGCTTTTATTAAAAGAGCCTAGATCAACTTTGAGTTGGCACAAAGATCCAGAATGCAGACTTCATGTGCCTATAATAACAAACAAAGGGTGTTCAATGGTCATTGAAAATGTTGCTAAACATTTACCTGCAGATGGGAAAGTTTGGATTACAAACAACACAAAATATCACAATTTTTTTAATGGAGGTGAACAGGCAAGAATACACCTAGTGGCTTGTGTTCTTGAAAGTCCTTTCAAAAATTAATGGAAATAACTAAAGGTATATTTCAAGCATCTCAAAATATTTATCAAAACAATAAAGGCTCTTTACTTAGAACTTTAATTTATACAATTGGACACTTTGCAATTGCGATTACAGTTTTAATGATAGTAGCAGATGTTTCTTTTAAAATTGCTCTAACTGATGCCATTGTTGAACCAATTGCAAATTCAATTTGGTATTTTATTTTAGATAAATGGTGGGCAAGTAAGTCCAAAAAATAAGAAGGTTCAATATCCCCCAAAAAAAAAGCAATTAGTAATCATTCTCAAAAAAATTGCGCTAATAATAATCATTCGCATCAATAGTAATTGAAATCTGCTCATTTATGATTATTTTTTTGAGATGCAAACAGAAAATTATAATTGTAAAAAATGTGGACTAACTATTTCTTCAACTTGCTCTAAGTGTGATAAAATTGTGGATGTTGAAGTCCTTGATGATGGTTGCATTGTTCAGAAAACAAAATGTTTAGACTGTGCAAATGCTCCAGTAATTAAGGATGTTTGTGAGCAACAAAAATAGTTTACAATAAAATTAAACAATTGTGATAAAGATTAATTAAGGCCCCAAGAATCTTCTATTTTGATCCAGCCTTTAAAATTACCAGTTTTTATCTTACACCAATTATTCTTACAATTTTGAATCAACAAAACTCTACCCTTTTCTATTTTAGCTAAAGGTTTTGAAAAATTTGTTGGTTTACTAAATAAGATTTTATCTTTTTTAGGTATAATGGAATTTACTTTTTTGAGTTGAGAGACATGTATCCATCCACTATTATTTTTAAAATCAATAATTCTCCTAAAATTTTCTTTCTTATCAATCTGTTTTATAGGTAAATTAATTTTTTTATAGATATATTTAATAGGATATTCAAATCCTGGACCATATCTAACATTTACTTTATCTTTTTTTAATGAGAGAAAAGTGTTATTTGCAAAAACGTTTAATGGTAAAAAAAACCAGAGTAAAATTAAAAAATTTAATTTTTTCATTATTTATCAACACCTTATTTTTTATTAAATTTAACTTTTCTAAAATTAAGATTTAATAAATCTATAATTAAGATTTGATTTTTCAAGTTTTGCCCAATATTCATAATCATTTTCAATGCCTCATTTGCTTGGGTCGTTCCTACAATTGATGCAGTTGTGCCAAGAACACCCTCAAATTCACAATTTAGGTCATCGTCTGAAATCTCATTTTCTTGGTAAAAACTTTTTAAAGAGGCTGTTTTTCTATCATTAAAATCAAATGTAAAAACATGACCGTCAAATTTACTAATTGCTCCTGTTACTAATTTTTTTTTTAATTTTTTACAATAATCATTTATTAAAAATTTAGTTTTAAAATTATCTGAGCCGTCAATTATAATTTCATAATTTTTAATTATTTTTTTGATGTTATTCTCATTAAGCTGTGATTTATAAGTTTTAATTTTGGTAGATGGGTTTATTTCTCTTAGTTTTTTTGCAGCTACGCTAACTTTTGATTTTTTAATATCTTTAGAAGTAAATAAACTTTGTCTATGAATATTAGAAAGATTAACGATATCGTTATCAATAAGACCAATATTCCCAATACCAGCTCTTACTAGATTTTCTGCAGCAGGACAACCTAAACCCCCAACACCGACTATTAAAATTTTAGAGGATAAGATTTTTTTTTGACCTTTCGCACCTATATTTTTTAAAACTAATTGTCTTGAGAATCTTTCAATTTGAGATTTGTTAAGACTTTCTCTCATTTACCAGTTGAACCAAACCCCCCTGTCCCCCTTACCGACTCTGGAAGTTCATCCGTTTCCTCTAAATCCATTTTTATAATTGGAGTTAAAATCATTTGTGCAATTCTATCGTTATTATTGACTTTAAAGTTTTTGTTACCATGATTAAATAAAATAACTTTTATTTCTCCTCTATAATCACTGTCAATTGTACCAGGTGTATTCAAAACACTGATGTTATTTTTTGCCGCTAATCCTGATCTTGGTCTGATTTGAATTTCATATTCCTTTGGGAATGCAACTGATAATCCTGTTGGTATTAGGCATGACTCTCCTGGCTTTAATTCAATTGATTTATCTATATATGCCATTAGGTCCATACCAGATGCACCATTAGTTTTATATGATGGTAATTTTACAGAAGGTTTTAATTTTTTTACTAAAACTTTAATCATTAGTTTAAATGATTAATGATTTTTTCAACTAATTCATCTGAAATTTCTGATTTAGATTTATATTTAAGTCTTTCTATTTTTTTATTTTTATAAAGAATTGATACTTCATTAAAATCTGATTCAAAACCAATAGATTTATTTGATACATCATTTGCAACAATCCAGTCACAATTTTTTTTACTTAGTTTTTTATTAGCATAGTTTTCTAAATTATTCGTTTCAGCTGCGAAGCCTACCACAAGTTTTGGTCTTAAGGAGTTATGATTAGAGACATAATCAAGAATATCGACATTTTTTTCCAAATCTAAACTAATTTCATCCTGTTTCTTTATTTTAATTCTAGAAATTTCTTTCACTTTATAGTCACACACTGCTGCTGAAAATATTGCAACATCAGCTGGTAAATTTTTAAGTGTCGATTGAAACATTTCTTCAGCAGTTTCAACTTTGATCAAATTGATATCATTATTTATTTCTAAATTTGTTGGTCCTGAAATTAAAGTTGTTTCAAAACCTTTTTTTGATAATGATTTCGCAATTTCATAGCCTTGTTTACCACTTGATTTATTAGAGATATATCTTATAGGATCAATGTACTCTTTGGTTGGTCCAGCAGTCACGATTGCCTTGAATTTATTTTTTTGTTTTAAGTTTTTGAAATAAATTTTAAGCCTATTTATTATCTCTTTTGGTTCTGACATTTTACCTTCACCATATTCTCCACATGCCATATCTCCAACTTCAGGGCCAATTAATTCATAGTTATAGGTTTTTAGTTTTGTTATATTTTGTTTAGTAGATTGATGTTCCCACATCCTTACATTCATTGCAGGAGTAATAAAAATTTTTTTGTTTGACGCAAGAGCAACAGTTGAAGCTAAATCGTCTGAACTTCCATTAGCAAGTTTGGATATGGTATTAGCTGTTGCAGGGGCAATTAAAATGAGATCAGCCCATCTTGAAAGACTAATATGATCCATTTCTACCTCATTTTCTATACTAAAAAGATCTTGATAAACTTTAGATTGAGATAACGAAGTAATTGATAGAGGTGTTACAAATTCAGCACCACTTTTAGTAAGTATTGTTTTTATAATTACACCATCCTTTTTTAAAAGTCTGATTAATTCAAGACTTTTATATGCAGCTATACCTCCACAAATTATTAACAAGATTTTTTTATTATTTAAGTTACCCATGGAGTGAATTAAAATACCAATAGACCAAAAATTACAAGGACTAAAAAGCCAATAATAGATTGATTTCTAAAAGCGGTCATTTCTGATTTTTTTGTATTCAAAGCCGTATAAGAGTTTGAATTTTGTGGAATTTGACCACTAGCTAAATATGTCAGAGCTTGATTAGCTTTATCCATTATTTCTGGAAATTCTGGTAATCTTTTAATCACTTCAGAAGTGCTTTGAATCGTCTCATTAATTGTGGTCATAGGATCTTTTGTTTCTCTTAACCAATTTTCTAGAACAGGTTTAGATGTAGTCCAAATGTTTGTATTTGGATTTAATTTTCTGGCTACCCCCTCCACAACAACCATTGTTTTTTGAAGCATTAGAAGCTGAGGTTGTGTTTGCATGTTAAATTTTTCTGTAACATCAAATAATTGTTTTAATAATTTTCCACCAGAAATATCTTTTACTGTTTGGCCAAAAATTGGCTCACCAATTGATCTTAGGGCTTGAGCAAGGTCATCAATTGGAACTTCTTTAGGAACCAGTCCAGCAACCAAATGCACTTCTGCTACTTTACGATAATCTCTTTGGATAAAACCAAATAGTATTTCTGCTAAAAATCTTTTACTCATTTTATCAAGTCTGCCCATTATTCCAAAATCAATAGGAACTATATGACCATTATTATCTATAAATATATTTCCTTGATGCATATCAGCGTGAAAAAATCCATCTCTCACTGCATGTCTTAGAAAATTTTGAATAATGTCGTTTGCAATTTTTTCAGTATTTAAATTTCTTTTTTTCAGCTCTTCAGTTTCCCTAATAGAAATTCCATCAACCCAATCTAATGTCATCACATTTTCACTTGTAAAATTCCAATAAATTTCAGGAACTCTGAACCCAACATCATTTCTAGTATTTTCCGCATATTCGTTAGCTGCAGCTGCTTCAAATCTTAAATCCATCTCTAAATTTGTTATTTCTTTAAGTAAAAAAACTACCTCAACCAATTTTAATCTTTTTGTCTTTTTAATAAATGACTCCGTTAAAAAAGCAAAAAGCATAATTGCATCAATTTCATCATTAAAAATTTTTTTAATGTTTGGACGTAAAATCTTTATCGCAACATCCTTGATAGTACCGTTATCGTTGATTTGAGCTTTATGAACTTGGGCTATAGAGGCTGCTGCAACAGGCTCACTTAAATTTATAATTGTGTCATACGTTTTCTGTCCTAAATCATTTTTTATGATTTCTTTAGCTTGTATAAGTGAAAATGGTGGCAACTTATCTTGAAGATTTTCAAGTTGTTTTGAGAGATTCTCTCCAATTATATCTGGTCGCGTAGCCAAAAATTGTCCAAGTTTAATAAAAGTTGTGCCCATAGATTCCAAAGAATCTGATAAACGTTCGCCCTCACTTTTAATAAAGTTCTTTTTTTTAGGTGAAAAAGATATTGCTAAAAATTTAAACAGTAATGTGATTGCTAATGGTGGTTTTTGAAATTTTGAGATAATCTCTAATATATCTGAATGAGCTATTTTTCGTCCAAGTTTAAATAAAGTTATAATTTTTTTTATCATTAAACTTTCCAACCACTATGTATAGATACAATTCCATTATAGAAATTCCTATAATTGCATTTTTGAAATTTATTAATTTTCATATAATCTAAAAGTTCATCTTGATTTACAAAATTATCAATACTTTCAATAAGATAATCATAAGGTTCTCTTTGTCCGATAACGTATTTGCCAATTAAAGGAATTAATTTTGAATATTTTTTATATATAAATTCCAACTTTTCATTTTGAATCTTGGAAAATTCTAAACAAAAAAATCTTCCACCTTTTTTTAAAACTCTATATGCTTCTGACAAGGATCTATCTAAATCTTTTGTGTTTCTTAAGCCAAAACTAATTGTATAAAAATCAAAAATATTACTTTCAATAGGGAGTTTTTCTGCACTAGAAATTATCCACTTTACATTTTTATAATTTTTAAGCTTTTCTTTTCCTTTGGCCACCATTCCTTTATTTGGATCAATACAAGTAATATGATTATTAATATCTGTGTTATCTAAATAAAGTCTTCCTATATCTCCAGTACCACAAGCAACATCAACCAAGCTTTTATTTTTTGATGGTCCCATCATATTGATTAAATTTTTTTTCCATAGCCTATGTATTCCGAACGACATAAAATCATTCATTAAATCATATTTGTCATAAACTTGGTCAAATACGCCTTGAACTAACCCTTTTTTATTTTGAAGATGTTGTTGCATTTTTAATTAATTATTCATTTAATATAATAGTAAATGCCAGAATTACCAGAAGTAGAAATAGTCCGACAATCTTTATTAAAAAATATAAAAGGTAAAAAAATCAATAAAGTTTTGGTTAGAAACAGAAACTTACGATTTAAATTAGAAACTTCTTTTGAAAAGAAGCTAAAAAATAAATTTGTTTCGAATATTAAAAGATTCTCAAAATATTTGATCATTGAATTAGAAAATAAAAGTTTTTTCATAGTTCATTTAGGAATGTCAGGAACAATTCATATTATTAGGAATAAAAGAAATGATATACCCACTAACACTAGTTTTTATAACTCACCAAATTTACCTAAAAATCATAATCATGTTGAATTCTCTTTTAAGAATATGAAGTTAATTTATAATGATCCAAGAAGATTTGGTTATTTACAATTTTTTAATGATATTAACGGTCTGAAAAAAAAGTTTAAAAATTTTGGACCAGAGCCATTTAATAAAAAATTTAATTCAAAATATTTGATAAATCACTTTAAAAAAAAAGACAAAAATATTAAAAATTTTTTATTAGATCAAAATTTTGTATCAGGAATTGGAAATATTTATGCAAGCGAAATTTTATATTTATCAAAAATCAACCCTTCATTATCTGCTAAATATTTGCAAAAAAAACAATGCAAAAACATAGTTATAAATTCGAGAAAAATTTTACAAAACGCTATAAGGAAAGGTGGATCAACTATAAGAGACTTTAAAAATACCAAGGGTGATCAAGGTAATTTTCAAAAAGAGTTTAAGGTTTATGGTAGAGATAAACAAAACTGTAAAAGATTAAATTGTTCGGGAACAATTAATAAAATTACCCAATCAAATAGATCAACATTTTTGTGTGAAATATGTCAAAAATAATAAATATATTATTGACCGGGCCTATTTAAGCGGTTATACCCCTGCAAAATTATGGCTAATACAAAATCAGCAATTAAAAGAATTAGAAGAATATCTAAACAGACCGCGGTTAATAAGGCGAGAAAAAGTAAATACAAAATTGCATTAAAAAAGATGAACGTTCTGATTGAAAATAAAAAAAAGTCAGAGGCTTTAAAGTTCTTACCCAAGTTGAATTCCATGTTAATGAAGATTGCTAAAACTGGAATAATAAAAAAACAAAATGCATCTAGGAATGTATCTAGAATTACAAAAAAAATAAGTTCCTTATAACTTCTATACCTCAAGTTGATTCAACTTTAAGAATACGCTTCATATATGATGCATTAATCTTAAATTACAATATTTAGAATTAGTAAAAAAATATTATATTTAATTCAATCATAAATTTTATTTATTTTTTTGATACATAAAAAAAAAATTTGTCAAAGAAATTTTTAAAAAAATTTTTTACACAATCCCAGATTTTATTTATTTTCGGTTTAGTAAAATAATTTGTTGCAATAACCATCATTATTGATGTAACTGGAGTCTCTCCTAAGAAATGAATAATACGCACACAAATAAAAGTTTTGATAAGATCAATCTTGATTGGAAACAGATTCAGTCTGAATTAAAACTCAAATTGGGAATAGAAGTTTATGAAAGCTGGATAAAAAAAATTGATTTACATGAAGAGTTTAATAATTATATCTTATTAACTGTACCTACCAGGTTCATTCGTGATTGGATCACATCAAGATACTTAGATCAAATTTTACAAACCATCAGAAAACATAAAAAACAAATTATCAGGATAGAATTTAAGATTTTACAAAAAAAGGATACAAAAAGTGAAAAATTTGATGGTCTTAATCAAATAAAAGAGTCTCAAAAAGTCTCATTTATTAAAGACTCTCATCTCCAGTATAGTAGAATAGATCCTAATAAAAGATTTGAGAACTTTTTAATTGGTTCAAGCAATAAAATAGCTTTTGAAGCTTCCTTAAAGGTATCTGAGAATATTTCACATTATAATCCGCTTTATATATATGGAGGCGTAGGTTTAGGTAAAACTCATCTTTTGAATTCTATAGGTTACGAAATGAGTAAAAATAAAAAAGTTATGTTTATTTCAGCTGAACGTTTCATGTATCAATTTGTAAAATCAATTAAATCTAACGATATGGTAAAATTTAAAGAGTATTTTAGAAATACAGATGTTTTATTAATAGACGATATACAGTTCATGAATGGAAAAGAAGCTATGCAGGAAGAGTTTTTTCATACTTTTAATGCACTTTTGGATAAAGAGTCACAAATAATTGTTTCAGCTGATAGACCACCTAATAAGTTATCTAGAATTCAAGAAAGAATTAAATCAAGATTTTCTGGAGGTCTAGTTGTAGATATTCAAAAACCTGAGTATGATCTAAGAAAAAAGATCATCAATCACAAGATAAATGAATTAACTAGTTTATATGCTGATAAAGTAAATGTTACAGATGAAATTCAGGATTTTATAAGTAATAAAATTACCACTAATGTGCGGGAATTAGTTGGAGCAATAAATCGTATAGTCTCATTCACTAGGATTTATAACAAACTACCAAGTCTACCCGAGACAAAGATTATTTTGAAAGATTTATTAAATTTAACAGAAAATAACGTAACAATAGATTCAATTCAAACAATTGTCTGTAAATTTTTTAAAATTAGTAAAAATGAGATGTTATCCTCAAGAAGATCGAGATATTTAGTTAGACCTAGACAGGCAGCTATTTACCTAACTAAAATTTTAACCTCTAAATCATTACCAGAAATAGGACGAGAATTTTCAAATCGAGATCATACGACTATAATTCATTCTGTGAAAACAATAGAAAAATTAAAAGAAAAAAATCCAGACATGAATGATAATATAAATAAATTAAAAAATATTATTTTATATAATAAAGAAGGATGAAATTTAACGTTAATCAAAAAGAACTTCAAGAAGCCTTAAGTTATTGTCAAGGTGTTATAGAAAAAAGAAGTACGTTGCAGATACTTTCTAATGTTTTACTAGATGCAAGTAACTCAAGATTAACAATAACAGCCACAGATCTTGATTTGATTTTTATTCATCAAATTGAAAATGTAGAAATTTTAGAGGAGGGAAATACAACCACAACTTCCTCAATTATGTTTGATATTGTTAGAAAATTTTCTTCAGACAAAAAATTAAACTTATCAATGAATAGCGAAAACAAACTTCAACTAGAGTCTGAAAAATCAATATTTAATCTAAATTGTATAAATTCTTCAGAGTTTCCGCTTACAGACGAAAATTTTAGCGATAACACATTTGCAATTAATTCAAAACATTTTTTAAAGTTACTTAATAAGTGTAAGTTTTCGATATCGAATGATGAAACACGTCATTATTTAAGTGGTATATATTTTCATCAAACTGAGGTTGAGGATAAGATTTATTTGACTGCTGTTGCAACTGATAGTCATAGGATGTCAATTTCCAAAATAAGATTAAGTGAAAAAATAAATTTTGATCCAATTATTCTTCCAAAAAAAACTATATTTCAACTTTGTTCTTTACTAGATAATTATGATGGTGATCTTAAAATATCCAACTTAAAATCAAAAATAAAGTTTGAATTAACTAATAGTATTTTAATTTCTAAATTAATTGATGGAAAATTTCCAAATTATATACAAGTAATTCCTAAGAATAATCAAAAAAAATTAGAAACAAATCTTAAATCATTTTTAGGATCTATTGATAGAGTCGCATCAGTGTCACTAGATAAAAAAGATGGAGTTAAGTTTAAGTTATCTAAGGATACATTAAATCTTTCTGTTAATAATACTACTAGTGGTGATGGAAATGAAACCTTAGGTGTTCAATTTGATCATGATTTAGAAATAAGTTTCAATTCAAGATATTTAATTGATGTTGCCTCACAGCTTGATGGTGAAAAAATAGAGTTATTTTTAAATGATACAGGGTCTCCTGCTTTGATAAAAGATCCGGGTGATTTTGATAGTATTTATGTGGTGATGCCCATGAAAGGCTAATCTATAAGATTTAATTCTGAATAAATTTTATTCTCTAAAGTTTTAAGAAATACTTCTTTTTCCAAATCATTATTTATTCTTTGCATTATAGATATAGTAATAGTTCTATTGCTAATTTTTCTTCCTGATTTAGGCCAGACATATCCAGAATTAATGGCAACTGGTTGGCAAGCAATTTTAAGTTTCTCATAAATTCTAGAGGCTCCTTTTTTAAAAGGTGGTCTTTCATATGGTAAAACTCTAGTTCCTTGAGGAAAAATTATCAAAGGTCTATCTGAATTAGAAACTACACTTGAAATTTCATCATAAAAACTAAGATTATCTTTTGTAATTTGACCTCTTTTAACTGATATAGATCCAATTTTTTTTAAATACCATCCGAATATAGGTATCAATAATAACTCTTTCTTTAGAATGAATACAGGTGAGTTAAATAAAGTTTGAAGAAAGAAAGTTTCAAACATTGATTGATGTGATGCTGCTATAAAAAATTTTTCATCTCTAATAATATTTTCAGTCCCTTTAATTATTATTTTTGTTGAAAGAAAAAATTTTAAGCAAAAACTCGTCCAGTGACCCATTAGCTTACCACCAAATAACACTACTTGTTTAGGTAAGAAAAACGAGGGCAAAAAAATTATTGAAATAATAATAATTCCAGTAAAAAAAAATAATGAAAATATGAAGTTTCTTAACATTTTGTTAAAAGCTAGATTATTTCCGCGTGCTTTTGTCTTTTTCTAATTACATTAATTTTTGAACCTTTAATTAATAATTCTATTGGTTTAGGTCTTAAATTGTAATTTGAGCTTAAAGACATACCGTACGCGCCAACATCGCATATAGCTATTAAATCTTTTTCCTCTAATTTTTGAAATTTTCTTAATGTTATAAATTTATCAGTACTTTCGCAAATTGGACCAACGAATTCATAAGGTTTATTTGATATTTTATTTGATTTTATTACTGGTAATGTCCTATGAAATGCCCCATATAATGCAGGTCTCATAAAATCATTCATAGCAGCATCTAAAATTATAAATTTTTTCCTGCCACTGTCTTTAATATAAATAACTCTACTAATTAACATACCAGTATTGCCAATTATAGATCTTCCAGGTTCAAAAATAATTTTTACGCTATGTTTTTTGAGAAAATTATTTATTGCAGTGTTATACTTTTTATAATTAAGTGTTTTGTCTTTATTAGAATAATTAATTCCCATACCTCCACCTAAATCAATAAATTCAAATTGATGATTAGTCTTATCTAAGATATGGCTAACAGCATCAAGCATTTTTCCATAGGGTTTATGATCTAAAATTTGACTACCTATGTGAACACTCAAACATTTTAAGTCTATATTTTTTGAATTTTTACAAAAATCCACAATTTTATGAAATGTATCTTTATTTACTCCAAATTTATTCTCTTTTTTTCCTGTAGAAATTTGATTTAGTGTTTTTGCATCTGTATTAGGATTAAGTCTAACTCCAATTCTAACTTTTTTGTTCCTTAATATTGCAAGTCTATTTATTTCCATTATTTCACTTAATGACTCAGCATTAATGAGTAGTATTTTTTTATTTATTGCAAAATTCAATTCACTAGAAGTTTTTCCAACTCCCGAAAATACTATTTTATTTGGTTTTATCCCTGCTTTTATGGCTATCATGAGCTCACCTAAAGAAACTACATCAGCCCCTAAACCAAATTTTTTAATTTCTCTAATTAAGTTAACATTCGTATTAGATTTTACTGCAAAACAAATTAAAGGTGAAAAAGATTTAAAATTTTTTTTAAATTTATTTATATTTTCTTTTAATTTTGAATATGAATAACAATAAAAAGGTGTTCCAAATTTTTCAGCTATTCTCTGGAAATTGACTTTTTCCACTGTTAGTCTTTTATTAATATATTTCATGAAATTTTGTTAATTATAATTGTTGGCACTTTAATTTCTTTATTTAAAACTTTGTATTCAGGATCACCTTTCTTCCCACAAGAAACTAAAATACAACAAACTAAAATAACAAATGTAATTTTTTTAATCATCTTAATTTTTTATATTTCCTTATCATCTTTTTGATATTATCAAAAGATGTTCCACCATAAGATTTTTTGGAATTGACAGAATTCTTTAAATCAAACACTTTTAGCACATCCTTTGTTAATGTAGGTTCTATCTTTTTCAAGTCTTCCATGGATAATTCATTTAGTTTTTTCTTTTTCTTTTCAGCTAAATTCACTAGCAAAGCTGTTTTTTGATAAGCTTTTCTAAAAGACATTGAATTATTCTTAACAAGGTAATCTGCTAAATCTGTTGCAGTAATGTAACCTGAGTATGCCAATTCAAGCATTCTTTTTTTATTAGGACTTACATTCTTAAGAATTTCATTAAATACTTTTAAACTTTGAAAAAGGACATCATATGATTTAAAAATAATTTCTTTATCATCTTGAAGATCCTTAAAGTATGAAAGAGGCAATCCTTTTAATATAGTAAACATTGAAAATAAATTACCAAAAGTAATTCCAGATTTACCTCTTAAGTACTCTAAAAGATCAGGATTTTTTTTTTGTGGCATTATTGATGAACCGGTTACTATTTTATCTGAGAGGTTAATTAGATTAAAACCATCAGAATTCCAGATAATTAATTCTTCAGAAATTCTTGATAAATGCAACGAACAAACAGAAACACTATAAAGAAAATCTAAAACGAAATCTCTATCCGCTACAGTGTCGATTGAATTATTTGTAGGCTTTTCAAAACCAAGTTTTTTTGTCGTATAGTTCCTGTCAATGTTAAAAGAAGTTCCAGTTAATGCAGCAACACCTAATGGGTTTTCATTTAGACTGTCTAAATTATTCTTAAATCTGTCTTTGTCTCTTTTAAACATCTCTACGTATGCCATTAGATAGTGTGCAAATGAAACTGCTTGTGCATTTTTTAAATGGGTAAAACCTGGCATAATAGTATCTACATTTTTTTGAGCTAAATTAATTGAATTTTTAATTACATTATTTAACATCATACTAATTTTTTGATTTGCAGATTTAATCCAGATCTTAAAGTCGGTTATCACTTGGTCATTTCTAGATCTTGCTGTGTGAACATAACCCGCTTCTTCACCAATTATTTGAAACAGTCGGTTTTCAATATTAATATGAATGTCCTCGTATTTTTTATTAAATTCAAATTTTTTATTGGATATTTCTTTTTCAATTTTATTTAGTCCATAAATAATTTTATTTTTTGTTCTAAAAGAAATTATTTTTTGTTTAAATAACATTTCTACATGAGCAATAGAACCATTTATATCTTCTTTATACAGTCTTTTATCTACATCAATAGAGCTACCTATTTTTTGTGAGAGATTAGAAGAATTATTTTTAATTCTTGTATTCCATATTGTCTGGTTGTTTTTATTTTTTACCATGATAATTAATTATACCTATTTAACATGAGATTATTAATAATATTTGTTTTAATGCTATCAAATTCTTTTGCTAGTGACACATCCGGTATAAAAAATTTAGTCATTAATAAAGAGTTAAAAAATTACAGTGATATAACGTTTTTAAACATTAAAAATAAAGAATTATACTTAAATGATTATAAAGGAAATCTAGTTTTATTGAATTTTTGGGCAACTTGGTGTGCTCCATGTAAAGATGAAATGCCATCTTTAGATTTGTTAGCTGAAAATCCAAATTTAGGTAATCTAAAGATATTTCCTATAAATATTGGCAAGGATACTAGTCAAAAATCTTTAACTTTCTTTGAAGATTTGAAGATAAAAAATTTAGAAATATATTTTGACTCACCCAATACATTGGCAAAGAAATTTAAATTAAGAGGTCTTCCTACAACTATACTTTTTAACAAAGATGGACTTGAGTTTGCAAGAATAATTGGATCAATCGACTTTGTTGATGAAAAATTTATTAAATGGTTAAGTAATTTTAATTAATTTTTAAAAAAATATGCAAAAGCAACTAAGGCTATAATTGCTATAAATTGTAGCAAGACTCTTAACTGCATTAATTTATTAGAGTATTTCTTACTTGTTTCTCCACCTTTAAATAAAGTTCCAATACCAAGAATTAGAACTAAACCAACAGCCACAAGCAAGATTATAGATAAAATTTTTACTAATATTCCAGAAATCATAAAATTATAGTAGGCTGTTTTATAGATAAAAAAACATAAATCAATTACTATGACATTTTGCCTTGATACAATCATTATAAAACCAGAAAAAGATGTGAAAATTGAAAACGCAGTCATTTTACTACATGGGTACGGAGGTGATGGTAAAGATATAAGTATGCTTTCATTAAATTGGAAAAGACACCTCACAAATACAATTTTTCTCTGCCCGAATGGTCATGAACCTTGCCCAATAAATCCATCTGGGTATCAATGGTTTGATCTTACAAAAGATGATCCAAAATACATTTTAAATGAGACAATCAAGGCTGAAAAAAAACTCAATCAATTCATAGATGAGGTAAAAATTAAATATAATCTTGAAAACGATAAAATTTGTTTGTCTGGTTTTAGTCAAGGATGTATGATGTCAATTAATTTAGGGCTTACATCTAAAAATAAATTTAGTTGTGTTGTAGGTTTTTCTGGAAAGATTATTAATCAAGAGGATCTCAAGCAAAGAAAGAGAACATCAACAAATATTCTTTTAATTCATGGTGATTCTGATCAAGTTGTCTCACCCAATTATATGTTAGAGGCAAAAGATTTTTTTATCAGATCTAATATTGAAATAGAGACCCATTTAATTAAGAATTGCGACCATCATATTCCTATCGAAGCTTCCAGTATAGCATTAAATTATATTTTAAAAAAAATAAAATGAGTTCTTAATATTGAAATCATTTTTTATTTAAGTTAAAATTAATTTATGAACAACTTTATTGAACAAGATGTATCATTAGAAAAATGTCCCGCATTAGTTTTAAATGCTGATTATAGACCTTTAAGCTATTATCCTTTATCATTATGGTCTTGGCAAGATACAGTAAAGTCAGTTTTTTTAGATAGAGTAATTATAGTAAGTAGTTATGATAGAATTGTACGAAGTCCATCATTCAAAATGCAGCTTCCAAGCGTAATTGCTCTTAAAGATTACATAGTTCCACAATCTAAACCAAGTTTTACAAGATTTAATGTTTTTTTAAGAGATAAATTTTCTTGTCAATATTGTGGAAGTGGAGAGGAATTAACTTTTGATCATTTGTTACCAAGATCAAAAGGTGGAGAAACACACTGGGATAATGTTGTAACTGCATGTTCAGCATGTAATGTTAAAAAAGGTGGAAAATTATTAAAATCTTCAGGAATGAAACTTAATCAATATCCTTATCAACCATCAACTGAAGATTTACATAGAAATGGAAAGAATTTTCCTCCTAATTATTTACATAAAAGTTGGATGGACTATTTATATTGGGATGTTGAGCTAGAAGCTTAAAATTAAATTTTCTCAGAAATATTTATTGCTAATTTAGATCCAGTTTTGATAATTCTGTCCATTATAGCGTAAAAGCCTTTTTTTGTTGCACCCTCTTCATAAGCAATATCCTTATGATCTAATTCATCTTGTCTAAATTTTGTTATTTTCTTTTTTAATTCTTCCTCTTCAGGACCAAGCTGATTAATTTGATCTAAATAATGTTTATCAATAACTTCTTCAACGGATGCTGTACATAGCATTGCAGCTTTTTTGCCTAATAATGTAGAGCCAAAACCCAAACCAACACCTAGTAAATCCCATAAGGGTAAAAATTTTGTTGGTTCTATATTTCTTTTTTTTATTTCTTTTTCAAAAAATTGACAATGTTCTATTTCGTGTTCTTTCATATCTTCAATTGTTTTTTTTAAACTTTCATTTTTTACAATAGTGTTTAAAGCTAACAATTGTCCTTCATAGATTTTGACAGCACCTCTCTCACCAGCATGATCAACTCTAATAAATTCCTGTACTCTTTTATTTGTTTTTTTCATATTTCTTAAAAATTTTTAAAAGTGTTATAATAAACATTAAACTAATTACAATATTAATGCTTGTGAGCGATAATCCAAAAATCCTAAATGTCACATCTTTACAACTTATTGTTTTTTCACTTAATTGTTTAAGCAAATCTTCTTTAGTGACAATCTCTGTCGAATTCTTTACTCCACAAATAGATGACTCCTGAAAAAAACCTTGTTCAATTCCAAAATGATAAAATGAAATTGCAAAAGAGAAGATAAAAGTGAGGATTAATAACATAACTAAAAATTTCTGATTTTTTCTAATTAAAAAGATCGCCATTATTATCATAATGCTTAATCCATAGGGAATTCTCTCTATTAAACATAAATTACAAGGCTGATGTCCAAGAATATATTCTATAAAAAAAGCAGAAATTAAAGCAATAAAGCTAAATAAAAAAATTATTTTTAAATAAAATTCAGCTTTTAAATTAAACATTAGATTTAAAAATTAGATAAATCACTAATCCAACAATAACAATTAATATCCCAATTATGGTAAACCATTTTGACCCATGTTTATCCATAAATTCATTAAACAAGTCTCCAAACATATAAGAGAGATATGACACTAAAAAAAATCTTAACCCTCTAGAAATTAAACTTATTAAAACAAATATTAAAAAATTAAATCCTATGAGACCACTTGCAATCGTAAAAACTTTATAAGGAAGAGGGGTAAAACCTGCTAAAAAAAGAATCCCTAGCCAAGCATAAAAACCATCATTTTTTATCAAGCTTTCTTTTAAATTATATAGTTTATCCTCATAACCATAAAAATTCATGATATGTGCTCCAAACTCGAAAAAGAATGCTCCAATTACATAGCCGAGCATACCACCTAAAACTGAAAATATTGTTGTTATAAAAAAAATTTTTTTAAAATCTGCTTTTTTGGAGATTACCATCGGAACAACCATAACATCAGGAGGAATAGGAAAAAAAGAGCTCTCAACAAATGACACAATTGCTAAGTAATATTTAGAACTTTTGTGACCTGCTAAATCTAAACATTTTTTGTAAAGATTTTTAAACATTTTTTGGTTTTAATATAATTTTAGTTCTTATACTATTTAATAAATTATTAAACAATCGGGGCGAATGGCGGAACTGGTAGACGCGCACGACTCAAAATCGTGTTTCGCAAGAAGTGAGAGTTCGATTCTCTCTTCGCCCACCAAATTATGCAATTAAGTAGAATAAACAGTTTAGTAGAACTTTTTTTTTCCAAGTATAAAGAAATAAACTCAGTTGCCGATAAGCCATTTTTAAAATGGTTAAAAGAAAATGAAAAAAATTTCTTTAGTTGGGAACAAGTTGCGTTAAAAATTCAAATTTTGTCTGAATACTTAAGAACAAATTTAGCTGATGGAGACCGATGTATACTATTATCTGAAAACCGACCAGAGTGGCTTATCTCTGATATATCGATTATGAATGCAGGTGGAGTAACGGTTCCATTATTTACAACTTATTCAGAGAAAGATTATGAATACATCATTAATGATTGTAAGCCAAAAATTTGTATAGTCTCTAATGAAATCCAATTAAAAAAAATACAAAAATTTATTTCAGAGGAAATAAAAGTTTTATCTATTGAAAATATAAATGAAAGAGTTGAGAACATAGAAAATATATTTGATGCATATTTAAAAAAAAAGAAATCAGATATTCATATAAGTTTTAATCAAAATCTTGAAAGGAAAGATCTTGCCTGTATAATTTATACATCTGGAACGACTGGTAATCCTAAAGGAGTAATGCTTAGTCATGGAGGAATTTTATCAAATTGTGAGGGAGCTCAAGAAATATTAAACCAACTAGTTCAGGATAGTGAACCTACTTTTTTAACATGGTTACCCTTATCTCATTCATATGAGCATGCAGTTCAATTTGTTCAAATTTCACTTGGTGCAAAAATTTATTATGCTGAAAGTCTTGAGAAGTTATTATCCAATATGTCCGTTGCAAAACCTACGATTATGACAGCTGTCCCAAGATTTTATCAAAATTTGTACAGCAAAATTTCAATGAATTTTTCGAAACAAAAAGGGTTTAAGAAAAAACTTATATTATCCACTATCTCACTTGGTACCAAAAAACTAAATAATGAGAATTTAACATTGAGAGAAAAATTAATTAATTTTTTTTGTGAAAAACTTGTAAGAAAAAAGATTAAAAATCAATTTGGTGGAAAACTAAAGGCTTTTGTATCTGGGGGAGGTGCTTTAGATCAAAAAATTGGAGAATTTTTAAACGCAATAGGATTGCCAACACTCCAAGGCTACGGTCTTACAGAGGCCTCACCTGTTGTAAGTTGTAATATTCCTGGAAAAATTAAAATCGACACAGTAGGTCCTCCTTTTAAAACAAACCAGGTAAATATAGCTGCGGATGGTGAAATCTTAGTTAAAGGTGAAAATGTCATGCTTGGTTATTGGAACATGAAAAAGGAAACAACTGATGTAATAAGAAATGGCTGGTTGCATACTGGTGATATTGGAGAGATCACAGAAGATGGAAATTTAAAAATTACTGATAGAAAGAAAGAAATAATAGTTAATCTTGGTGGTGACAACATTTCACCATCTAAAATTGAAAATTTGTTATGTTTAAATGAAAAAATTAAACAAAGTTTTGTTTATGGAGACAAAAAAACTTATTTAGTTGCGTTAATTGTTTCTGAAAGTACCGAAAATAGAAAAGAAATTGAAATTTTTTTAGAAAATATAAATAAAACTTTATCTTTAGTTGAAAAAGTTAAAAAATTTAAATTAATTAATGAAGAATTTACAATTGAAAATGGAATGTTAACACCGACTTTAAAACTAAAAAGAAAAAAAATTTTAGAAAAATATAAAGAGGATTTAGAAAAACTTTATTAATATTATTAAATAATTGATTATAAGCCCCGTAAACATTAACTTTTTAAACATCAAAATTATATAAAATTAATTTTATTTTTAAAATAATTTTGAAAAGTGTAACTTCAATTAAAGAATTGACATAACGTATATAAAAAAATAAAAATAAGTTAATTGCGAATCATTTTGATTCGTTTAACTAAAAAGGGAGCTAAAGATGCCTAAGAGAAGAAAAAAAGCAAAGAAGGCTAAGAAAAAAGCTAAGAAAAAAGCTAAGAAAAGAAGAAGAAGATAATAACTTAGTATTCTTTATTAAAAACGCTTCTCATAACTTTTAGTGTGAGAGGCGTTTTTTTTATTCCTCAATTGGTTCATCCACATCTGTTATAGGCTCTTCAACTGGTAAAGGATTATTGTTCGGTGATTTATCTGTTTTACTCTCCTCTTTTATTTCTTTATTAATGTTTCTTTTGAGAGCTTTATCCAATTTTTTCTGTGTATCTTCCCTAGAAACATTCAAAACAATTTGAAATTCAGAAAGAATTCTATCATAAGCTTTTTCAAATAATTGTCTTTCACTATAAGACTGTTCAATCATCAAATCATCTCCTTTATTTAAATCTCTTACCACTTCTGCAAGTTCATAAATTTTACCTGATGATATTTTCGCCTCATATTCTTGAGCTCTTCTACTCCACATAGATCTTTTTATTTTGGGTTTACTTTTTAAAATAGAAATACTTTTATTAACTTGATTTATTGTGGATAGTGGACGCAAATGTGATTGTTTATTAACAGGTACCATACCACTAGCTTTATCTTTTTCAAATTTAATAATATATGTCTCAACATCAATACCACCGATATTAATTTTTTTAAATTCTGAGATTTGTCCAACTCCATGTTTTGGATAAACAACATAATCCTTAATTTTATATTCTCTTTTTTCAGTGCTTTGTTTTTTAACTTTTTTTATTTCAGGTTTTAATTCATTATTTTTTGGTATCCTTAAATTTTCACCCTGTGTATCATTTTTTTTCTCAACTTTTTGATTAACTTTTTTTATAATCTTCTTTGAAATTTTTAATGGTTTCTTGATTTTTTTTTTGATTTTAATTATTTTTTTTGTTTTACTTTTTTTTGTTAATTTTGTTTTTACTTTTTTTTTAAATGTTTTCTTTAAAATACTTTTCAAACTTATTTTCTTCATTTTTATATTTTTCATGATCCGCAGGTGGATCTTTTTTTTCACTTATGTTAGGCCAGAGCTCAGAGTATTGCTTATTGATTTCTAACCATTTTTCGCTACCTGGCTCAGTATCTGCTTTGATAGCATCCACTGGACACTCTGGCTCGCAAACGCCACAATCTATACACTCATCCGGTTTAATTACAAGCATATTTTTTCCTTCATAGAAACAATCTACAGGACAAACTTCAACGCAGTCCATTAATTTACATTTGATACATTTATCATTTACGATGTAAGTCATGATCAGATTTAATTTTAATTTTTTCTTTAATATCCCCCATTAATTTATTGTCAATATATAATAGTCCACCTAGTCTTCTCATCAAACTTGTCTCATAAATATCAGCCTCATTATTTGAGTAAATTATTCTCCAAAGTGTCTCAACTATTTTAATTTTATCATTTTCCTCCATGTTTTTTACTTCTTTTGTAAACTCTAAAATTTGATTTGAATTTTCTTCAATTTTTTTTCCATTTGAAAATATTTTTTCTAAATTTTCATTGTCTGCGCCTATTTGTAAAAGAGCTTGTTTTATTATTACCTCTTCACTTTTTGAAAAGTTTTCATCAATTTTAGCAGCGTAAATTAAAAGAGCAGCTACTTTAGAAAGATCATTCTTTTCATTCTTTTCTTTTTTGAAAAACATATTTTTAATTAAGATTTAGATGCTTTAGAACACCAAAAGGATTTTCTTTAATATCTTTTTTATTTTGGGGTTTGGTCTTCTTTTTTGGAGCATATTTGAAGTAAACTTCGTCATTTTTTTCCAAAACCTTATAGCTCATAGCTTTTAATAGTTGTTTAAAGTCATCTTTATTGCATCCCAATAAATTTAGCATCTCTGGTATCATCTTTATTTCTTTCACACTCTTTGTATCTGAATTAATTATTTGCACAAATAATCTCTCTAAAATATCTATTCTAATATATAGATTATCAAATTTTTCAAATCCGCATAGTAACATAAAGTTTTTATTTTTAATTTTGTTATCATTTAAAAAATTTAAACCGAAAGTTGGAGGTTCTAAATGAAAATATTTTTGATTATGATTTTTCCACAAAAGAGTTCTTAGAGAAACTGGTTCTGGTTTTATCAATTTAAATAAAAAGACATGGTATCTACCAAATTTTACACCTAAATCTCTTAAAATTTTTCTATCATTTTGGTCTAAATTATTCAAATACTCAGATACCTTATCTCTCTTAATAACACCATTATTCTCATAAAGTTGATAAGCCAATGCTTTAATCGATGAGTTTTTATCTTTTAGATCTTTTAAGTCATAAAGACTTTTTAAAACTGTTGAAATTTTATTCTTTAACCATTTTTCTAAAAAAATAATTAATTTACTTTTTTGATTTTGCTCTAACATGTCATCTACTAATAATTCTAAATTGGGGCTCAAATAATCTTTACCAGGAATTAACTTACCGATTATTGCGTTATTCCAATAAATCTTAGAGTCCTTTTTTAATTCAACCATACCTGTATCAATTACAATTTGGACTCTCTTTTCCAGTTCAGGTCCTATTGTTTTTCTTGCAGCTTTTTTTAAAGATTTAATATCAGTCTCTAAGGCTCCCTTCTTAAGATCAAGTTCTAATTTAAGTCCATTTATTTTACCTATAAATTGATCGTCGATCATAACATTATTATTTTCTAAAATTTTAGTATCAAATTCCATGTCTTGTTTCAAACCTCTAGCAAGCACACTTGCTCTTTTATCGATAAATGTCTTTGTAAGCTCATCATGAAGTCTATCTGAAAGTTTATCCTCTAAGAATTTAGTTTTTTCAATCCAGTAATTTTGGTTTTCAACCCAATTGTTTTTATTAGAAACATATGACCAAGTTCTCACATTTGCAATTCTATTCGCTAAAGAGTCCACATTTCCATCCAATTTATCTAGCTTCATAAGCTGTAAATGCATAAAATTATCTGATATTTTCCCTTTATCACTGTTTAAAAAATTGAATACTTTCTCAACGACATCGATGTGATTTCCGTAGGTTTTCTTTACAAAGTCTGGAATTTGACAGCATTCCCATAGTAGCGTCAGTGTTTCTTTTACATTTGGCGAATTATATAGGTCCAACTTCTTTAAGAAATATTTTAAAACCTTCTCATCTTCACACTCATGGATTTTTCTAAGCCAATCTTTATTTGGTTTTTCTTCAAGTGATTTTAATAAAGAAGTAGGATTGTTAAAATTTAAATCTGAGTTTCTCCAAAACAACGTTCTAATATTTTCAAATTTATGATTTTCTAAAAGTTCAACTTCTTCAGCTGTGATTTCTTTACAATCGCCTGTAATACCAAAATTACCATCATTGAGATACCTACCCGCTCTTCCAGCAATTTGGCCTATCTCGGATAGATTTAGTTTTCTTAATTTTCTTCCATCAAATTTTTTTAGATTTGAAAAATATACCTGATCTAAATCCATATTTATACCCATTCCAATTGCGTCGGTTGCCACTAAAAAATCAACATCACCTGATTGGTATAAGTCTACTTGCGCATTCCTCGTTTTTGGACTTAAAGATCCCATAACAATTGCAGCTCCACCTTTTTGTCTTCGTATTAATTCTGCTATTGCATAAACTTCCTCTGTTGAAAAAGCTATAATTGCTGTTTTTCTGTTAATACGTGAAATTTTTTTATGACCTGAGTAAGTAAGTTTAGATAATCTTTTTCTATCCATGAATTCTATATCGTCATTTAATTTTGAAACTATTCCTTTGATTGTGTTTGAACCCATGAGCATTGTAAGTTTACTTCCTCTCATATTAAGTAACCTATCTGTAAAAATATGACCTCGTTCATGGTCTGCACACATTTGAATTTCATCAACACCTACAAATTCTAAATCTTTATCTATTGGCATTGACTCGACTGTGCATAAAAAATATTTTGCATTTGAAGGTATAATTTTTTCTTCACCAGTTATTAAAGCAACTTCATCATATTTAGTTTTTTTAATAACTTTGTCATAGACCTCTCTAGCTAAAAGTCTTAGTGGAAAACCAATCATACCAGTATCAAAAGAAAGCATTGTTTCTATTGCTAAGTGAGTTTTGCCAGTATTTGTTGGACCAAGCACTGCGGTAATTTTATTTTTATTCATTTCTATCTTTGGTATATTTAATATTTTACCTACAAGATGTAGTTACTCGTAAAGAACAAAAATAGACTAAAACATGACCGAATCATTCTATAAAAAGTTCTCATTTATAGTTCTTAAAAAATTTAGCTTAACATAATATGATTTATTGTCCAAATTACTATCAAACCTAAAGTCTTAAGACTTTATATTAAGAATTTTCCAAACTCCAGAAGCAGATGTAATAATTTTGTCGTTACATTTTAATTCACAAAATAAAAATACTAAAGTTTTTGTTTTTTTTAAAATTTTTACATGCCCTATGATCTCATCATCAATTTTAGAAGCGCCGATATATTTAAGATCTAATGAAATTGTTACGCATGGTGCATTTTGAGCACACCGGTGTGCTGCAGTTCCGGCTCCAGCATCTATCAAAGCAGCCAAGTATCCTCCGTGAGTTATACCTGCTGCATTCAAATGATTTTTGTTAATAATTGATTTGAATTCATATTCGCTTTCAGAAATATTTCTAAACATAACACCACCATTATGCTTCATAAACCCATGCTTTAAACTTATTTGTTCAAATGAATTAGACATAATTTTTTTAAAGTATAAAAGTTAAAATAATTAAAACTATAAGAATAATTACAAAAAAATAAATGACAGACATTTGTAGAGAAGATTTTATCAACCATTTCAACATAATTTATCTTATTAATGGTGCGCCTGCTAGGAGTCGAACCCAGAACCTCCTGGTCCGTAGCCAAGCGCTCTATCCAGTTGAGCTACAGGCGCATTTTTAAATTTTATTTATTATTGTATATCATTTTTTAGTGTATTTTAATGCTAAGACAAATTTAAATTATTATGAATAATTCAATGAATGAAGTTGTAATTGTAGAAGCTATTAGAACTCCAATTGGAGCTTATAAAGGGTCTCTTAAAGAATTAAGTGCTGATAAGTTGGGATCAATAGTTATTAGGGAAATTTTAAGAAAAAGTAAATTAGGTAAAAATGATATTGATGAGGTAATTATGGGCCAAGTACTCACAGCTGGTGGAGGCCAAAATCCTGCAAGACAGGCTGCGATAAATGCAGGAATAAATATTTCTAAACCAGCCCACATAGTAAATCAAGTTTGTGGCTCTGGACTTAGAGCTGTAATCTCAGGTTATCAGTCAATCAAATTAGGAGAGGTAAAAAATGTAATTTCTGGTGGACAAGAAAACATGTCATTAGCCCCACATTCAATTTTTTACCGGAACAGTAAAAAAATTTTAGAAGAACATTTGATAGATACAATGATTAATGACGGATTGATAGATGCATTTAATAATTATCATATGGGCGTAACTGCTGAAAATGTTGCAAAGAAATTTAAGATTTCACGAGTTGAACAAGATGACTTTGCATTAAATTCTCAAAAAAAAACAGAAGCTGCGATTAATACTAATAGATTTAAGGAAGAACTAATTAAAATAAATCAATCTGGTATCACTCTTGAGAAAGATGAGCATCCAAGAAAAGATCTTACTAAATCAGATTTAGGGAGGCTAAAAGCAGTATTTCTAAAAGATGGGACCGTGACACCTGGAAACTCATCAGGAATTAATGATGGTGCTGCCGCTTTATTATTAACAACCTTTGAAGAGGCAAAAAAAAAATCAATTCAACCGTTAGTGAAGATAATCTCATGGGCCTCAGTTGGAGTTGATCCAACTCTGATGGGTCTTGGACCAATTGAGGCTGTGCGTGAAGCAGCTAAAAAAGCAAAATGGAATTTGAATGACATAGATCTTTTTGAAATTAATGAAGCTTTTGCCGCTCAAAGCATTGCAGTAATACGTGAGTTAAATATTGATGAGAATAAAGTTAATGTTAATGGAGGAGCTATAGCTTTAGGTCATCCTATAGGAGCATCAGGTGCCAGAATATTAGTCACTCTCATTCATGAAATGATAAAACAGAAAAAGAATAAAGGTTGCGCTACACTATGCATAGGTGGTGGAATGGGCATAGCCATATGTATTGAGAGAATTTAAAATTAATTTTTTTTAAATTTCTCCTCAAGAAGAATTTTTTGTATCCAAATTTTAGCATCAATGTAAGCGCTTTCTTTTGGATGTAAGAGTGTATTTAATAACTTTTTAATCATTTTTAAAGGATACTTTAGAAGAGTGTCAAAAAATTGAGCAGAATGTGTTAAAATTAGCAATTAAGTAAAATTATATAGTGTATAAGATCTAATTAATAAATGAGCGAAAAACTAATAGTTCCTGACATAGGTGACTTTGAAAATGTAGAGGTCATTGAATTGCTTGTCAAAGAAGGCCAAAAAATTGCCAAGAACGATCCAGTAGTAACTATAGAAAGTGATAAATCGAGTGTTGAAATACCTTCAACTTTATCAGGCATTATTGAGACAATAAAAGTTAAAGTAGGTGATAAAGTTTCAAAAGGTGATTTAATTCTAAATATTTTAGGGTCAAATGAAGGTCACTCTACAACAAAAACTATTCCAAAAGACACTGAAAATTTGATTAAAGAAGCAGAAAAATCATTAGAAAAAAAACAAGAGCAAATCATCCATACAAATAATATTGAGAGAAAAAAACCAGAAATAACTCAAGTAGTTAATGAAAGCGATATTGATCCATTAGAAACTAGTGAATGGTTAGAATCACTCACTGCAGTAATTGAAAAAGATGGAAATCAAAGAGCCCATTATTTAATAAAGGAATTAATTAATAAAGCTTATATGGAGGGTGCAAATATTCCCTACACACAAAACACACCTTATATAAATACAATTCCAGTAAATGAGGAGAAAAAATCAAATGGTGATCAAAATATTGAGAGAAGAATTCGGTCATTGATAAGATGGAATTCCGCAGCAATGGTAGTTCGAGCGAATAAAAAATTCCCCGAACTTGGAGGACATATTGGAACATTTGCATCTGCGGCTACGCTTTATGATGTAGGAATGAATCATTTTTGGAGAGCGAAAAACAATAAATTTGGAGGAGACTTAATTTATTTTCAAGGACATAGCGCTCCAGGTATGTACGCAAGAGCATTTCTTGAGGGAAGACTTAATGAAAAACAATTAGATAGTTTTAGACAAGAAGTTAATCCAGGAGGTTTATCATCTTACCCACATCCTTGGTTGATGCCAAACTTTTGGCAATTTCCTACAGTTTCAATGGGTTTAGGACCAATGTTAGCTATCTATCAAGCAAGATATATGAAATATTTGATTAACAGGGGTCTTATTAAAGATGAGGGACGAAAAGTGTGGGCTTTCTTAGGAGATGGGGAAATGGATGAGCCAGAGTCTTTAGGGGCGATTGGTTTAGCAGCTAGAGAAAAATTAGATAATCTAATATTCGTGATCAATTGTAACCTTCAAAGATTGGATGGACCTGTGAGGGGTAATGGAAAAATCATACAAGAATTAGAGGGTATTTTTAGAGGAGCTGGATGGAATGTTATCAAAGTAATTTGGGGTTCTTATTGGGATCCATTATTGGCTAACGATAAAACTGGCCATTTAATTAAAGTTATGAATGAAACTGTCGATGGAGAATATCAAGCCATGAAAGCAAGAGATGGAGCTTATGTGCGAGAAAAGTTTTTTGGTAAATATCCTGAAACTAAAGAGTTAATCTCAAGCCTTTCAGACAAAGATATATGGAGATTGAATAGGGGTGGACATGATCCTCACAAAGTTTTTGCAGCTTATGATAAAGCCTCAAAGAATATTGGAAGCCCAACAGTTGTGATTGCCAAGACCATAAAGGGATATGGGATGGGTAAAAGTGGTGAGAGTGTAAATACTACACATCAAACTAAAAAATTAGATATAGACGATTTGATGTATTACAGAGACAGATTTGATGTTCCTTTAACTGATAAGCAGGTGCAAAATATTGAGTATTATAAGCCAGACCAAAACTCAGCTGAAATAAAATATATCAAAGAAAGAAGACTTCAATTAGGAGGATTTATCCCAGAGAGAACTACTTATGCAAAACCCATTAAAGCTCCTCCGAAAAACATTTTTGACAATATGAAAGAGTCTACAGGTAAAAAAGAAATGTCAACTACGATGGCATTAGTAAGAATGCTTACTAATCTTCTACGAGATAAAAATGTTGCCTCAAGATTAGTACCAATCATTCCCGATGAGGCGAGAACATTTGGTATGGAGGGTTTTTTTCAAAAAATTGGTATTTATGCTCACGAAGGACAAAAATATGAACCTGAGGACTCAGCACAATTAAGTTCTTATAGAGAAGAAAAAAGTGGACAAGTTTTGGAGGAAGGAATTAACGAGGCAGGTGCAATGTCTTCATGGATTGCTGCAGGCACTTCATACACAAATCATGATATTGAAATGATTCCTATCTATCTTTTTTACTCAATGTTTGGTTTTCAAAGAATAGGTGATTTTGCTTGGGCAGGAGCAGACAGTCAATCAAGAGGGTTTTTAATTGGTGCTACTGCTGGGAGAACAACATTAGCGGGAGAAGGTTTACAGCACCAAGATGGACATAGTCATTTAATGGCATCAACTATTCCAAACTGTAAGTCTTATGATCCAACATTTCATTATGAACTAGCAACAATCTTTAGAGAAGGATTGAAAAGAATGCATGAGAAGAAAGAAAATATTTTTTATTACATTACAACAATGAACGAAAATTATCCTCATCCTGCTATGCCAACTGAAAAATCATGTGAAGAAGGCATTTTAAAAGGAATGTATAAAATTAAAGAATTTAACAAATATAAAAAAACCAAAATTCAATTTCTAGGATCAGGCACAATTTTAAGAGAAATGATAGCTGGTGCTGAGATTCTACAAAAGGAATATCAAATTGATAGTGAAGTTTGGAGCGTAACTAGTTTTAATGAATTAAGAAGAGATGGCTTAGAGGTTGAAAGGTATAATTTATTAAATCCTGAAAAAGAACCAAAAAAATCATATGTTGAAAGCTGTTTAGGCAAAACTGAAGGTCCAATTTTGGCTGCATCAGATTATATGAGGATGAATTCAGACCAAATTAGACCTTATATTAACAAGAGCTTTTATTCGTTAGGAACAGATGGATTTGGTCGAAGTGATACCAGAAAAAATTTGAGGAAGTTCTTTGAAGTTGATAAAGAACATGTCGTTGCATATGGACTAAGTGTTTTAGCTAAAGAACAATTAATTGCATCTAAATATGCTCAAGAGGCAATAAAGAAGTATCAAATTGATAAAGATAAACCAATGCCGACAAAATTATAATGTCAAAGAAAGATATAAAAGTTCCAAATATTGGTGAATTCAAAGATGTGGAAGTCATCGAAGTTTTAATTAAAAAAGGTCAAAAAATAAAAAAAAAAGATCCACTGATAACTATAGAAAGTGATAAATCAAGTGTGGAAATACCATCTTCTGATGATGGAACCGTAATTTCTTTGAATGTTAAAATTGGAGACAAGGTATCGGAAGGTGATAAAATTATTGAAATTGAAAGTGAGAAAGAAATAAAAGAAACAAGTGCTCAAGAATTACCAAAAAGTCAATTACCAAAAGAAATAAAAAAAAATGATATAAAAAAAACCAATGAGTCTGAAAATATAATAGTTAAAGATTTTTCTACAAAAGCTTCTGCTTCTCCAAAAGTTAGAAAATTTGCGAGAGAACTTGGAGTTAATATCAACAAAGTTCCAGGTAGTGAAAGACAAGGTAGAGTTACCGAGAGTGATGTAAAGTTATTTGTTGCAACTAAATCTGATGAAAGTTTCAAAGATCAAAATACAACTGAACAAAAAATTGAACTAGAGTATTCCCATTCAGATTTTGGAGAAGTAAATATTAAAGATATTCCTAGAGTGAAAAAGTTGTCGTCTAAATATTTAATGAACTCTTGGACAAAAATTCCTCACGTAACCAATCATGATGAAGCTGATATAACCGAATTAGAGGAATTTAGAACTTCTCTTACGGATGTATATACTGGTGAAAAAAAAAAAATTACACCATTAGCTTTCATCGTAAAAGCATTAACAACATCATTAAAAAAATTTCCAAATTTTAATACCTCAATCGATCAAATTGAAAACGGTAAAATGACTGTTAAAAAGTATTATCATGTTGGCATAGCAGTGGATACACCACATGGTTTGATGGTTCCTAAATTAAGAAATGCAGATAATAAAAATATTTCTTTAATAAGCACAGAATTGAAAAAAATCAGTCAACAATGTAGAGATCTTAAAATTGATAAAAAAGAGTTATTTGGAGGCTCTATGACGATAACAAGCCTAGGGGGAATCGGGGGATCTTTTTTTACCCCAATTATAAATTATCCTGAAGTTGCTATTTTAGGAGTAGGAAGAGCAGAAAAAAAACAAGTATTCATGGATGGAAAATTTGTAACGCGTACTATGTTGCCACTTTCACTATCTTATGATCATAGAATTATTGATGGTGCGGAGGCAGCTCGATTTAATAATGATTTAAAAGAAAATCTTGGTAAAAATTTTGCTTATAAGTTAGCCGTTTGATAAAAATTATGTCTAAAAGCGTTTCATTGTTAAGTGCTTTGTTGTGTACATTTATTTGGGGAACTACATTTATTGCTCAAGATACTGGCATGGATGACATTGGTCCGTTTGCATTTAATGCAGTAAGATTTTTTGTGGGTTTTTTGGCAATTCTACCTTTAGCATTATTATTTGAGACTAAAAAATTTAAATTAGAATTTAAAACTGGTTTTAGATATTTTGCTATTCTATCTTTTTTAATAGGATTATCATTATTTTTAGGATCGGCATTGCAGCAAGTAGCTCTGCTTTACACAGATGTAGCTAATGCTGCTTTCTTTACGATTTTTTATGTTCCGATGGTACCAATTATTATTTTTATATTTAAGAGAGACTCATTGCATTGGAGTGTATGGCCTTCAGTTATTTTATGTTTAATTGGCGGATATCTTTTAACCAATTTTTATGATGCTACAGTTAGACTGGGAGACACATTGGTCATTCTCGGAGCATTATTCTGGAGCACTCACATCATATTTACTGGAATGATTGTTAAAACATATAACTTACCTTTAACATTAGGTGCAATTCAAACT